>JANMAP010000345.1:0-10516 GCA_031359905.1 Burkholderiales bacterium | reverse complement strand
CATCACCATCAAGGCGCAGACCGCGGCGCTGAGCTACACCGCCCGCGATGGCCAGGTCTACAACCTGAACCTGATCGACACGCCGGGCCATGTCGACTTCTCTTATGAAGTCAGCCGCTCGCTGTCGGCCTGCGAGGGTGCGTTGCTGGTCGTCGACGCCAGCCAGGGCGTCGAGGCGCAGACAGTGGCCAACTGCTACACCGCGCTGGACCTCGGGGTCGAGGTCGTGCCGGTGCTCAACAAGATGGACCTGCCGTCGGCCGACCCCGAGAACGCCAAGCAGGAGATCGAGGACGTCATCGGCATCGACGCCACCGACGCCATCCCCTGCAGTGCCAAGACTGGCATGGGCATCGACGAGATCATCGAGGCCGTCATCACCCGCATGCCAGCGCCGCGCGGCAACCCCGACGCGCCGCCGCGGGCAATGATCATCGACAGCTGGTTCGACAACTACGTCGGCGTGGTGATGCTGGTGCGCGTGGTCGACGGCTCGCTGTCCAAGGGCGAGCGCATCCGCATGATGGCCACGAACACGGTCTACAACGTCGAGCAGATGGGTGTCTTCACGCCGAAGAGTCTGCCGCGCGACACGCTGCGCGCCGGCGAGGTCGGCTTCATCATCAGCGGCATCAAGGAACTCGACGCGGCGAAGGTCGGCGACACGCTGACGCTGGACAAGAAGCTGCCCAACAACCTCGGCCCGGCGACCGAGGCCTTGCCCGGTTTCAAGGAAATCAAGCCGCAGGTCTTCGCCGGCCTGTACCCGACCGAGGCCAGCGAGTACGACCAGCTGCGCGACGCGCTGGACAAGCTGAAGCTCAACGACAGCAGCCTGCGCTTCGAACCCGAGGTCAGCCAGGCGCTGGGCTTCGGATTCCGCTGCGGCTTCCTCGGCCTGCTGCACATGGAGATCGTGCAGGAGCGGCTGGAGCGAGAGTTCGACCAGGACCTGATCACCACCGCGCCCAGCGTGGTCTACGAGGTCCAGCTGGGCGGCATCGACGGCCATGTCATCGAGGTCGAGAACCCAAGCAAGATGCCCGACCAAGGCCGCATCGCCGAGATCCGCGAGCCCATCGTCACGGTGCACCTGTTCATGCCGCAGGAATACGTCGGCCCGGTGATGACGCTGGCCAACGAGAAGCGCGGCCTGCAGCTGAACATGGGCTACCACGGCCGGCAAGTGATGCTGACCTACGAGATGCCGCTGGCCGAGATCGTGCTGGATTTCTTCGACAAGCTGAAGAGCGTGTCGCGCGGCTACGCCAGCATGGACTACGAGTTCAAGGAGTACCGCGCTGCCGACGTCGTCAAGGTCGACATGCTGATCAACGGCGACCGCATCGACGCGCTCAGCCTGATCGTGCACCGCAGCCAGAGCCAGTACCGCGCGCGCCAGGTGGCGGCCAAGATGCGCGAGATCATCCCGCGCCAGATGTACGACGTGGCCATCCAGGCGGCGATCGGCGCCAACATCATTTCGCGCGAGAACATCAAGGCGCTGCGCAAGAACGTGCTGGCAAAATGCTATGGCGGCGACATCACGCGCAAGAAGAAGCTGCTCGAAAAACAAAAGGCCGGCAAGAAACGCATGAAGCAGATCGGCTCCGTCGAGGTGCCGCAGGAAGCGTTTCTGGCCATTCTCCAAGTGGACGGTTGATCTTGATCAGTTCCCTCACGGCCGCCCTCTACGGTGTGCTGCTTGTGTATCTCGGCGGTTGGTTCCTGGGTCAATGGAGCGGCAACTTCTCGCTGCTGCTGTTCGTGCTGACCATCGTCACGCTGGCCTACTGGGTGGCCGAGCGTCTGCGCTTCAAGCCGGCCCGCGAGGCAGCGGCTGCCGAACTGCTGCAGCAGGACGTCAGGCGCCGCGCCGAATTGACGAAGATGGGCATCACCAAGGTCGATGGCGATGTCGAGACCGCGCGCCAGAAGCTGCTGATGCAGCCTTGGTGGCTGGACTGGACGGCCGGTTTGTTCCCGGTGATCCTGGTGGTCTTCCTGTTGCGCTCGTTCCTCTTCGAGCCGTTCAAGATCCCGTCCGGTTCGATGATCCCCACGCTGCTGGTGGGCGACCTGATCCTGGTCAACAAATACCACTACGGCATCCGCCTGCCGGTGATCAACAAGAAGATCGTCGACAACAACCCGGTGCAGCGCGGCGATGTGATGGTCTTTCGCTACCCGGTGGACCCGCGGCAGGATTACATCAAGCGCGTGGTCGGTCTGCCTGGCGACGAGGTGGCTTACATCAACCAGAAGCTGATCATCAACGGCCAGTCCATCGAGACCCAGCCGCTGGGTGAGTTCTACGACGAGGACAGCGTGCGCTACGCGCCGCAGTTCAGCGAGAAGCTGACCGGTGTCGAGCACAAGATCCTGGTCGACCCCAAGCGCCCCGCCTACTACGGGTCCGAGCCCAAGCGCTTCCCGATGGCCGAGAGCTGCCGCTACACGCCCGAAGGCGTGACCTGCAAGGTGCCGCCGGGCCACTACTTCTTGATGGGCGACAACCGCGACAATTCGCAGGATTCGCGCTATTGGGGATTTGTGCCCGACGCGAACATCGTCGGCAAGGCATTCTTCGTGTGGATGAACTTCGGCAACCTGGGGCGCATCGGCGCGTTCCGCTGACCCCTTCCGACCCGTCCGACCCCCTTGCAGGAGACGCTGGCTCATGACGATCGGTAGGCACACTGCTCCCTGGCGCGCTCAGCGTGGCCTGACGCTGTTCGGGCTGATGTTCTGGGCGGTCATCATCGGTTTCATCGGCTACCTGCTGGTGCGCACCCTGCCCACGATCAACGAATACGCGACCATCCAGCGCACCGTCGACAAGATTGCCAAGTCGGCGCCGCCGACGGTGGCTGAGGTGCGCACGGCCTTCCGCCGCCAGCAGGACATCGAATATTCGATCACCTCGATCACCGACAAGGACCTGGCGATCACGAAGGAGAACGACAAGGTCGTGATCGCCTTTGCCTACAACAAGGAAATCGAGCTCTTCGGCCCGGTGTTCCTGCTGATCAAGTACGAAGGCCGGTCGAAGTAGCCTCTCGCCCTCCGATGCCCGGCACCGATTCCCGACCCGATGCCTTGCCCGTGCCGCTGCAGGCCCTGCAACGACGGCTCGGACACCGCTTTGCCAGCAACAGCCTGCTGACGCGTGCGTTGACGCACCGCAGCTTCGGCGCCGATCACAACGAACGGCTGGAATTCCTCGGCGATGCGGTGCTCAACCTCGCCGTCTCGTCCCTGCTGTACGAGCGCTTCTCGGGCAGCGACGAAGGCGACCTGACCCGCGTGCGCGCGCACCTGGTCCGCGAAGACAGCCTGCACCGCGTTGCGCTGGCGCTCGGCCTGCCCGACGTCATGCGCCTGTCGGATGGCGAAAGCCGTGGCGGCGGCGCGCAGCGGCCGTCGATCCTGGCCGATGCCGTCGAGGCACTGATCGGTGCGGTGCTGCTCGACGGCGGCTACACGCCAGCCTTCGAGGTCGTGCGCTCGCTGTTCGGCGACATCATCCAGGGCACCGAGGCCGAGAGCTGGAGCAAGGACGCGAAGACCGAACTGCAGGAATGGCTGCAGGCGCGGCGCTTCCCGGTGCCGGCCTACCGGATCACCGCCACCCGCGGCCAGGCGCACGCGCAGACCTTCGAGGTCGAATGCGCGGTGGCCGCACTGGGTCTGGCCGAATGCGGCGAAGGCCGATCTCGCCGCGCGGCCGAGCAGGAAGCCGCGCGCCGTCTGCTCGATGCGCTGAAGGCCAGCGACCGCCCCGGCGGCCCTCTGCGCTCGTGAACACCGCCACGGGCATGGCCGACGACGCCGCGCCGCCGCAGCGCTGCGGGCTGATTGCCATCGTCGGCCGGCCCAACGTCGGCAAGTCGACCCTGCTCAACGCCCTGGTCGGGCAGAAGATCAGCATCACCTCGAGCAAGGCGCAAACGACGAGGCACCGCATCACCGGCATCCGCACCGTCGGCGCCACGCAGTTCATCTTCGTCGACACGCCGGGCTTCCAGATGAAGCATGCGGCGGCGCTCAACCGCAACCTCAACCGCACCGTGCTGTCGTCGCTGGCCGATGTCGACGTGGTGCTGTTCGTCGTCGAGGCCGCGCGCTTCGGCCTGCCCGACGCCAAGGTGCTGGCGCTGCTGCCCGAGGGCAAGCCGGCAATCCTGATCGCCAACAAGCTCGACGCGCTGGCCCGCCGCCAGGACGTGCTGCCCTGGCTGCGCACGATGCAGGAACGGCATGCCTTCGCCGAATACGTGCCGATGTCGGCCGAAAAACCGGCCGATGTCGAGCGCCTGTTCAAGATCGTCGAGCCCTACCTGCCCGTGCAGCCCTGGCTGCACGAGGAAGACGCGCTGACCGATCGCAGCGACCGCTTCCTGGCCAGCGAGATCGTGCGCGAGAAGCTGTTCCGCCTGACCGGCGACGAACTGCCTTACACCTCCACCGTCGTGATCGACAAGTTCGAAGAGGAAGGTGGGCTGCGCCGCATCAGCGCGACCATCGTCGTCGAGCGCGATGCCCACAAGGGCATGATCATCGGCAGCGGCGGCGAACGTCTGAAGCGCATCGGCAGCGAAGCGCGGCAGGAGCTGGAGAAGTTGATGGAGGCCAGGGTCTTCCTCGAGCTGTTCGTCAAGGTGCGTTCCGGCTGGGCCGACGATGAGAACCACCTGCGAACCTATGGCTACGAATGATGCGGTCGTCAAGACGCCGCGCCGCGTTCCAGCGGGCCCGAAACCGCGGCCGCGCGGCCCCGGGGCGTCGCCCGGCGTGGGGCGGCCCGGCGGCGGGCGGGCCGGTTCGCTCCTGGCTTACGTCCTGCACAGCCACGACTGGAGCGAATCCAGCCTGATCGTCGAGCTCTTCACGCGCGCCCAGGGCCGCGTGGTGGTGGCAGCCAAGGGGGCCAAGCGGCCGACGTCGCAGTTGCGCGCCGTGCTGCTGCCGTTCCAGGCGATCCAGGTGCAGCTCGGCAAGACACCTGCCGATGCCGGCGCCGAGATCCATAACCTGCGCAGCGCCGAATGGGCCGGCGGCGTGCCGCTCGGTGGCGCGGCGGCGCTGTTCCCCGGCTTCTACGTCAACGAGTTGCTGCTCAAGCTGCTGGCCCGACAGGACCCGCACCCCGGTTTGTTCGACGCTTACGCCGAGACCCTGTCGGCGCTGGCTGCGGCGCCCAGCGAAGGCCTCGAGGCGGTCGTCTTGCGCGCTTTCGAGCTGCTGCTGCTGCGCGAGATCGGCGTGCTGCCGGAGCTGTCGCTGCTGACGCAGACCGCCGAACCGTTGCAGGCCGATCGTCGCTACACCCTGCATCCTGAAGCCGGCGTCGTGCCCGATGTCGACGGGCTGCGCGGCAACGACTGGGCAGCGCTCGACGCCGCGTTGATTGCCGGCGATCCTTCGGCGCTGCGCCGGGCCTGCGCCGGGCAGGCCGGCCTGTTGCGCGGGCCCTTGCGCAGCCTGCTTCACTATCATCTGGCGGGCTCGCCGCTGCGCACGCGCCAGGTCTGGCTCGACGTGCAGCGGCTCACCGAACCCGCCCACCGATGAATCCGCTCGTTGCTCCCGTCGACCCCCGCCACAGCGGGCAGACTGCGCTGTCGGTCAACGTCAACAAGGTTGCGCTGCTGCGCAACACGCGCCACCTGGGCGTCCCCAGCGTGGTGCGCGCGGCCGAGCTGTGCCTGCAGGCCGGCGCCGATGGCATCACCGTGCACCCGCGACCCGATGAGCGGCACATCCGCAGCCACGATGTCCACGAGCTCGCCGCGCTGCTGCGCGCCTGGCCGCAGGCCGACTACAACATCGAAGGCAACCCGTTCCACAACCTGATGGCGTTCATCCGCGCCGTCCAGCCGCGGCAGGCGACCTTCGTTCCCGACAGCGAAGGCCAGTTCACCAGCGACCATGGCTGGGACCTGCTCGGCGCGTCGGACGGCGAACGCCTGCGCCCGCTGATCGCCGAATGCCATGCGCTGGGCGTCCGTGTCAGCCTGTTCATGGACCCGCTGCCCGACGCGATGGCCGCGGCGCGAGCGATCGGTGCCGACCGCATCGAGCTGTACACCGAACCCTACGCGGCCGCGCATGCCGCCTCCAAGGACAAGGCCATCGATGCGCATGGCCGCGTCGAACAGGCCGCGCAGCTGGCGCGCTTCGCGGCGGCCGCCCGCGCCGCCCAGGCCCAGGGTCTGGGCGTGAATGCCGGGCACGATCTGAACCGCGACAACCTGGCCGACTTCCTGCGGGCCGTGCCCGATGTGCTGGAGGTCTCGATCGGCCACGCATTGATCGGCGATGCCCTCGAACTCGGCCTGACGGAGACGGTGCGCCAGTACCAGGCCTGCATCCGCCGGGCCAGCGTCCCGGCCTGAGCGGCGTGGCGCGATGATCTACGGCATCGGCACCGACCTGTGCGACGTGCGCCGCATCGCGGCCACGCTGGCGCGGCGCGGCGAGCGTTTCGCCGAACGCGTGCTCGGTCCGGCCGAGTTGCAGGTCTTCCACGCCCGCCGCGCGCGCGCCGAGGCCCGCGGCCTGCGCTTCCTGGCCACGCGCTTCTCGGCCAAGGAGGCCTTCAGCAAGGCCATCGGCCTGGGCATCCGCATGCCGATGACATGGAGCGCGTGCCAGATCCTCAACGAGCCCAGCGGCAAGCCGGTGATCCACCTGTCGGGCGTGCTGGCCAAATGGTTCGATGCCCGTGCGCTGCAGGCCCATGTCACCGTCACCGACGAGACCGACTACGCGGCCTCGTTCGTCGTCGTCGAAACCAAGGTCTCCCCGCCATGACCATCCATGCCCCTGTCGTGCTCGACATCGCCGGCACCACCCTGACCGCCGATGACCGCCGGCGGCTGAAACACCCGCTGACCGGCGGGCTGATCCACTTCGCCCGGCACTGGGTCGACCGGCGCCAGCTGGTCGAGCTGAACGCCGAGATCAAGTCGCTGCGCCCCGACCTGCTGATCTGCGTCGACCACGAAGGCGGCCGCGTGCAGCGATTTCGCACCGACGGGTTCACCCACCTGCCGGCGATGCGCGTGCTTGGCGAGCTGTGGATGAAGGACGCGCTGGCCGCCACCGATGCCGCCACCGCGGCGGGCCTGGTGCTGGGCGCCGAGCTGCGCGCCTGCGGTGTCGACCTGAGCTTCACGCCAGTGCTCGACCTCGATCACGGCGGCAGCAGCATCATCGGCGACCGCGCCTTCCATCGCGACCCGCGTGTCGTGTCGATGCTGGCCAAGAGCCTGATGTACGGCCTGCTGCGCGCCGGCATGGGCCACTGCGGCAAGCACTTTCCCGGGCACGGCTTCGTCAAGGCCGACAGCCATGTCGCGGTGCCGGTCGACCGGCGCCGCCTGAAGGCCATCCTGGCCGACGATGCCCGGCCCTACGAGTGGCTGAGCACCGCGCTGACGGCGGTGATGCCGGCGCACGTCATCTACCCCAAGGTCGACGCCCACCCGGCCGGCTTTTCCGAGCGCTGGCTGAAGGACATCCTGCGCGGCCAGTTCGGCTTCACCGGTGCGGTCTTCAGCGACGATCTGAGCATGGAGGGCGCGCGCTATCTGGGCGCAAGCCAGGCCGTGTCGAGCGCGTCCATCCCCGCCGGGGGGCCAGCACCACGCAACGGCGTCTTCGGCGCGAACGTCGGCAGCACGCTGACCTACGCCGAGGCCGCAGGCTTAGCCTTGAACGCTGGCTGCGATCTGGTGCTGCTGTGCAACCAGAGTTTGGTCGACGGTGGCCAGGCGATCGACGCGCTGCTCGACGACCTGCAGCGGGCGGCGCGCGACGGTCACTGGCACCCGGATCCCGACAGCGAACAGCGCCGCCAGGCGCTGCTGCCGACGTCCTCGCCCACGACCTGGGATGCGTTGATGCACGACCCGGTCTACCAGCGCGCGCTCGAACGCCTGCCCTGAAACGACGCGGGGGCGCCGGTCAGCCGGCGCCCCCGTGGGCATCGATCGTCGCGGCCAGGCCGCTGCGGATCAGGGTGCCGCGGCTCTTTCGAACGGCAGCTTGAGCTGCGACAGGTCCTTGCGCGTCTCGACGAGCACCAGCGGGCCGTCGTCGACGAGGACTGCCGGCCTGGGCTGCCGCGGCGCGCGCGGCGCCTGCTCCTCGGCGGCCATGGCGGCTTGCACGGCGCGCATCTTGTCGGCGTCGGAATTGACCCATTCAAGGCCGACCGCGCTGGCCAGCGATTGCAGGGCGGCGGTCGGCAGCTCGTAGTGCTCGACGCGCGCTGGCGCGGCCGGTTCCGGCGGGGGGACCGCGACGGGCGCGACGGGAGCGACCGAAGCCACCGGCGCAGCCGGTGCGGCCGTGGCTGCAGGCATCGGCGCGGCGGGACTCTCGAAGGACGCCGCCATGACTGGAGCCCCGGCAGGCGGCGCGCTGGCCGCGAACGACGCGACCGGCGCCGGCGGCTGTACCGCCTCGTCGGCCACCACGGCCGCCGTCACGCCTTCGCTGCTGTCGGTGGCGGCGATAGTGCTGCCGCCGTCCTGGACAGCGTTCTCGCCGTCGCCGCGACGGCCGCGTCCACGACCGCGCCCGCGACGGCTGCCGCCTTCGCGCTCGCCGCCATCGCTGTCCACGCGTTTGCCGCCCTCGTCGACGCCAGCCTCGGCGTTCGCGGTCACGGTACGTTCACCGCCGCTCTCGCCATGTCCGCCACGTTCGCCACCTTCGGCAGATCCGGCGCCTCCGGCCCCCTCTCCGGCATCGCTCCCCGGGCTCGTGGCGGCATCGTCACCGCGCCCTTCGCCGCGATCACGGCCGCCGCGCCGACGGCGGCGACGGGTACCGTCCCGTTCGCCGTCGACTGCGACTGCAGCCGCGGCGGGGTCGAGCGGCACGGTGTCGACGAAGGATTGCACGGTGTCGGATGTGGTCGCATCGGCGGACAGCGGTGACACCGCTGACGGCGGACGCTCGCTGCGCGGGCCGCGGCGGCTCGCGTCGCCGCGATCGCCGCGATCTCCGCGCTCGGCGCTGCGCTCACCACGCTCGCCGCGTTCCTGGCGATCGCCACGGCCTTCAGCACGTTCAGCACGTTCACCACGCTCGCCACGCGGGCTGCGCTCAGCCAGCGGGGCCGCCGCGGCGTCGGCCGGCGCATCGCGCCGGGCGCCGCCCGCGCGGGCTTCGCGACCTTCACGGCCCTCGCGCCCATCGCGGTCGCGGCCACCGCGCTCGCCGCGGTCGCCCCCGCGACCCCCGCGCTCGCCCCCGCGGCCGCCACGCTCACCGCGGCGACCTTCCCGCTTGTCCCCGCCAGCAGCCGGCGTCGCCGCGCTGACGGTGGCCGGCACAGCGGCGGCCGGCGTCGCTGCTGGCGTGGCCGGCTCGGCGCCGCCGAACAGGCGCTTGATGAACCCGAAGAAACCCGATCCGGCGGCCGGCGCCGCGCTGGGAGCGGGGGCCATCGGCGCCGGAGCGGACAAGGCAGGCGCGGGCACCGCCTTGGCCACCTGGGGTGCGGGCGGCGGCGGTGCCGGCGGCGCCGGCTGATCGGGCAGCACGCCCTTGATCATCGGTTCCTGGCGCGGCTTGGTCGTCTTCTCGCGGCGGGTGATGCCGACCTCGTCGCTCGGCTCCTCGATCATCGTGTAGCTGGCCTGCAGACCTTCGAGGCGCGGGTCGTCGTGGCGCAGGCGCTCGAGCTTGTAGTTCGGCGTTTCGAGGTGCTTGTTGGGCACCAGCAGCACCGTGACGCGCTGCTTGAGTTCGATCTTGGTGATCTCGGTGCGCTTCTCGTTGAGCAGGAAGCTGGTCACCTCCACCGGCACCTGCACGTGCACGGCGGCGGTGTTGTCCTTCATCGACTCCTCCTGCACCATGCGCAGGATCTGCAGCGCCGAGCTCTCGGTGTCGCGGATGTGGCCGGTGCCGTTGCAGCGCGGGCAGGTGATGTGGTTGCCTTCGCTGAGCGCCGGGCGCAGGCGCTGGCGGCTCAGTTCGAGCAGGCCGAACTTGCTGATCGAGCTGAACTGCACGCGGGCGCGGTCGAAGCGCAGGCCGTCGCGCAGGCGGTTCTCGACCTCGCGCCGGTTCTTGCTCTCTTCCATGTCGATGAAGTCGACGACGATCAGGCCGCCCAGGTCGCGCAGCCGCATCTGGCGCGCGATCTCGTCGGCGGCTTCGAGGTTGGTGCGGGTCGCGGTTTCCTCGATGTCGCTGCCGCGCGTGGCGCGCGCGCTATTGACGTCGACGGCGACCAGCGCTTCGGTGTGGTCGATGACGATGGCCCCGCCCGACGGCAGGTTGACCGTGCGGCTGAATGCCGTCTCGATCTGGTGTTCGATCTGGAAGCGGCTGAACAGCGGCGCGTCGTCGCGGTAGCGCTTCACCTTGTGGGCCGTCTCCGGCATCACGTGGGCCATGAACTGCTGCGCCTGGTCGTAGATGTCGTCGGTGTCGATCAATATCTCGCCGACGTCGGCGGTGAAGTAGTCGCGGATCGCGCGGATCACCAGGC
>JANMAP010000306.1:0-1823 GCA_031359905.1 Burkholderiales bacterium | reverse complement strand
CGCATCGCGGTCGGGCGCGCCAGCGCCTACGACCTGTTCCTCGCCCGCGAGCTGAAGGCCGCCGAGCTGGTGCGCGCGCCGTCCTCGCCCGCCGTCACCGACCTGTTCATGGCGCAGGGCCTGGAGGTCGCTGCCGGCGTGCGGCAGCAGCTGGAGGCCGACGCCGGCCGGGTCGGCGGCGTGCGCCTGCTGCCCGGGCGCTTCATGGTGATCGAGCAGGCGATGGGCGTGCCGAAGGGCCGCGACGCGTCGCAAGCCTGGCTCGGCGGCTTCATCGAGGAGATGAAGGCCTCGGGCTTCGTTGCCGCCGCGCTGCAGCGGCACGGCATCCAGGGCGCCGCGGTCGCGCCGCGCGCTGCGGCGAGGTAGCAGCCGGCACCGCGGGCGTCGCGGGCGCGCGACCCGGTAAGTTGGCGTTAAGTCGCCTTCCTCGACGATGCCCGTCTGGGGTGGGCTCGCGACTCGCGCCGCGATCGGGCCCGAGAAACGCGCGATGGACAACCTGCACCTTTTCGAGCTGATCAATGCGCCTCCCGGCTCGGGCCCGGGTCGGATCGCGCTGGCCTTGCTGCTTGCGCGCTGGGCGATCGGCCTGATCCCCTTCATGCTGGCGCACGCATGGTGGCGCGGCGACGAAGCCGCCCGCTCCGAACTGCTGCAGATCGTGCTGGCGATGTTGCTCGCCTTGGGGCTGGCACAGGTCGTGACCCACGTCTGGCCCCAACCACGCCCGTCTGCCTTGCATGTCGGGACACAGTACCTCGCGCACGGCAGTGCCCCCGGATTGCCGAGCGACCCAGTGACCGTCTTCTGGAGCGTGGCGTTCGCGGCGCTGGCGTCCAGGCGCTACGCGCTGTGGTCGTTTCCGCTGCTGGCGCTCGGGCTGCTGGTCGGCTGGAGCCAGGTCTACCTCGGCGTGCACCTGCCTTTCGACATTCTGGCCGCGCTGCCGTTGGCGCTGTCCGGCACCGCCGCCGCTGGCGCGCTGCGCGGCCCCTTGCGGCCCACGTTCGGCCGGATTCTGTCCGCCTATGATCGAGCGGCGCGGTCGCTGCGCGCCGGGCTGCGACCGAGTGGCAAGCCCTGACCCCGACACGCCCGAACGCGATGCGAATCCTGCTCATCGAAGACGACACCATGGTCGGCAAGGCCGTTCGGCAGGGCTTGTCTCGTGCCGGTTTCGCCGTCGACTGGGTCACCGACGGGCGCGCGGCAGAACTGTCGCTGGCCAATGGCGTCTACGACCTGGCGCTGCTCGACCTCGGCCTGCCCGGCAAGGATGGCATGGCGATCCTGGCCACCCTGCGCAGCGGGGGCAACTCGATGCCGGTGTTGATCGTTACGGCGCGGGACACCGTGCGCGACCGCATCGCCGGTTTGGAGGCCGGCGCCGACGACTACGTGCTGAAGCCGTTCGACCTGGACGAACTGGTGGCGCGGGTTCGGGCCCTGCTGCGCAGGCACGTCGGCAGCGGCTCACCGCTGCTCAGCTTCGGTTCGCTCGTGCTGGACCCCGTGCGCAAATCGGCGGCACGGGACGGCCAGGCCGTCGAACTCTCCGCCAAGGAGTTCGCCGTGCTCGAGGCGCTCATGCAGCGCCCCGGTGCGGTGCTTTCGCGCGAGCAGCTGGAGGACTCCGTCTACGGCTGGGGTGAGGAGGTGGGCAGCAACGCGATCGAGGTGCACCTGCACCACCTGCGCAAGAAGCTCGGCATGGCTGCCATCAAGAACGTGCGGGGCGTGGGATACCGCGTCACGGAAGACTGAGTGCGCTCGATCGAACGCTACCTGCTGGCCTGGATCATGGGTGCCCTCACCTTGGG
>JANMAP010000274.1:0-3271 GCA_031359905.1 Burkholderiales bacterium | reverse complement strand
TGTAGCGGCGCACGAGAATCGCCGTGTTGGCCCCTGCCTGGTAGCGGCTGACGATCGTCGGCAGCGGCGTCATCGGCGCGTCGGTCGACAGATCGCCTCCCAGGTTCGCGCCCCAGAAGTTGACCTGCAGCGGCAGATTCGGATGGACCGACATCGGTGGCACGGCACCGAAGCGCTGCGCGAAAAACTCCTGCGGCGGGTTCAGTTCGCGGAACTGATGTGCGTCACCGCGGCCCTCGTACGGCAGGCCTGTGGCCGGGTTGGTCGCCCGGTTCGGGGCGCTGGACGGTGGCTGCGCGAACGCGGGATCGCTCAACGGTCGCCGGGGCAACAACGGGATGATCGGCAGACGTTCGAGAAACGGTGTGGTCGGAGGGCTGGACGCCGTCGTCGTGTATCCGCTCCAGGCTGCTTGCGCGGAGCCCAGCGCGGCGGCGGGGGCGATCGCCAAGCTCGCTTTCAGCATTCCGCGACGGCTGGAGTCGGCGGGCGACGAGGGAACGTGACGCTGATCTTCGACCATGACTTCTTCCTTGTTGCCGGGTACGGCGGCGCCACCGCCGACCGTCGGTGCTCCCGTCTTCGCGTGGCCTACGCAAGCGTAGCCAATCCGGATGCGCCTTCGGCGCTGCGCCTCATCGGTTGCGATGACAAAGGCACGAGCCGGCGCCGTTGGGCACTTGGCGGCACGCGTCGGCCTTGAAGCTGCGGTCGACGTGGTGCGGCGGGTGGCACATGACTTGCTGCCAAAATCATCGCCCTTGCCGCACCGATGCAACGTCCACCCACCACCGCCCCTGGAGCGCCTCTGCATGAACCCGATCCGATCCCCCCGCCGTGCCTGGGCCGCCCCGCTGGGCTCGGCACTCGCCTTGTTCGTTGCCGCGCTGGCGGCACCCGATGTGCAGGCCAAGGACACGGTGAAGATCGCCTTCATCGGCCCGTTGACCGGCGGCGTGGCCGCCAACGGCCTCGGCGGGCGCAACTCGGCCGATCTGGCCGTCAAGCTGCGCAACGACGATCCGAAGGCCAAGTACAGGTACGAACTCGTCGTGCTCGACGATGAATGCAAGCCCAACGTCGGCGTGCAGGTGGCGACCAAGGCGGCGGCCGACAACAGCATCGTGGCGGGTGTGACCCACTACTGCTCGGCGGTGGCCATGAGCACCACCGACGTCTATCACAAGTTCGGCCTGCCGGTGATCGTCTGGGGCGCGGTGCTGCCCGAGATCACCTACGGCAACGACTACAAGGAGATCCACCGCGTCAACGGCACGATGATCAACCAGAACGAGGTGGCATCGAAGTTCATGACCGGCCTGGGCTACAAGAAGTTTGTGGTGATCCACGACACCACCGACTACGGCAAGGGCCACAACAAGTACTTCAGCCAGTTCCTGGCCAAGAGCGGCGGGCAGATCGTCGGGACTTTCGGCGTCACCGCCGACCAGCAGGACTTCACCGCCGAGCTGACCAAGGTCAAGGAGTTGAAGCCCGACGTCGTCTACTTCGGCGGCCTGACGCCGATCGGCATCCGCATCAAGAGCCAGATGGACAAGCTGGGCATCAAGGCGGTGTTCGAAGGCACCTCGGGCATCAAGAGCGCGGCCTACCACGACGGCCTGGGCAAGGACCTGGCCGAAGGCAGCCTGTCGTTCATCGAAGGCGCGCCCTGGGAAAAGTTGCCCGGCGGGCTGAACTTCATCGCCAAGTACACGCAGGCCAAGTACCCCGAGCCGGCGGAAGCCTACGGCCCGTTCGCTTTCTCGGCAGCGACGCTGATCATGGACGCCATCGAGAAGGTCGGCCCGGACCGCAAGAAGGTCCGCGCGGTCCTCAACAGCACCAAGGACGCCGAGACCATCATCGGCAAGGTGAGCTTCGACGACCACCGCCAGAACATCGTGCCGCTGATCAGCAAGTACGTGGTGCAGGACAACAAGTGGGTGCTGTGGGAAGACAGCGAGTACGCGGCGAAGAAGCGCAAGCTGCCAGGCCAGTGAGCGCAGGGATGCGGGCCGGGCGTCGGGCCGCCGCAAGCCGGGCGGACAGGGAGTTCGATTGAGCGGAGAGATCCTCAGCCAGTACCTCGTCAACACGCTGATGCTGGGCGTGATCTACGCGATGGTGGCGGTGGGCTTCACGCTGTTCTTCGGCGTGCTCGACGTCATCAAGTTCAGCCATGGCGACGTGCTGATGCTCGGCGGCTTCACCGCGCTGGCCACCTCGATCGGCGCCGGGGCGCTGGGCATCACCCACCCGGCGCTGCTGCTGGCGCTGATGCTGCTGGCCGCGGTGGCGGTGACGGCGGCGGTCGGCGCCTGCGTCGCGCGCTACCTGGTGCTGCCGCTGAAGAACGCGCCGCCGATCAACACGCTGCTGGTGACGCTGATGTTCGGCCTGGCGCTGCGCGAGGCGGTGCGGCTGTTCTATCCCAACGGCTCGAACCCCAAGCCCTTCCCGCGGCTGCTGCCGGCCGGCGAAGTGCACTTGGGGCCACTGGCGCTGCGGATCGACAGCCTGCTGCTGCTGGCCGCCGGCCTGGCGACGATTGCTGGCGTGCATCTGCTGATCACGCGCAGCAAGCTCGGCCTGGCGATCCGCGCGGTGGCCCAGGACGGCGAGACGGCGCGCGTGATGGGCATCGACTTCCAGCGCGTGGTGCTGGTCACCTTCGGCCTGGGTTCGGCGCTGGCGGCAATGGCCGGGGTGATGAACGGGCTGTACTACAACGAGGTCAATTTCGGCATCGGGCTGCTGCTGGGGGTGATCGGCTTTTCGGCGGCGATTCTCGGCGGGCTGGGCAACTTTCTTGGTGCCATCCTCGGCGGCTTCCTGTTCGCGGCGCTGCAGACCTTCGGCGCGGTGGCGCTGCCGCTGATCACGCCGTCGATCCCGAGCGCCTACAAGGACGTCTTCGCGTTCGCCATGGTGATCCTGCTGATGGCCTGGAAGCCGACTGGGTTGATTGCGGAGCGGTCGAGTGAACGGGTTTGAGTCGGTACCCGGCGGGACTGCGCCTGCTGCGCCTGCTGCGTTTGCTGCGTCGGCGCGTCGCGGCAGGCGGTGCCCGGTGGGAGCGCAGGGTGGAGCGGTCGGCCTTGCAGGCCGACTCCGCTGCGCTGCTCGATCCAGGGTCGCGTCGGGTAACTCGCGGCGTTCGCTGCGCTCACTCTGCTCAGACACCCCCGACGAGTCAGTTCACGAAGCGCGCTGCGCGCGCCGACCCTGGCTCTGCGCTGCTCGCCGCCCCACACAGCGCCCCCACCGG
>JANMAP010000268.1:0-3792 GCA_031359905.1 Burkholderiales bacterium | reverse complement strand
GCCTTGTCTGGTACTGGCTTGGACTGGGTGTAGGGACTGGCACACTTGTGGGCTTGAATGCGTTGATTGCTTTGGTGCTGTTACTTGGCTGGAGTTTGCTCGGAGCTTATGGATTGGGCAACTGGCACTTTGAGCTCATGCTGCCGGCGACGGCTGGTGCCCAACTGGTGATCGCCAGCAGCCGAGACCCCGGGCCGCCCGTCGAGGCAAACCCTTTTGCGGATGGGCGGTCGAATCGGCCTCGCCCCCTCCCTTGGTCCACCGTCGGACGCGCGTGCGCCGGGTGGATCGCCGCCGACCCCCTTCAGATTCGAGTGACGAGGACTGCCATGTTCGACCTGACCCCATCCCCGCTGGCCCGCGTGGACCCCGAGATCTGGACGGCCGTCCAAGCCGAGAACCGGCGCCAGGAAGAGCACATCGAACTGATCGCCAGCGAGAACTACACCTCGCCCGCGGTGATGGCTGCGCAGGGCTCGCAGTTGACCAACAAGTACGCCGAAGGCTATCCCGGCAAGCGCTACTACGGCGGGTGCGAAAACGTCGACGTGGTGGAGACGCTGGCCATCGATCGGGCCAAGCAGCTCTTCGGAGCGCAGTTCGCCAACGTCCAGGCCAATTCCGGGTCGCAGGCCAACCAGGCGGTGTTCTTCGGCCTGCTGCAACCAGGCGACACCATCATGGGCATGAGTCTGGCCGAAGGCGGCCACCTGACTCACGGCATGCCGCTGAACATGAGCGGCAAGTGGTTCCGGGTCGTCAGCTACGGGCTGGATGCCGACGAAGCCATCGACTACGACGCGATGGAACGTCTGGCCCACGCCGAGCGCCCCAAGCTGATCATCGCCGGCGCCAGCGCCTACAGCCTGCGCATTGACTTCGAACGCTTCGCACGCGTCGCACGGGCTGTCGGCGCCCACTTCATGGTCGACATGGCGCACTACGCCGGTTTGATCGCCGCAGGCGTCTACCCGAACCCGTTGCCGCACGCCGACGTGGTCACCAGCACCACCCACAAGAGCCTGCGCGGCCCGCGTGGAGGCATCGTGCTGATGAACGATGAAGGCATCGCCAAGAAGATCAACAGCGCCATCTTCCCAGGCATCCAGGGCGGCCCGCTGATGCATGTGATCGCCGGCAAGGCCGTCGCCTTCAAAGAAGCGCTCGAACCCAGTTTCAAGGTGTACCAGCAGCAGGTCGTCGCCAACGCGCGCGTGCTGGCCGACACGCTGATCGAGCGCGGGTTGCGCATCGTCAGCGGGCGCACCGAGAGCCACGTGATGCTCGTCGACCTGCGGCCCAAGGGCCTGACCGGCAAGGAGGCCGAGGCCATCCTCGGCTCGGCCCACATGACCTGCAACAAGAACGGCATCCCGAACGACCCACAGAAGCCGATGGTCACCAGCGGCATCCGTCTGGGCACCCCGGCGCTGACGACCCGCGGATTCAAGGAAGCGCAGGCCCGGCAGACCGCGCACCTGATCGCCGACGTGCTCGACCAGCCCCGCGACGAGGGCCGCCTGGCCGAAGTGCGCGCCAAGGTGGCAGCGCTGACGCGCGACTTCCCGGTCTACGGATGAGCCCGCGGGCTGGCCGCGGCGCCGTGACGCGACCTGCCGAGGGTCTTCGGTCGCGTTGGGGCTGCCCGGCGGCGGCCGGCTGACCCGACGATGCGCTGCCCCTACTGCGCCCACGACGACACCCAGGTCGTCGAGACGCGCGAATCGGACGAAGGCGACGTCATCCGCCGGCGTCGCCGATGCCTGCGCTGCGACAAGCGCTTCACGACCTACGAGCGCACCGAGATCGCCCTGCCGGCGGTGGTCAAGAAGGACGGCGCGCGCGTCGACTTCGACCCCGCGAAGCTGCGCGCGTCGATGATGCTGGCGCTGCGCAAGCGTCCGGTCAGTGTCGAGCAGGTCGACGCCGCGCTCGAGCGCATCCAGGACAAGCTGCTGGCAAGCGGCGCGCGCGAGGTGGCCAGCGCCCGCATGGGCGAGTTGGTGATGCGCGAACTGAAGCGCATCGACAAGGTGGCCTACGTGCGCTTCGCATCGGTGTACCGCGAGTTCGAGGATGTCGACGCCTTCCGGCAATTGATCCGCGACATCTGAACCCCACCCCCCGGGCGCCCCCGCCCGGGTGTCACACCTCGGACCACCCCATCAAGCCCGCCGGCGGGGGACGCGCGGTCTGTATCCGGTCTCTACATTGGCTGCATCGCCACACGCAGCCCGGAGACTCAGATGCACCCCCACGCACCCGCACCCCGCCAGCAGCGCGGCCTGACCCTGGTTGAAACCAGCATCGTGCTGGCCGTGACCGGCATCCTGATCGGCGCGGCGGCGCCCAGCATCCAGCGGGCCATCGAACGGCGCCACGTCGAAGGCGCGGCAGCGCAGCTGCGTACCGACCTGGCTCATGCCCGCAGCCTGGCAGTCGCCCGCAACCGGTCCGTGCGAATCAGCTTCGACAGCGGCACGGCCGGCAGTTGCTACATCGTGCACACCGGCGCAGCCGGTGACTGCCGCTGCGACGGCCAGGGGGCCACGGTCTGCAGCGGGAGCGGCGAAGCCCTGCGCAGCATGCACTTTCAGGCCACCGGCCCGGTCACCCTGCGCTCCAACGTCAGCTCGGTGCTGGCCGATGCCAGCCGCGGAACGGTCACGCCGACCGCCACCGTGGCCGTGCAGGGCCGCAGCGGGCTGCGTCTGAATGCCGTCGTCAACATCATGGGCCGGGTCCGCGTCTGCAGCGTCGGCGGCGGCCTGCCGGGCTACGTGACCTGTTAGCTGACTCGAAGCGGAGGGGAAAACACGACGGCAGGTGATTGACGAACGGCAGGGCATGACCGACAGACGGCAGATCAAGCCCATGGCCGGGCGATCGACAGGCCTTAACCTCCGGTCCGAGATGCAACGCTGTCGAAATCGCCGAGTGCCGCTGGGCTTCACGCTGGTCGAGATCATGATCGTGCTGGTCGTGATCGCGTTGCTCGCCGTGGTCGCCCTGCCGTCGTACCTCGATTCGGTGCGCAAGGGGCGACGGTCCGACGCGGTGACCGCGCTGACCGTTGTCCAGCAAGGCCAGGAACGCTGGCGAGCAACCAACCTGGCCTACACCGGGACGCTCAGCGACTTGTGCACGGGCTGCGAGAACTCGGCCGGCGGCTTCTACACCGTGTCGATCGAGGCTGCCGACGCCAACGGCTACGTTCTGGCGGCCCTGCCCGTCAGCGGCCTGTCCCAGGCCAACGACACGCGCTGCACGCGGATGCGGCTGCAGCTGGTCGGCGGGAATGTGTTCTATGGTGGCTGCAACGGGTGCGCGGCGCCGATCGCACCGGCCAAGGTCAGCGACCCGGATCGTTGCTGGAGCAAATGAACATGCGCATCCGTCGTCGCTCCCCGCAGGGGGTCACGCTGATCGAATTGATGGTCGTGGTGGCCATCGCCGTATTGCTGATCACGCTGGCGGCTCCGTCGATGCGCGAGCTGATCGTCAAGCAGCGGCTGAAGGGCATCAATGCCGAGTTGGTCACGGACCTGCAATTCGCGCGCAGCGAGGCGGTGGCACGCAACAAGCAGATTTTCGTGCGCTTCGGCGCTTCCCCGTCGATGAGTTGTTACGTGATCTATGCCGTGGGCGTGGTCAGTGACTGCGATTGCACGCGTCCGCCAGGCAGCGTGTGTAGTGGCGTTTTGGTCGAAGAGATCCGGACCACGCAAGTGCTGGCCAGCACCGACGTGCGAATCGCGCCGGCCTCGGCCAGCCCGTTCTCCATCAGCTTCA
>JANMAP010000235.1:0-12375 GCA_031359905.1 Burkholderiales bacterium | reverse complement strand
GCCGCACGATCACCGGCTTCGGCCAGAACGCCGCGCCGATGGTGGCGATGCCTTCGACCAGCTTGTCGACATAGAACGCGCGCGGCGACGCGTGGCCGCGGGCGACGGATTCGACGGCCTTCTTCAGGTCGGCGTCGATGTTCGGGTAGTCGAGGATGGCCTTCGGGTGCACGCCGATGTTGTTGTTGATGATGAATTCCAGCCGCGCCAGACCGACGCCGCTGTTGGGCATCTGAGCGAAGTCGAATGCCAGCTGCGGGTTGCCGACATTCATCATGATCTTGATCGGGCAGTACGGCATCTCGCCGCGCACGACATCGGAGATCTCCGTGTCCAGCAGCCCGTCATAGACATAGCCGGTGTCGCCTTCGGCGCACGACACGGTCACCAAGGCACCTTCCAGCACGCGTTCGGTGGCGTCCCCGCAGCCGACCACCGCCGGGATGCCGAGCTCGCGGGCGATGATCGCCGCGTGGCAGGTGCGCCCGCCGCGATTGGTGACGATGGCGCTGGCGCGCTTCATCACCGGTTCCCAGTTCGGAACGGTCATGTCGGTGACCAGCACGTCGCCCGGTTGCACCCGGTCCATCTCGGCCGTGTTGCGCACCAGCCGCACCGGGCCGGTGCCCACCTTCTGCCCGATGGCCCGGCCTTCGGCCAGCACCGGGCCGCTGCCCTTGAGCTTGTAGCGCTGTTCGACACGGCCTTCCGACTGGCTCTTCACCGTTTCCGGCCGGGCCTGCAGGATGTAGAGCTGGCCGTCGATGCCGTCCTTGCCCCACTCGATGTCCATCGGCCGGCCGTAGTGCTTCTCGATGATCAGCGCGTAGCGCGCCAGTTCGGTGACATCGGCGTCGTTCAGCGAATAGCGGTTGCGCTGCTCGGGCAGAGTGTCGATCACCCGGACCAGCTTGCGCGGCTGCCCGGGGTCGGCGACCTGTTCCTCGTCGAGCGCGAATTCCATGCGCTGCAGCTTGGACCCGAGCACGCGGCGGATGATGGCCGGCCGACCGGCGTTGAGCGTCGGCTTGTGGACATAGAACTCGTCCGGGTTGACGGCGCCCTGCACCACGGTCTCGCCCAGCCCGTAGCTGCTGGTGATGAAGACCACGTCCTTGAAGCCGCTTTCGGTGTCGATGGTGAACAACACGCCGGCCGCGCCGAGGTCGGAACGCACCATGCGCTGCACGCCGGCCGACAGCGCCACATCGGCATGCGCGAAGCCCTTGTGCACGCGGTAGCTGATCGCGCGGTCGTTGTACAGCGATGCAAAGACCTCCTTCATGCGGTGCAGGACATCATCGATGCCACTGACGTTGAGGAAGGTTTCCTGCTGGCCGGCGAACGACGCATCGGGCAGGTCTTCGGCAGTGGCCGACGAGCGCACGGCGAAGCTGGCTGCGGGCTGGCCGGCGACCAGCCGATCGAACTCGGCGCGAATCGCCGCCGACAGGTCGGCGGGGACCGGCGTGTCGACGATCCATCGGCGGATCTGCGCGCCGGCCTCGGCCAGTGCGCGAACGTCGTCGGTGTCGAGCGTCGCCAGGCGATCCTCGATGCGCTGGCGCAGGCCGTCGTGTTCGAGAAATCGGCGGAAGGCGTGGGCCGTGGTCGCAAAGCCACCGGGCACGCGCACGCCGGTCGCGGCCAGCTGGCTGATCATTTCGCCGAGCGAGGCGTTCTTTCCGCCCACGACCTCGACGTCGCTCATCCTCAGTTGTTCAAACGGCACGACCAGGGCGGTCGCCAAGGTGGTCTGGGACATGGGAAAGCTCCGTGATGTGAGAAAGCCGGTGCTTCCGCATGTGCCGGCGAACCACGCGACACGGCCATTTCTTCTGCTTGTGGGAGGCGCGTGCGGTTCATGTCGGGGCTAGGCAGCGGAATTTGCAATCGATTCTACGGACATCGTCCTTATGATCCCGACCAGCAGGCCAGGCGCAGGCCCAACAGCAGCCCGCAGATTCCGCACATTCCGCACATGACCGATCGAACCGTGTTCTTTGTCTCGGACGGCACCGGCATCACCGCCGAGACCTTCGGCAATTCGATCCTGGCGCAGTTCCCGACGCGGCCGCGCCATGTGCGCCGGCCTTTCATCGACAGCCTGGACAAGGCGCACAGCGTGGTCGGCGAGATCAACGAGGTCAGTCAACGCGAAGGCCGCCGGGCCATCGTCTTCATCACCCTGGTCAACGACGACGTCCGGTCCATCGTCACCAGTCCTGACTGCAAGGGTCTGGTGCTGGACATGTTCCGCACCTTCGTCGAACCGCTGGAGGTCGAGTTCGGCGTCAAGAGCAACCACCGCGTCGGCCGCTTCAGCGACGCCAGCCAGAGCGCCGAATACAACGACCGCATCGAAGCCATCAACTTCAGCCTGGCGCACGACGACGGCCAGAGTTCGCGCAACCTGGATGTGGCCGACGTCATCCTGCTTGGCGTCAGCCGCAGTGGCAAGACGCCGACCAGCCTGTACCTGGCGATGCAGCATGGCATCAAAGCCGCGAACTACCCGCTGATCCCCGAAGACTTCGACCGCGGCCGCCTGCCCACGCCGCTGGGCCCGCACAAGCGCAAATGCTTCGGCCTGACCATCGATCCGGAGCGCCTGGCGCAGATCCGCAACGAGCGCCGGCCCGGCAGCCAGTACGCCAGCCTGGCCAACTGCCGCTACGAGGTCAACGAAGCCGAGGCGATGATGCGCCGCGAAGGCGTGGCCTGGCTGTCGAGCACGCACAAGTCGATTGAGGAGATCGCCACCACCATCCTGCGCGACCTGCGGCCCGACCGGCTGATCTACTGAATTTCGTTCAACGGGGGTCGAGACCGCGGCGGACCGATTCCCACAGGCACACCGCCGCAGCGGCAGCGACGTTCAACGATTCCTCGCCACCCGGCTGCGGCACGCGCACCTGCAGCGCGCAGGCCTGCAGCAAACCGCTGGACACGCCCTGCCCTTCGTGGCCCAGGATCCACGCGCAGGGCGCGGGCAGCGCGGCGTGGTGCAAGGGCGTCGGCGCATGCGAACTCGTCGCCACCATCGGCAGCTCCAGCGCCAGCACGGCGTCGGCGTCGAGTTGCTCGACCAGCCGCAGCGCGAAATGCGCGCCCATGCCGGCGCGCAGCACCTTCGGCGACCACAGTGCTGCGGTGCCCTGCAAGGCCAGCACCTGGCGCACGCCGAAGGCCGCGGCGCTGCGCAGGATGCTGCCGACATTGCCGGCGTCCTGCACGCGGTCGAGCACCACGCTGGCCACGCCCGCCAGCGGCACCGTGGCCGGCGGCAGGTCGATCAACATGCCGATGCGGCCCGGCGATTCGAGCCCGCTGACGCCAGCGAACAGCGCGTCGGAAACCACCGCCGTGCGCGCGGCATGGGCGGACAGCCTTCGCAAGGCCGGATCGCGCCAGCCGTCGTCGCTGAGCAGCGCCTGCACGGCCGGCAGGCCGTGCGACTGCAGCGCCGCGCAGAGATGTTCGCCCTCCAGCCAGACCTGGCCCGCGCGGCGGTAGCCGGCGCTGTCGCGCTGGAGCTTGCGAATGCGCTGCAGCAGCGGGTTGTCGCGCGCGCTGATGCGCTGCGGCTCGTTCACGGTGCGCCTTCGCCGCGGAAGGGCGCCAGGCGCACCGGCGCAAAGCTGCGGCGGTGCGCGGCGCAGGCCCCGTGTTCCTGCAGCGCCGCCAGATGGGCGGCGGTGGCGTAGCCCTTGTGCGCGTCGAAGCCGTAGTGCGGATAAGAACTGTGCAACTCGTCGCACAGCCGGTCGCGCCGCACCTTGGCCAGGATCGACGCCGCGGAGATGGCCGCCACCCGGGCGTCGCCCTGGACCACCGCGGTGGCCGGCATCGGCAGCACCGGCAGGCGGTTGCCGTCGACCAGCACGTGCCGAGGCCGCAGCCGCAGGCCGTCGACGGCGCGGCGCATCGCCAGCAGGGTGGCCTGCAGGATGTTCAGGCGGTCGATCTCCTCGACGCTGGCGCTGGCGATCGAACAGCACAGCGCGCGGGCGCGGATGTGGTCGAACAGCCGGGCGCGGCGCAATGGCGTCAGGACCTTGGAATCGGCCAGCCCGGCGATCGGATCGAGGTCGTCGAGGATCACCGCGGCGGCCACCACCGGCCCGGCCAGCGGCCCGCGGCCGGCCTCGTCGACGCCCGCGACCAGTCCCGCCGGCTCCCACTCGAAGTGCAATTGCTCAGCGGCCGAGGACTTGCGCGATCGCATCGGTGGCACAGCGCGCGGTGTCGCGACGCAGCAGGTGGTGCAGTTCGGTGAAGCGCTCGGCGACGCGGGCCGCGCCCACGGTGTCGTCCAGACCGGCTTGCACGGCGCGGGCCAGGGCCCGCGGCGCGCAATCGGCCTGCAGCAGCTCGGGCACCACGAAGTCGCGGCACAGGATGTTCGGCAGCCCGACCCAGGGCTGGTAGTGCAGACGCTTCATGATCTGCCAGCTGAGCGGATGCATGCGGTAGGCGATGACCATCGGCCGCTTGAACAGCGCGGCTTCGAGCGTGGCCGTGCCGCTGGCGATCAAGGTCAGGTCGCAGGCCGCCAGGGCGGTGTGCGACTGCCCGTCGAGCAGTTGCAGCGGCACGCCGGCGGCGTGCTCACGGCACAGCGGCTCGATCTGCGCACGCAGGCCGCCGGCAACCGGCAGCACGAAGCGCAGCGCGGGCTCTCCGGCGTGCAGCAGCCGCGCGGCCTGCAGAAAGGCCGGCGCGATGGACTGGATCTCTGAACGACGGCTACCCGGCAGCAATGCCACCACGCGGTCGCCATCGGCCAGGCCGAGCGCAGCCCGCGCAGCGCCCCGCGGCGCCTGCAGCGGGATCGCATCGGCCAGCGGGTGGCCGACGTAGGTCGCCGCCACGCCATGCCGATGCAGCAGTTCGGGCTCGAACGGGAACAGGCACAGCACATGGTCGCAGCTGGCCTGCATCCTGCGCGCCCGGCCGCCACGCCAGGCCCAGATCGACGGGCAGACGAAGTGGATCGCCGGCACCCGAGCGGCCTTCAACCGCGCCTCGAGGCCGAGATTGAAATCCGGCGCGTCGACGCCGATGAACGCCGCCGGCGGGTCATGCAGCAGCCGCGCGGCGAGTGCATCACGGATGCCCGCGATCTCGCGGTAATGGCGCAGCACTTCGACATAGCCACGCACCGCGAGCTTGTCGTGCGGCCACCAGGCCTCGAAGCCCTGCTCGGCCATGCGCGGCCCGCCGATGCCCTGCGCCTGCAGCCCCGGCCAACGCTGACGCAGGCCGCCCAGCAGCAAACCAGCGAGGAGGTCGCCGCTGGCTTCGCCGGCCACCATGCTCAGGCGCATTCAGATCACCGACCCGCCACCAGCCGTTCGGCCCGGCAGCCGTTCAACGGGCGATACCGCGCGTCGAGGCGGCAAGGAAGTCGAGCAGCAGCCGGACATCGGCATCACCCTCGGGCACCCCACCACGCAAGGCATCGATCGCCAACCGTGCCTGTTCGAGCGTCAGTCCGTCGCGGTACAGCAGGCGGTGCATCCGCTTGACCTGGGCAATGCGCTCGCGCGAGAAGCCGCGCCGCCGCAGGCCTTCGATGTTGAAGCCGTGCACGGCCAGCGGGTTGCCCGAGACCATCATGAACGGCGGCACGTCCTGCGAGACATGGCTTTGAAAGCCCGTCATCGCATGCGCACCGATCTTGCAGAACTGATGCACCCCTGACAGCCCGCCGACCAGCACCCAATCGCCGATGTGGACATGGCCCGCCAGGGTCGCGTTGTTGGCCAGGATCGTGCGGCTGCCGAGCTGCACATCGTGGGCGATGTGCACATAGGCCATGATCCAGTTGTCGTCGCCGATGCGCGTGACGCCATCGTCCTGCACCGTGCCGCGGTTGAGGGTGCAGAACTCGCGGATGGTGTTGCGCTCGCCGATTTCCAGCGATGTCGGCTCGCCGCGGTACTTCATGTCCTGCGGCGCGCCGCCGATCGCTGCATGGGCGAAGATGCGGTTGTCGCGACCGATGCGGCACGGCCCGTCGATCACGCAATGCGCGCCGATGCTGCTGCCGGCGGCGATCTGTACGCCAGGGCCGATGACCGCGTAGGGCCCCACGGTGACGTCGCCGGCCAGTTCGGCCCCCGGGTTGACGATGGCGCTGGCGTGGATCCTGGTCATGGCAGCCATCCGCGACGGAACGGCTGCCGTCAAGCCAGCCTGCGGACGGTGCACATCAGGTCGGCTTCGACCGCCAGCTGTCCATCGACCGTGGCGCGGGTCTTGTACTTGTAGATCCCGGCCTTCACGCGGTCGATCGTGGCTTCAAGAATCAACTGGTCGCCGGGGCCGACCGGGCGCTTGAAGCGCGCGCCGTCGATCCCGGCGAAATAGACGACGGTCTTGTCATCGGGCTCGGCGTCCTGCGATTCGAAAGACAGCAGTGCCGCAGCCTGGGCGAGCGCCTCGAGCATCAGCACACCGGGCATCACCGGCCGGTTCGGAAAGTGGCCGCTGAAGAACGGCTCGTTGATGCTGACGTTCTTCAGCGCCTTGATGCGCACGTGCTTTTCGAGTTCGATCACCCGATCGACGAGCAGAAACGGATAACGGTGCGGCAGCTTCTGCAGGATGCGCTGGATGTCCAACATGGTCAGGCCTTCTTTTCGAGTGCGCGCAGCCTCTCGCGCAGCGCGTGCAACTGCCGCAGCGTGGCGGCGTTCTTCTCCCAGCTGGCATTGTCGTCGAAGGGAAACAGGCCGCTGTACTGGCCGGGCTGGTGAATGGACCGCGTGATCACGGTGGCTGCGGTGATGTGCACATGGTCGACCAGCGTCAGGTGGCCGAGGATGATGGCGCCGCCGCCGGCTGTGCAGTGGCGGCCGATGTGCGCGCTGCCGGCCACGCCGACGCACCCGGCGAAGGCGCTGTGCGCACCGACGCGAACGTTGTGACCGATCTGCACCAGGTTGTCGAGCTTGACGCCGTCTTCGAGGATCGTGTCTTCGAGCGCGCCGCGGTCGATGCAGGTGTTGGCGCCGATCTCGACCTGGTCGCCGATGACCACGCCGCCGAGCTGTTCGATCTTCTCCCAGCGCCCGCCGTCAGGCGCGAAGCCGAAGCCGTCGGCGCCGATCACCGCACCGCTGTGCACGATGCCCGCGGCACCGATACGACAACCCTCGCCGAGCACCACCCGCGGCTTGAGGACGCTGCCCGCGCCGACCTCGGCGCCCGCGCCGACGAAGACCTGAGCGCCGACCACCGCGCCGGCGGCGATGCGCGCACCGGCGCCGACGAAGGCCATCGCGCCGATGCTGGCCGTGCTGTCGATGGACGCTCCGGACTCGACCACCGCCGAGGCGTGCACGCCGGGAACGGCCGCGGTCCGCGTGCGGGCCGCCCACCACTGCGTCAGCCGGGCGAACGCCAGGTAGGGATCGGTACAGACGATGGCCGCGCCGCGGGCCGCCGCCGCGTCGCGCATCGTCGGGCCGACGATCACGCACGCGGCCGCAGAGGCGGCCAGCTGTGCCTGGTAGCGCGGGTTGGACAGGAATGCGATGGTCGTCGCATCAGCGGTTTCCAGCGGGCCGATGCGGCTGACTTGCAGCGCCGCGTCACCGAGCAATTCGCCGCCGAGCAGCTGGCTCAAAGCGTCGAGGCGGGCACGCACCGCGGTGACGCGCTGTGCGCTTCGGTCTCTAGCGCGCCGGGCTGTTCAGCGCCTTGATCACCTTGTCGGTGATGTCGACGCGGCCGCTGGCGAACACCGCCTCCTGCAGGATGACGTCGTACTTCTCGGTGTCGAAAATCTGCTTGATCGCGCGGTTGGCGCGCTCGACGACGCTGGACAGTTCTTCGTTGCGGCGCTGGTTCAGGTCTTCCTGGAATTCACGGCGCTTGCGCTGCAGGTCGCGGTCCTGCTCGACGAGTTCGCGCTGGCGGCGGCCCCGTTCGCTTTCAGCCAGCGTCGGGCTGTCTTTTTCGAGCTTGTCGGCAGCCGCCTTGAGCTTGGCTGCCTGATCGTTGAGTTCCTTGTCGCGCTTGCTGAACTCGGTTTCGAGCTTGGACTGCGCGGCCTTGGCCGGGGCGGCTTCGCGCAGCACGCGTTCGCTGTTGACGTAGCCGATCTTCAGCTCTTGTGCGACGGCCGGGGCCGAGCACACCATGACCACCGACAAGGCGGCGATCCATTGGATGGCAGAAGTCTTCATCAGAACGCAGTCCCGATCTGGAATTGGAAACGCTGGATTCTATCGTTGCGCTCGACGTTGACCGGCTTGCCGTAGCTCAGCTTCAAGGGGCCGACCGGCGAGATCCAGCTCAGCCCGACGCCCACCGACGAGCGGACCGACGAGGCTTCGATCTTCTCGCCTTCGCGCCAGACGTTGCCGGCGTCGGCGAAGGCGAAGATGCGCAGCGACTTGTCGTTGCCCGTGCCGGGCACCGGGAAGTACAGCTCGGTGTTGATGTTCAGGCGGCGGTTGCCGCCGATGTAGGCCCCGGTGGGGTCGACCACGCCGAGCGAGCCTTGCTCGAAGCCCCGCACGGTGCCCAGTCCGCCGCCGTAGAAGTTCTTGAACACCGGGTACGGCTTGCCGCCCAGGCCCTTGCCGATGCCGACCTCGGCATTGACGCCGATCGACATGCGCCACGGCAGGCTCCAGTACTCCTGGTACTGCAGGTTGGCGCGGGTGTATCGCACATCGCCGAACAGGCTGGCTTCGATGTTGACACGCTGGTAGCGGCCGGCGGTGGGTGTCAGCACGCTGTCGCGCGCATCCCGCGACCAGCCCAATGTCAGCGGGAACGAATTGCTGCGGTCGCCGTACAGCACGCGGTAGTTCAGATAGCTCAGCGGGATGCCGGTGCTGGTGCCGATCTCGGTGCGTTCGGCACCGGCGCCGAAGAACACCGTGTCGTATTCCGAAAACGGCACCCCGAAACGGATGGTTGCGCCCGGCGTCTTCAGGTCGTAGGTGTCGCCCAGACTGTTGAACGGGCGGCTGACGCGGTAGAAGACATCGATGGCGCGCGAGATGCCGTCGACCGTGAAGTACGGATCGACGGTGCTCAGCACCAGCGTGCGGTTGTACTTGCTGGTGTTGACCTCGATGCCCAGGTAGTTACCGGTGCCGAAGGCGTTGTCCTGCTTGATCGATGCGTTGAAGGTCAGCTTCTCGGCGTTCGAGTAACCGGCGCCGACGATCAGGTTGCCGGTTGGCTTTTCGGTGATGTTGACGACCAGATCGACCTGGTCGGGCGCCCCCGGCACCTCGTTGTTCTCGATCTCGACTTCCTTGAAGTAGTCCAGCCGCGTCACCCGGTCCTTCGACAGCTTGATCAGGCCGCCGTCGTACCAGGCGGATTCGAGCTGGCGGAATTCGCGCCGGATGACCTCGTCGCGGGTGCGCGTGTTGCCGGCCACCTCGATGCGCCGAACGTAGACGCGGCGCTGCGGGTCGGCGGTCAGCACCACGGCGACCTGGCCGGTGGCGCGGTCGATCTCCGGGCGCTGGTCGACCTTGGCGAAGGCGTAGCCGTACAGGCCGAACAGGTCGCCGAAGCGCCGGGCGGTGTCGGCCACCGCGTCGCCGCGGTAGGGCTGGCCGGCGCGCAGCGCCACCAGGGTGCGGAACTCGGCCTCCTTGCCGAGGTAGTCGCCTTCCAGCCGGACTGAGGTCACGGTGTACGGCTGGCCTTCCTTGACCGAGATAGCGATCGCGATGGTTTGCTTGTCGGGCGAGATGGTGACCTGCGTCGACTCGATCGTAAATTCAAGATAGCCGCGGTTGACGTAGTAGGCGCGCAGCTTCTCCAGGTCGGCATTGAGCTTGGTGCGCGAATAGCGGTCGGACTTGCTGTACCAGGTGAGCCAGCCGGTCGGCGTCAACTCGAACAGATTGAGCAGGGTCGATTCGCTGAACGCCGTGTTGCCGGCGATGCGGATGTCGCGGATCCGCGCAGCGTCGCCTTCGGTCATCGTGAAGGTCACGTTGACGCGGTTGCGCTCCAGCGGTGTCACCGTCGTCACGACCTCGGCGCCGTACAGGCTGCGGCTGAGGTACTGGCGCTTGATTTCCTGCTCGGCGCGGTCGATCAGCGCGCGGTCGAACGGCAGGCCTTCGCCGATGCCGGCGTCGCGCAGCGACTTGGTCAACGGATCCTTGTCGAATTCCTTCAGGCCGACGAAAGCCACGCTGGCGATGATCGAGCGTTCGTCGACGATGACCACCGCGACCTGGCCTTCGATGTCGATGCGCACGTCCTTGAACAGGCCGGTGGCGAACAGCGAACGCAGCGCGGTCGAGCCCTTGTCGTCGGTGTAGGTGTCGCCGATGCGAAAGGGCAGCGCGGCGAACACCGTGCCGGGATCGGTGCGCTGCAGCCCTTCGATGCGGATGTCCTTGAGCACGAAGGGTTCGATGGCATGGGCTGAGGGTGCCGCCACGGCCGCCAGGGCCATCACGATCGCCGCCACAGGGCGCAGCGGCCCGATCGGGGAAACAGGGAGCATGGGATTCACTGCAGGCCCAGCAAGCGGGCCACGTCGTTGTAGAGGGCGACCGACATCATCAGCATCAGCACGGCGATGCCGCCGCGCTGCAGCCGGGCCAGCCAGAGGTCGGAGGGCGGGCGTCCGGTCACGCCTTCGAAAATGTAATACATCAGGTGGCCGCCATCGAGCATCGGCAGCGGCAGCAGGTTGAGCACGCCCAGGCTGACGCTGACCAGCGCCAGGAACCCAAGGTAGTAGGCCAGCCCCTGCTGCACCGACTGGCCGGCGTAGTCGGCGATCGTCAACGGCCCGCTGAGGTTCTTGATCGAGGCCTCGCCGATCAGCATGCGGCCGAGCATTTTGACGGTCAGCGCCGAGACGTCCCAGGTCCGCGTGACACCCAGCCACAGGCCTTCGAGCGGCCCGTGGCGCACCGTCACCATCTCGGGCGGCTGGCCGACGAAGGCATCGATGCGGCCGACTTTCTTGCCATCGGCGGCGTCGCTGGCCGCGCGCGGCGTGACCGTCACCATCACCACCTGGCCGGCGCGTTCGACCGCCCAGCGCTGCGGCTGTCCGACACCGTCGCGCAGGCCGGCGCGGATGCGATCGCGCAATGTCTGCGCGTCGGCGATGGGCTGCTCGTCGACACTGCGCACGCGGTCGCCGGCGCGCAGGCCGGCGCGTTCGGCCGGGCCCGCGGCCTTGATCTCGCCGAGCACCGGTTCGCTGTACGGGCCGCCCAGGCCGAGGCGCTTGATCAGCCCGGCGTCGACCTCGCGCGGCTCGATGCCGGTCAGGTCCAGCCGCAGCGTGCGCGGGCTGCGTCCGTCGCGTTGCGTGACCTGCAACTGCAGCGGCTGCTGGCGCAGCGCGGCCTGGGTGATTTCCCAGCGCAGGTCGCTCATCGATTGCACGTCCTGCCAGTCGTCGCTGCGGTGGGCCAGCGAGCGCACCCAATCGCCGGCGCGCAGGCCAGACCGCTCGGCCAGGCTGGCCGGCACCGGCGGGCCGAACACGGCCTTCGGCTCGTCGATGCCGATCCAGTGCGCCGCGGCGTACAGCAGCACCGCCAGCGCCAGGTTGGCCAGCGGTCCGGCCGAGACAATCGCCGCGCGCCGCGACAGCGGCTGGCGGTTGAAGGCGCGCGCCTGCTCGCCAACCGGCACCGGCGCCTCGCGCTCGTCGAGCATGCGCACGTAGCCGCCCAGCGGCAGCGCGCAGAGCACGAATTCGGTGGCATCCGGCCCGCTTTGCCGGCGCCACAGGACGCGGCCGAAGCCGACCGAGAAGCGCAGCACCTTGACGCCGCAAGCCACCGCGACGCGGTAGTGGCCGTACTCGTGAATGACCACCAGCACACCGAGGGTCAGCAGAAAGGCCAGAACAGTGACGATCACGCGATCGACTCCTTGATCAGTCGCTGGGCCCGCTCGCGGGCGCGGCGGTCGAGATCCAGCAGGTCGTCGATGGCGGCGACGGGACCCAGACGGGCGGCGAAATGGTCTACCGTGCGGGCGTTGACCGTGTGAATCGCCGTGAAGGCGATGGTTCCTTCGAGGAAAGCGGCCACCGCTTCTTCGTTGGCGGCGTTCAGCACCGCGGTGCTGCCTGCCGGGGCAGCCAGCGCGTCCCAGGCCAGCTGCAGGCCGGGGAAGCGTCGCGCGTCGGGGGGTTCGAAGCTCAGCGCCTGTAGGCTCTGGAAATCCAGCCGGGGGGCGCCCGATTCGATGCGTTCGGGAAACGACAGCCCGTAGGCGATCGGCACCTTCATGTCCGGCGTGCCCATCTGGGCCAGCACTGATCCGTCGCGACAGACAACCATCGAGTGGATGATGCTCTGTGGGTGCAGCACGACCTGGATGCGCGCCGGCTCAAGGTCGAACAGCCAG
>JANMAP010000204.1:0-24363 GCA_031359905.1 Burkholderiales bacterium | reverse complement strand
CCGTATTGCTGGAGGATGGCGATATCGCTGGCGATGCCGTCGAGCTGCTTCTGCGTGCGAAACAGCTGCAGCGTGCCCTGCGCGCGCTCGTCGTAGCCAATGCCGGTCTCGGCGCGCAGCGCCTTCAGGCAGTCGCGGCTGTACTCGGCGATCGGCACCATGCGGCTCTTGTTCAGCGCGTAGGCCTTGGCGGTGCAGTTGGCCAGCATCATCGCGCCCCAGCGCCACATCGCCGGGTCGAGCAGCGGCCAGATGACCAAGGGCGAATGCTGCATCAGCATCCACTGGATGGCCTTGACCGGAACGCCGGGGCCGGCCCAGGGCGCGCTGTAGCCTGGCGAGATCTCGCCGGCATTGGCGAAGCTGGTTTCCAGCGCGGGGCCGGCCTGGCGGTCGACCAGCTCGACCTCGTGGCCTGCACGGGCCAGGGAGTAGGCGCAGGACACGCCGATCACACCACCGCCGAGTACCAGCACCTTCATTCGCACCTCCGCCTGATGCCGGCCACTCTAGCTGCGGCCAGGGCGCAAGGCGCGCGGCGATTTCCGAGAGAATGGCCGGATGAATCCAGCTTCCACGCCGCCGCGGCTGTCGATGACTCAGGTGCTGATCACCGGCGCGCTGATCGTCACATTGAGCATGGGCATTCGCCACGGCTTCGGCCTGTGGTTGCAGCCGGTGACGATGGACCGCGGCTGGACCCGTTCGACCTTTGCACTGGCAATCGCCATCCAGAACCTGTCGTGGGGCCTGGCCGGCCCGTTCGCGGGCATGCTCGCCGACAAGTACGGGGCCTGGCGCGTGCTCATCGTCGGCAGTCTGTTCTACGCCGCCGGCCTGGTGCTGATGGCGCTGTCGACCAGCGGCCTGGCCTTCATGGGCAGCGCCGGCGTGTTGCTCGGCCTGGCGCAATCGGGCACCACCTATGCGGTGGTCTACGGCGTCATCGCGCGGCAGGTCGATCCGGCCAAGCGTTCCTGGGCGATGGGCATCACTGCGGCGGCCGGCTCGTTCGGCCAGTTCTTGATGGTGCCGGTCGAGAACGGATTGATCGGCGGCCTGGGCTGGCAGACCGCGCTGATGGTGCTCGGCTGCGCCGCGCTGGCCATCGTGCCGTTGTCCTTCGGCTTGAAGGAGCCGGCACGGGCCGTAGCCACCGGGCCGCAGCAAAGTGCCGGTGCGGCGCTGCGCGAAGCCTGGGGCAGCCCCAGCTTCAGGCTGTTGACGCTGGGCTACTTCGTCTGCGGCTTCCAGGTCGTGTTCATCGGCGTCCACCTGCCGAGCTACCTGAAGGATCACGGCCTGACGCCCGACGTGGCGACCACCGCGCTGGCGCTGATCGGCCTGTTCAACGTCTTCGGCACCTACGCGGCGGGGGCGCTGGGCCAGACCCTGGCCAAGCGGCACATCCTGGCGACGATCTACGCGCTGCGGGCCGTTGCCATCGTGGTCTTCGTGCTGGCCCCGCTGACGCCGTGGAGCGTCTACGTCTTCGCCGCGGTGATGGGCCTGCTGTGGCTGTCGACGGTGCCGCCGACGAACGCCATCGTGGCCCAGATCTTCGGCGTGCAGTACATGTCGATGCTCGGCGGCGTGGTCTTCCTCAGCCACCAACTCGGCTCGTTCCTCGGTGCCTGGCTGGGCGGCCGGCTGTACGACCTGACCGGCAACTACAACATCGTCTGGTGGATCGCCGTGGCCTTGAGCGCGATGGCCGTGGCTGCCAACCTGCCGGTGCGCGAGACGCCGATCGCGCGGCCCGCGCCGCAGCCGGCATGACCAGCACCGCTGGCTGAAGGGCTCACACCGGAATGCGCAGCACGAAGGCACCGACGTGAAGTCTCCGACACGTTCGGCCGTGCGGCGCGCAGCGCTGTGGGCTGCAGCCGGCCTGTCGTTGTTGGCGGTCTTTGCCGCCTACCTGGACCCGCGGCTGGTCTTCGACCTGGCAACCCGCGCCTGGGCCTGCTTTTGAAGCCCCACGCCGCGCTCGACACCCCATCGCCGTGGGTGCGGCGTTTCGTGCCCCTGCTGCGCCCGGGCGCCCAGGTGCTCGACCTGGCCTGCGGCAGCGGGCGGCACCTGCGCTGGCTGGTCGGCCAAGGATTCGCCGTCACTGGGGTCGACCGCGACGCCGCGGCTGTCGACGCGCTGCGCGCGCTTGGCGAGATCGTGGTCGCGGATGTCGAATCCGGCCCCTGGCCGCTGCCCGGTCGGCGCTTCGACGCGGTGGTCGTCACCAACTACCTGTGGCGGCCGCTGTGGCCGGCGCTGCGCGCGGCCCTGGCCGACGACGGCTTGCTTCTGTACGAGACCTTTGCCGATGGCCAGGCCAGCATCGGCCGGCCGGCACGGCCGGACTTTCTGCTCCAGCCTGGGGAACTGTTGCGGGCCTTCGACGGTCTGCGTGTGGTGGCCTTCGAGGACGGCTTCGAGTTTGGTTTTGAGAGCGCAGCCGGGCGCTACGTGCAACGTCTGGCCGCCGTGCACCAGACCGCGCCCTCGACCCCGCCCCGGCGATTCACACTCGACACTCGCGCCAGTGCCGGCGGTGGCGACCGCTAAAATCGCCGGCTCACCAGGATCCAGCATGAACCCCATCGTTGGCAGCATCGTCGCTCTCGTCACGCCCATGCTCGATGACGGCGGCGTCGACTACGCGGCGCTGCGCCGCCTGATCGACTGGCACATCGCCGAGGGCACCGACTGCATCGGCGTGGTCGGGACCACCGGCGAATCGCCGACCGTGTCGGTCGACGAACACTGCGAAATCATCCGCGTGGCCGTCGAGCATGCGGCGGGGCGCGTGCCGATCATGGCCGGTGCCGGCGGCAACGCCACCCGCGAAGCGATCGAGCTGTCGCAGTTTGCGAAGGACGTCGGCGCCGACTGCACGCTGCAGGTCGTGCCGTACTACAACAAGCCGTCGCAGGAAGGGATCTACCAGCACTTCCGCGCGGTCGCCGAGGCGGTCGACATTCCGGTCGTGCTGTACAACGTGCCCGGCCGCACCGTTGCAGACATGCAGCCCGAGACCGTGCTGCGCCTGGCCGATGTCCCCGGCATCGTGGGCATCAAGGAAGCCAGCGGCAGCATCGAGCGCGCGAGCTGGCTGATCAAGCAGGCACCCAAGCGCTTCGCGATCTATTCGGGCGACGACAGCACCGCCGTGGCCTTGATGCTGCTGGGGGGCCAGGGCAACGTCAGCGTCACGGCCAACGTCGCGCCGCGGTTGATGCACGAGCTGTGCATGGCGGCCATCGAAGGCGACGTGCGGCGGGCGGCGGCCTTGCATCTGCGCCTGTTGCCGCTGCACAAGCAACTCTTCTGCGAAGCCAGCCCCGCTCCGACCAAGTGGGCCATGACCCAGCTGGGCCTGTGCGGGCCGCAGTTGCGCCTGCCCATGCTGCCGCTGACCGCCAGCGGTCAGGCGCTGGTCGGCCAGGCGCTGCGCGACAGCGGCCTGACCGCCTGATGCCCGCACGGCATGCCCCTGGCGCATCCTTGCCGCCCTTCTCGCCTGAGCTCGCGGCCCCTGGCGGCCGCAACGGAGACCCGAACGTGAAACTGCTACCTGCACGACCCCTGCGGGCCGTCGCCCTGGCCACGGCCGCGCTGCTGCTCGGCGCCTGCACGACGACCACCGAGAGCCTGTTCGGCACCAACGTCGACTACAAGTCCGGCGCCACCAAGACCGCGCCGCTGGAGGTGCCGCCGGACTTGTCGCAACTGGCGCGCGAAAGCCGCTATCAGCCGCAGGGCGGCGTGGTCAGCGCCGCTGCGGCCGCCGCGGCGCCGTCGGCGCAGGCCGCAGCCGCCGCCAGCCCGGTCGTGGCGGTGGTCGCCCGCGGCGACGTGCGCATCGAACGCCAGGGCCAGCTGCGCTGGTTGGTCGTGCCGCAGCCGCCCGAAGCGCTATGGCCGATGCTGCGGAGCTTCTGGCTGCAGAACGGCTTCACGCTCAAGGTCGACGACGCCCAACTCGGGTTGATGGAGACCAACTGGTCGGAAAACCGCGCGAAGCTGCCTGCCGACGCGGTGCGCAACACCATCGGCAGGCTGCTGGGCACGCTGTACGACACGGGCGAGCGCGACGTGTACCGCACCCGCGTCGAGCGCACCGCGACGGGCAGCGAGATCTTCATTTCACATCGCGGCGCCGAAGAGGTCTACACCAGCGACCGCAAGGACAGCACGACCTGGCGCGGCCGTCCGAGCGATCCGTCGCTGGAGGCCGAGTTCCTGTCGCGGCTGATGGTCGCGCTGGGCGCGAAGGACGAGTCGGCGCGCACCGCGGTGGCCGGCGCACCCGATGCGCCAGTGCGCGCGCGGACGCTGACCGACCGGCCCAGCCCGGCGCTGGAAGTCGACGAGCCGTTCGACCGGGCCTGGCGACGTGTCGGGCTGGCGCTCGATCGCAGCGGCTTCACGGTCGAAGACCGCGACCGTGCCGGCGGCCTGTACTACGTGCGCTATGTCGACCCGAACAGCGCGGGCAAGGACGAGCCGGGATGGTTTTCGCGCTTCTTCGGCGACAAGAGCAACGCGCAGGAAGCGGTGCGCTACCGCATCGCGGTACAGGGCAGCGGAGCCAAGACGGTGGTTTCCGTGCTGACCTCGGCGGGGGCCACCAACAGCGGCGCGAACGGGCAACGCATCGTCGGCTTGCTGGTCAACGAACTACGCTGACGTCTGCCGGCGCAGGGTGCGTCGGGCGCACCGGGGGTGCCGCGAACAGCAAGAAAAAAGCCGCCCGGAGGCGGCTTTTTCAATCGCGCTGCGATGCAACGCGGCGGTTCACTTCTTGGCAGCAGAGGCCATTTCGGCAGCGGCCGAAGCCATGCCCATGGCCGCCGACGCGGTGGCATTCGCAGCGCCGGCAACCGCCGAAGCGGCACTCGCAGCGGCATCCATCGGAGCCGGGGCGGCCATCGGCGCAGGCACAACCACCACCGTCGAAGCCGGAGCGGGAGCGGGAGCTTCTTCCTTCTTGCCGCAAGCGGCCAACGAAACGGCGGCAGCCAATGAAGCCAGAACGAGTGACTTGTTCATTTGTGTGTCCTCAAGATTTTGTGGGTCGGGTGGTGACTGTTGAGGGAACTCCTCGAGAACTCTCAGAGACCCATCATGGGCAGACATGGCAAGTCGAAGTACATCGCCTGTCTAGCCTCCGAGTATAGCCCGCGCTAGGGCATTCCCTAGATGCCGAGCGGGTTCACGGGAAACGCGGCTTCCGAGCGTTGCAAAACCGCATCAAGCTCTTCGCGCCAGGCTCTGGCATCCGTGACAGACAGCGAGCATCGGCCGCGCCAGCGCACCGGGTCGAACAATTGCAGCGACAGCCGGCCATCGTCGACCAGCACGCGCGGCAGGGACGCGGCCAGATCCTGCGGCGGATTCAAGGTCTGCACGACATGTGACCAGCCCGCGCGCCAGCGGACGAAACGAGGGTGGCGGCGCTGGACCTCGTCGAAGTCGCGAGCCAGCAGCACCAGCCGGCGTTGCGGGCGGCGCAGCCAATCGGTGAGCTGCGCCAGCAGTGCCGGCGTGCCCCAAGGCCAATCGGCGAAATCGGGGTCGACGCACCAGATCTGGCGGGCGCCGTCGGCCATCGCGGTGTCGAACGCCCACAGCACCGCGGCGGCGAATTCGCTGCGCGACGTGATCGGCGGCGGCAGCGGCGATGTTCCGTCCTGCGCGGATTCAAGAGCGGTGTTCACGGCCGGCCCTCCGCATGCGGCACCAGCCAGCCCTGGTGCAGCCAGTCGTCGAGCAGACCGCTGGCCTGCTCCCCGAGGCGGGCGCAGTCAGCCGGGCCCAGCCAGCGCTGGTCGGCCAGGCGGCGCATCAGCCGTGCGTCGCGGCCGGCGGCGCGGTACGACTCGCCGTTGATGAACACATGCCGTTCGTCGTAGAGCATGCGCGTCGCGCGGGCCAGTTGCACCCCTTCATCTGTCCCCTTGGCCAGCGCCGCGGATTCAAACCAGACGCGCGGCTTGGGTCCGCTGAGGACTTCACCCAACGCCCGGTCCAGCGCGCCGGGCGTGTCCAGCAGGCGTTCGACCGCCTGACGCGCAAAGGCAGCCAGGGGTGGCGGCACGGCGGCCGGGTGTGGCGTGGCGGGCTGTTGCGGGTCGCCATACAAGCGGGCAGCGGCAGCCAGCGGCGGCACATCACCGGCCGTGGCGCCGTCGGCGATGGACTGCAGGATCTCGGCGGCCAGCGACGCCGCCGCCGGCGCGCGAAAGCCGACGGAACAGGTGATGCAATCGCCACCGACCGCCACGCCGTCGTGCGCCCACCCTGGCGGCAGATACAGCATGTCGCCCGGCGCGAGTTCCCAGTCGAAGGCCGGCACGAAATCGCGCAGGATCTTCAGCGGCAGGCCCGCCTGCCTTGCCGCATCGCGGGTCTTGGCCGCGCCGACCCGCCAGCGCCGCCGGCCCTGCACCTGCAGCAGGAAGACGTCGTAGGAATCGAGGTGCGGGCCGACCCCGCCGCCGGCGCTGGCCCAGGAAACCATCAGATCGTCGAGCCGGGCATCGGGCAGAAAACGAAAGCGGTCGAGCATCGCGCGGGCAGTGGCCACATGCAGGTCCAGCCCCTGCACCAGCAGGGTCCAGCCTGGGCGCTGGACCGGCGGCAGGCTGCGTCTGGGCAACGGCCCGCTCCGCACGCGCCAGCTGCCGTTCGATCGATCGACCAGCCGCGATTCGACATCGTCGCTGGAGGCCAACCCGAACAGCGCCGACCGCGACAGGGGTGGCATCACGCCCGGCCAGGCCTGGCGCACCAGCAGCGGCCGCTTGTGCCAGAAGCGGCGCGCAAAGGCCGCCGGCGAGAGCCCGCCGAGCAGCGCCAGCGACACGTTCACATCCATTGCGGCATTCTGTCGCAGCCCCGGCACCGCCGGCTCGTCGTGGCCCTGTCGCGCAGCGGCCCTGTGCGATCATTTCCCGATGATCATCGAAGCACCTTGCGTCGTCAGCCTGACCTGGCGACTGAACGACGCACAGAACCGGCCGATCGACGAACTGGCCGACCCGGTCGAGTTCTTCTATGGCGGCGACGACCTGCTGGCCAAGGTCGAAGAGGCGCTGGCCGGGCATGCTGCCGGTGCCGAGTTGCAGCTGCAGCTGGAACCGGAGCAGGCCTTCGGCGACTACCGGCCCGAACTGGTGTGCTTCGAAGACCGCAAGCTGTTTCCCGAAGCGCTGGAGACCGGCATGGCGTTCGAAGGCCTGCCGCCGGGCAGCACCACGCCGGGCATGCCCGGCGACGCGATGTACGTCGTCACCGAGATCTATCCATCGCATGTCGTGCTCGATGGCAACCACCCGCTGGCCGGGATGGCGCTGCGCCTGCACTTGAAGGTCGCCGACGTGCGGCCGGCCAGCGACGACGAAGCCGCCGCGCGCTCGGTGGCCAGCTCGCCGATCAGCCTGCTCGGCCCGCTGCCGGGGGCCACCAGTAACGGCAAGCCGCACTGACGACGACGGTGGTCGACAGGCGGCCCGTTCAGCCGCGTCCGGTCGATCCGAAGCCGCCACTGCCGCGCGGCGACGCATCGAAACTGTCGACGACCTGCCAGCGCGCGTGCACCACCGGGACGATGACCATCTGCGCGATGCGCTCCATCGGCTGGATGGTGAAGGCCGCAGCACCGCGGTTCCAGCAGCTGACCATCAGCGGGCCCTGGTAGTCGCTGTCGATCAGGCCGACCAGGTTGCCCAGCACGATGCCGTGCTTGTGGCCCAGCCCCGAACGCGGCAGCAGCATCGCCGCCAGCCCCGGGTCGGCCAGGTGCATCGCCAGCCCGGTGGGGATCAGCGCGGCCTGGCCCGGTGCCAGCAGCAGCGGCGCGTCCAGGCAGGCACGCAGATCCAGTCCGGCGCTGCCCGCGGTGGCGTAAGCCGGCAGATGCTCGGCCATCCGCGAGTCGAGCAGGCGCAGCGCGACGGTGGCGTGGTGGGTCACCGGTGCGCCCCGGGTTGCGCATGCCGGGGTGCCCGCATCGGGTGGCTGGTTGTACGCATCGACTTCAGCCGCGCGATGCGCCGTCGGTGAGCGGTGGCAAGCGGCGAGCGATCTCGGCGACCAGTTGGCGCGCCAGGCTCAACTTGTCGGCGGTCGGCAACGCGCGTTCGCCGTCGGCGTCGACCAGCAACAGGCTGTTGTCGTCGCGGCCGAATGTCGCCGGGCCGAGGTTGCCAACCATCAGGGGCACGCCCTTCTTCAGGCGCTTGGCGCGCGCGTGCTCGAGCAGCCGCTCGCTTTCGGCAGCGAAGCCCACGCACCACGGCCGCTGGCCTTCGGGCAGCTGGGCGACGGTGGCCAGGATGTCGGCGTTCTCGGTCAGGCTCAGTGTCGGCGGCATCCCGGCGGCGATTTTCTTGATCTTCTGGTCGCTGCGCTCGGCGGGACGCCAGTCGGCCACCGCGGCGGTGGCCACGAAGACACCGTGGCGGGTGGCCAGCGGCAGCACGGCCTGCAGCATCTGCTCGGCACTCAGCACATCGATGCGCTGCACGCCGCGCGGGGTTTGCAGATGCACTGGCCCGGCGACCAAGGTCACTCGCGCGCCCGCTTCGGCGGCTGCGCGGGCGATCGCAAAACCCATCTTGCCGCTGGAGTGGTTGGTGATGCCGCGGATCGGGTCCATCGCCTCGAAGGTCGGCCCGGCGGTGATCAGCACCGACCGGCCGGCCAGCAGCTTCGGCTGGAAGAAGGCGATCAGGTCTTCGCACAGCTCGACGGCTTCCAGCATGCGGCCGTCGCCGACCTCGCCGCAGGCCTGGTCGCCGCTGCCCGGCCCGAGCACGACAGCGCCATCGGCCTGCACCTGCGCCAGGTTGCGCCGCGTCGCCGGATGGGCCCACATCTCGCGGTTCATCGCCGGGGCCAGCAGCAGCGGGCAACGGTCGGCCGCGCGGGCCAGGCACAGCAGCGCCAGCAATTCGCCGGCGCGGCCCTGGGCCAGCTGGGCGATGAAGTCGGCGCTGGCCGGGGCCACCAGGACAGCGTCGGCCTGGCGTGTCAGGCTGATGTGCGCCATGTTGTTGGGCTCGCGCGCGTCCCACTGGCTGGTGACGACCGGGCGGTTGCTCAGTGCCTGCATCGTCACCGGCGTGATGAACTGGCAGGCCGCTTCGGTCATCACCACTTGCACGGTGGCGCCGGCGCGCTGCAGTTCACGGGCCAGCTCGGCGGCCTTGTAGCAGGCCACGCCGCCGCTCAGACCGAGCACGATGTGCTTGCCGTCGAGGGCAGGCGGGATGGGGGTGGCCAGCATGGCGGGCGACTCTAGCAGGGCCCATCAGCGCCGAAGGGCCCTGGTGCAAACCCGGGAGTCCTACAAACGTGCAGGGCCTGCTCTAATCCCCCTGCGCTGCCTGTCCCGGCACAGGCGGCAACGCAATCCAGGGCTCGGCCGGCGGCCCGAACTGTTGGAGTCATTCGTCGATGGATGCCTTGATCCTGGCCCGCACGCAGTTCGCGGCCAACATGACCTTCCACATCCTGTTCCCGACCATCAGCATCGCGATGGGCTGGACCCTGCTCTTCTTCCGCCTGCGCTGGCTGAAGACGCGCGATGACAGCTGGCTGATGGCCTATCGCTTCTGGACCAAGGTCTTCGCCTTGACCTTTGCGCTGGGGGTGGTCAGCGGGATCACGATGAGCTTCCAGTTCGGCACCAACTGGCCGGGCTTCATGGAACGCGTCGGCAACATCGCCGGCCCGCTGCTCGGCTACGAAGTGCTGACGGCCTTCTTCCTGGAAGCCACCTTCCTGGGCATCATGCTCTTCGGCCATGGCAAGGTCAGCGAGCGCGTGCACCTGCTGTCCACCTTCCTGGTGGCCTTCGGCACGACGATGAGTGCCTTCTGGATCCTGGCGCTGAACTCCTGGATGCACACGCCGACCGGCCACTACATGCGCAACACCGGCGAGTACTTCGTCAGCAGCTGGTTCGAGGTGATCTTCAACCCCAGCTTCCCGTACCGCCTGGTGCACGTGCTGCTGGCGTCGGGGCTCACGGTGGCCTTCCTGATCGCCGGCGTCAGCGCCTGGCAGCTGCTGCGCGGCAAGGCCAACCGCTCGACCCCGCGCGCGCTGCGCACCGGCCTGACCATCGGTGCGGTGCTGATCCCGCTGCAGATCCTGGCCGGCGACATGCACGGCCTGAACACCCTGCAGTACCAGCCGCAGAAGATCGCGGCGATGGAAGGTGTCTGGGCCACCGAGCGCGGCGCCCCGCTGCTGCTCTTCGCCGTGCCCGACGAGACCACCCGCAGCAACCACTTTGAAATCGGTGTGCCGAAGATGGCAGCGCTGATCCTCAAGCACGACGCCAACGCCGAGATCCGGGGGCTGAACGACTTTCCGAACGCGCATCCGCCGGTCAAGCCGGTGTTCTATGGCTTTCGCATCATGGTCGGCACCGGCATGCTGATGCTGGCTTTCAGCTGGTACGGCCTGTGGCTGTACCGGCGCCGGGGCTGGGCCGCGGACCGTCTGCCACGCCCGCTGCTGTGGGGGCTGGCGGGGATGAGCTTTTCGGGCTGGATCGCCACGGTGGCCGGCTGGTACGTGACGGAGATCGGGCGCCAGCCCTACATCGTCTTCGGCCTGCTGCGGGTCGATGAGGTGGCCTCCACGGTACCGAGCCCGATGATCGCCCTGACCCTGGCCCTGTACGTCACGGTCTACCTGGCGCTGATCCTGGCCTACATCGGCGTGGTCCGCTACATGGCCGAAAAGCCGGTCGACATGGCCAGCCCGGTGGCTGGCGGTGTCGTGGTGCAGACGCTCGAACCCGATGCGTCGGTGAAAGCCGTGGCCGCAACGGCAACACAGGGGGGCACATGAACTGGGACCAAGCTTTACCGGTCATCTTCCTCGGCCTGATGGGCGTGGCGATGCTCACCTACGTCGTGCTCGACGGCTACGACCTCGGCGTGGGGCTGCTGCTGCACCGCGCCAGTGACGACCAGAAGGACACCATGATCTCCAGCATTGGCCCGTTCTGGGATGCCAACGAGACCTGGCTGGTGCTCGGCGTCGGCATCCTGCTGATCGCCTTCCCCAAGGCCCACGGCATGGTGCTCGGTGCGCTGTACCTTCCAGTGGCGCTGATGTTGATCGGCCTGATGCTGCGTGGCGTGGCCTTCGATTTCCGCGTCAAGGCGCAGGACCGCCACAAGCCGCAGTGGAACTTCGCCTTCTTCGCCGGCAGCGGTCTGGCGGCGGCCAGCCAGGGCTGGATGCTGGGCCGCTACATCACCGGCTTCGCCGAGGGCTGGTTGTTCATGATCTTCGCGCTGGTCATCGCCCTGCTGCTGCCGGCTGCCTACGTGCTGCTCGGCGCCGGCTGGCTGATCCTGAAGACCGAGGGAGAACTGCAGCAGACTGCCGTGCGCTGGGCCAAGCTGGCCTGGCCACCGGTGGTCGTGGGCATGGGGCTGATTTCGTTGGCCACGCCGTGGGTCAGCCCGACGGTGCGCGAACGCTGGTTCAGCATGCCGGCGTTCATCGCCCTGCTGCCGATTCCGCTGATGACCCTGAGCGCGCTGGTCGGCGCACGCATGGCACTCAACTCGCCCGCGGTGCTGGGCAAGCTGTGCTGGCTGCCGTTCGCGCTGGTCATCTCGATCTTCGTGCTCGGCGCGATCGGCCTGGCCTACAGCCTGTTCCCCTTCGTGGTGATCGACCGGCTGACGATCTGGCAGGCCGCCAGCGCCACCGAATCGCTGGCCGTCATCGCCTTCGGCTGCGCCTTCACGGTGCCGGCGATTGCCGGCTACACCGTGTTTTCTTACCGCGTGTTCAGCGGCAAGGCCAAGGCGCTGAGCTACGCCTGAGGCGCCCCCGCCACAGTGCCTGCGGCGCCGTGGCACTTCTTGAACTTCTTGCCGCTGCCGCAGGGGCAAGGCTCATTACGCCCGGGCGTCGGCTCGACGCGCCGGGTCGGCGGTGGCGTCACGTGGTCCACCCACCACAGGCGCAGGTCCTGGATGGCGAAGCAGGCCGCGGTGATCAGGTCGTCGCGGACCACGGGCACCGGCGGGCTGCCTTCGGCGACGGTCAGATGGGCCAGCAGGCGCGCATCACCTGCCGGCCAGGTGAGGACGGCCACCCGTTCGAGCAGCTGCGCATAGAGCACTGCGGGATCGTCGTCGGCGCTGCTGCCGGCCACGTCCAGCGGTGCTGCTGCACCGGGCCACAGCTCGCCGAACGACTCGACAGCGCGCCGGAATCCGCGTGCCCATTCGGCGCCGACCTGCAGCGCCGCGGCTTCGTCGGCGCTGATCTCGCCGGCCTGCAGCAGCCGCTCGCGCTCGCCGTCGTCCCACTCGGCCATCAAGGGTTCCAGGCGGACCTCGTCGGGCCCATCGAGCAACGCTTCGGCGTCGAGCTGGTCAAGCAGCACGGCCAGCCGTGTCTTCAGCGAGCGCAGCGCCTGGGCGCGGTCGGCCGGGTCGGCAAAGGCCCGGTCGAAGGCGTCGCCACAGAGCGCCGCCAGCCACTGCTCCACGGGCGGCACGCGCGGGCCGGCGGCCAGTGCGGTCAGGAACCCGTCGACGCTTTCGAACGACAGCGCCGTGTCGAAGCCGCCCAGCCGTTGGCAGGTGAGCTCGAACGCGCGCAACTCTGCCGGGTTGTTGCGGCGGGTGAGGGCGGGCATGGACATCGGGCGGGAACGGATCGGTGGTTGGCAGGGTCGGGTGATTCGTAAAGTGTCCCATGCGTCCCGCAGACCCGGCCTTCGAAGGGCGCAACCGCGGTGCGAGCGGCGGCCCCCCCCCGCCGGCCGACTGCCGGCCGACCGCGGACCGGCTGCGTGCGCAACGCCACGGTCATCGTGTCGCCATGTCGTACCGCCATCCTCGCGGTCTGTGGGAAGGGCCACGGCATGGTCCTTGCAAACCAACCGGTGATCCCGAAACCCCCAACGGCGGGCCACAAGTCGATGGCCGCGTCAAGCCTGTTTTGCCCTCGTCACATCACGCCGATCCAGCGTGGTGCGGCTCCGGAAGACATTGCATAGTTCCAAGTCAACAGCGCCCGAACAAGGCGCGGGCCGGCGCGCTGCCCAAGCGCAAATTCCATTTCTCAGAGGGACCACTCGATGCGCAACGAAACCTGGGTGAACTTCTCCCGCACGGCGCTGGCCGCAGCGGTGGCCGTGGTCACTGCCGCGCCAGCCATGGCGCAGAACACCACGGCCGCCGTCGGCGGTCGGGTCGTCGGCGCCGAAGGCAAGCCGCTGGCTGGCGCCGCGGTGACGGTGCTGCACGTCGAGTCCGGCTCCGCCAACAACCTGGTCACCGACAGCGAGGGTCGCTACGCGGTGCGCGGCCTGCGCGCCGGCGGGCCGTACACAGTGACGATCAGCAAGGACGGCCTGAGCGACGTGCGCCAGGGCGTGTTCCTGCTGCTCGCCGAGACGACGAACATCAATGCCACCCTGCCCGTGCCGCAGACCATCACCGTCACCGGCCGCGGCGTGTCGGACAAGTTCAACAGCAGCAACATGGGCGCTGGCACGACGATCAGCAGCCGTGACTTGGCGGCCTACGCGTCGGTGCAGCGCAACCTGCAGGATTACGCCCGCACCGACCCGCGGCTGGTGCAGACCGACAAGGGCAACGGCTCGATCTCAGCGGCCGGCCAGAACAACCGCTTCAATTCGATCACCATTGACGGCGTCACGACCAGCGACACGTTCGGACTCGAATCGAACAACCTGCCGACGAAGAAGCAGCCGATCTCGATCGACGCGATCGCCGCGGTGCAGGTCAATCTGAGCAATTACGACGTCACCCAAAAAGGCTACACCGGCGCGAACATCAACGCCGTCACGAAGAGCGGGACCAACGAATTCCACGGCAGCGTCTACTACGTGACGCGCGACGACAAGCTCGTCGGCAAGGCCTACAACCGGGCCAGCGACAGCTACACCGACTTTGCCCCGTTCAAGGAAAACACGAAGGGGTTCACGCTCGGCGGGCCGATCATCGCCGACAAGCTGTTCTTCTTCGGCGGCTACGAAGAGCTCAAAAGTTCGAAGGCGCGGCCGGCTTTCGGGCCGCTGGGCAGCAGCCTGATCAACGTCGGCATTTCGCAATCGGCGATCGATTCGGCCATTGCAATCGCCAAGAACACCTGGGCCTTCGACGCCGGAACGCCGGTCGTTCCAGGCAGCCTGGAACTGGTCGTCAAGGACACGCTGTTCAAGCTCGATTGGAACATCAGCGACCAGCATCGCGCCAACCTGCGCTACAGCAAAACCGAGCAGTCCGACCCGGTCATCACGACGCTGTTCAGCCCGAACCAGCTGTCGCTCAGCACCTACTGGTATGTCACTGCCAAGACGCTGGAAACGACGGTCGGCCAATGGTTTGCCGACTGGACACCCGACTTCAGCACCGAGCTGAAGGTCTCGCAACGCGACTACAAGCAGCGCCATACGCCAGTGAGCGGAACACGGCTTCCGGCCGTCCGGTTGTCGTTTGCCGGCGCGTTGCCGGCCGGTACGACCGGCGTCAACACAGGCACCCGGACGCTGGATTTTGGCACCGAGATCAGTCGGCAATTCAATGTTCTGGACACCGCAACGTCGGACATCTATGCCGGTGCCAACTGGAACATCGGACCGCACGAATTGAAGTTCGGCGCCGACCATTCGAACAACAAGATCTTCAACGCGTTCCTGCAGAATGCGAACGGCAATTACAACTTCCAGTGCGAGAACAGCAGCGCCACGCTGACGTACACGTTCGGTGCCATCAACTGCGCCACCGCCACGTCGGCACAGGTCGAAGCTGCCGTGTTGGAAAACTTCCAGCGCGGTCGCGAGTCCAGCTACACCGGCCAGCAGCCGCAGGCCGGCTTGACGCTGCAGGACGCCGCGGCGCGGTTCAGCTTTGCCAACACCGGCTTGTTCGTGCAGGACAGCTGGAAGCTCGACAAGCAGCTGAACGTGATGTTCGGCGTCCGCCTGGACCGCCAGAACGTGCCGACCAAGCCGCTGTTCAACAGCGCCGCGGCGCAGCCGCTGGTGGCCGGCAGCGTGAACGGCAACGTCGTGGTCCGCAACACCGGCGGGTTCGGCATCGACAACAGCGTCACACTGGACGGCAACACGCTGGTACAGCCGCGTGTCGGCTTCAATTGGGACCTGAGTTCCCCCGAGCGCCGGATGCAGTTGCGCGGCGGCATCGGCCTGTTCCAGGGCGCGGCAGCCAGCGTCTGGATCTCGAACCCGTATTCGAACACCGGCAGGGCGGTCAACCAGATCAGCTGCGCCAACGTCACGCTGTGCGCTGGGGTGCCGTTCAGGACCGACCCGGACAACCAGCCGGCGACGGCCCCGGGCACGCCACCGGCGGCCGTCGTCGACGCACTGTCGCCCGACCTGGAACAGCCGTCGGTGTGGAAGTTCAACCTGGCATTCGAACGCGAATTGCCGGCATTGCCGGTGGTGGGCACGCTGGTCGCCGGTGCCGAATGGCTGCACACGAAGACCAAATCGGGCATCTTCTACCAGCACCTGAACCTGGGCGGCGCCACTCGCACAGGCAGCGACGGGCGCGACCTGTTTTATCGCGGCGAGGGCTACGACCCGAACTGCTATGCGGTGGCGGCCAATGGCAACGTGTCCAACCTGACCACCGGCACCTGTGCAACGCCCGCCGGCTTCTCACGCACCAGGGCGCTGAGCAATTCGTCGTTCGGTAACGTGATCCTGGCGCAGCAGACGACCCAGGGGTACGGCGATGCGGTGACGTTAACGCTGAGCCGCCCGCCCGTGCAGGGCTGGGGCTATGGCATCGGCTACACGCGAACGATCGCCAAGGAGGTGAGCCCGCTGACGAGTTCGACATCCAATTCCAACTGGAACGGCCGCAATATTTTCAATCCGAACGAAGAAGTGCTGCAGAGCTCGAATTACGCCATTCGCGACCGCATCACCGCCAACCTGGTCTGGCAGCAGGCGTTCATCGGCACTTACCGCACGTCGGTCGGCGTGTTCTACGAAGGCCGCAAGGGCAAACCGTATTCCTGGACTTACAACAACGACCTGAACGGCGACGGCATCAGCGGCAACGACCTGATGTACATCCCCTCGGCACCCGGGTCGAGCGAGGTCATTTTCAAGGGCGGTACAGCCGAGGAAGCGCGCTTCTGGGAGGTGGTCAACGCCAACCCCGCACTGTCGTCCGCCAGGGGCGGCGTCGTCGGGCGCAACAACAGCTACGCGCCGTGGGTCAACAACGTCGACGTCCGCCTGAGCCAAGAACTGCCCGGATTCACCAGCAAGCACAAAGCCGTGTTCACCCTGGACATCCTGAACTTCGGCAACCTGCTGAACAAGAAGTGGGGTCACATCGACGAGATCGATTTCCCGTCTCGCCGCAGTTTCGTCAGCTATGCCGGCATCGATCCCGCCACCCGCAAGTACATCTACAGCCTGGCGCAGTCGGCCAACAGCGACTTCATCACGAAGCAGAACGAGCGCGAATCGCAATGGGCCATCCAGGCCACGCTGCGCTACGAGTTCTGATCCTGCGGCGGCGGTCGGATCCTTCGAAAGGGGCCCGCGGGTCCCTTTTCTTGTTTGACAGTTGTCGGGCCGGAAGTCAGGTCCGCTCGGCCACCCACCCCGCCACGCTGGCCAGCGCGGCCGGCAGCGCTGCGGCGTCGCTGCCGCCAGCCATCGCCAGGTCGGGCTTGCCGCCGCCCTTGCCGCCGACCTGCTGCGCGACGAAGTTGACCAGCTCGCCGGCCTTGATCGTCGCCATGCGGTCGGCGGTGACGCCGGCGGCCAGCTGGACCTTGTCGCCGTCGACCGCGGCCAGCACGATGGCCGCGCTCTTCAGCTTGTTCTTCAGCTGATCGAGCGTCTCGCGCAGGGCCTTGGCGTCGGCGCCCGGCAGCATCGCGGCCAGCACTTTCAAGCCCTTGATGTCGACCGCCCGGGCCACCAGATCGTCGCCTTGTGAGGAGGCCAGCTTGCCCTTCAGCGCGACGAGTTCCTTGTCCAGCGCGCGCAGCTGCTCCATCACGCTGGCGACGCGGCCGGCGACCTCGGCCGGCGTGACCTTCAGCGCGGTGGCCAGCCCGCCGACCGTCGCTTCGAGCTGCTGCAGATAGGCCAGCGCGTTGTCGCCGGTGACGGCCTCGACGCGGCGGATGCCGGCCGCAACACCGCCTTCAGCGACGATCTTGAACAGGCCGATGTCGCCGGTGCGCTGCACATGCGTGCCGCCGCACAGCTCGCGGCTGGTGCCGATGTCGAGCACGCGCACCTCGTCGCCGTACTTCTCGCCGAACAGCATCATCGCGCCGAGCTTCTGCGCCTCGTCGATCGGCAGCACGCGCGCGACGGTCGCCGCATTGGCCAGAATCTCGGCGTTGACGAGAGCCTCGATCTGGGCGATCTGCGCGTCGCTGACCGGCGCGTTGTGGGCAAAGTCGAAGCGCGTGCGCTCGGCGTTGACCAGCGAGCCTTTTTGCTGCACATGCGCGCCCAGCACCTCGCGCAGCGCCTTGTGCATCAGGTGCGTGACGCTGTGGTTGCGCACGGTCCGCGCGCGACGTTCGCCGTCGACGCGGGCGACAAACTGGTCGCCGACCGCGATCTCGCCTTCGAGCACGCGGCCCTGGTGACCGTGCACCGTCGCCTGGACCTTGACGGTGTCCTCGACGGCCACCCGCGCACGGGCGTTGCGCAACTCGCCGGTGTCGCCGACCTGGCCGCCGCTTTCGGCATAGAACGGCGTGTGGTCGAGCACCACCACCACGTCGTCGCCGGCGCCTGCGCGCTGCACCGAACTGCCATCGACATAGATCGCCAGCACCGTGCTGTGCTCGCAGACCAGATGTTCGTAGCCGTGGAAGCCGGTCGCCGCGCCGGTGTACGCGAGCCCCGCGGCCATCTTGAACTTGGCCGAGGCGCGGGCCTGCTCGCGCTGGCGGTTCATCGCCGCGCTGAAGCCGGCCTCGTCGACCGTGACGCCGCGTTCGCGGCAGACATCGGCCGTCAGGTCGAGCGGAAAGCCGAAGGTGTCGTGCAGCTTGAAGGCCAGATCGCCGGCGATCTGCCGGGTGCCCGACTTGGTCAAGTCCACCAGCGCGCCTTCGAGGATCTCCATGCCGTTGGCGATGGTCTGGAAGAAGCGCTCTTCCTCGACCTGCAGCACCTCGGTCACGCGGGCTACCTCGCGCCGCAGTTCGGGGTAGGCATCGCCCATCTCGGCGGCCAGCGGGGCGACGAGCCGGTGAAAGAAAGGCCGGCGCGCGCCGAGCTTGTAGCCATGGCGGATCGCGCGGCGCGCGATGCGCCGCAGCACATAGCCGCGGCCTTCGTTGCCCGGGATCACGCCGTCGACGATGGTGAAGCTGCAGGCACGGATGTGGTCGGCAATGACCTTCAGGCTCGGGCTGGCCGGATCCGCCGCGTTGCCCGCCGGCGCCGACGCGTCCACCGCCTGCCGGGCCGCGGCCAGCAGGTGGACGAACAGGTCGATCTCGTAATTGCTGTGCACATGCTGCAGCACCGCGGCCAGCCGCTCCAGCCCCATGCCGGTGTCGACGCTGGGCTTCGGCAGCTTGTGCATCACACCGTCTTCGGTGCGGTTGAACTGCATGAAGACGTTGTTCCAGATCTCGATGTAGCGGTCGCCGTCCTGCTCGGGCGAGCCCGGCGGGCCGCCGGCGACATCCGGGCCGTGGTCGTAGAAGATCTCGCTGCACGGGCCGCAGGGCCCCGTGTCTCCCATCATCCAGAAGTTGTCGCTGGCGTAGCGCGCGCCCTTGTTGTCGCCGATGCGCACGATGCGTTCGGCGGGCAGGCCGATGACCTTCAGCCAGATGTCGTAGGCCTCGTCGTCGTCGGCATAGACGGTGGCCCACAGCTTGTCCTGCGGCAGCTTGAAGTGGACGGTCAGCAGCTCCCAGGCGTAGCGGATGGCGTCGTGCTTGAAGTAGTCGCCGAAGCTGAAGTTGCCGAGCATCTCGAAGAACGTGTGATGCCGCGCGGTGTAGCCGACGTTCTCCAGATCGTTGTGCTTGCCGCCGGCGCGGATGCATTTCTGGCTCGTCGTCGCCCGTGTGTACGGCCGCTTGTCGAAGCCCAGGAACACGTCCTTGAACTGGTTCATGCCGGCGTTGGTGAACAGCAGCGTCGGGTCGTCGCCCGGCACCACCGGGCTGCTGGCGACGATGGCATGGCCCAGGCTCTCGAAGTACTTCAGGAACGTGGAACGGATCTCGGAGGCTTTCATGGGCGGCTCGGGAAGGTGAAACGGATCGGGAGAGACAGATCGGACAACAGCATGGGGCACGGTTCAGGAGACGACGTCGAGGCCGGCGTTGCGCGCGGCCTGGGCGAGTCGGACGTCGAGGGTGGCGATCGCGCAGCGGCGCTGTCTGGCCAGATCGACATAGGCAGCGTCGTAGGCCGTCAGGTCATGGCTCAGCGCAGCGATGTAGCGTTGCCGCACGGCGCTGTCGAAGCCGCCCGACAGCTCGATCTCGAGCCCCTCGATGCGCGCCACGATCGCCAGCATCTCATCGGCGCCGACGCGCCCCCGCCGCACGGCGGTGCGAAACGCGTTCGCCACCTCGTAGGGCCAGATCGGCGGCACCACCATGCGCGTCTCCGTCGTCTGGCGCATCATGGCCGGGCGCTGCTCGTCGGGCATGAACATGGCCAAGGCGTAGGAGCAGTCGACGACGATCAACGCCGGCCCTCGTCGCGCCAGGCCAGGATCTCCTCGACCGTGATGGGGCCACCACGCTTTTCGATGTCGCGGCCGATCTGCTGCAGCTCGTCGAGCAGGCGGCGACGCTTGGCGACGAGTTCCTGCGACACCTCGGTGATCGGCACCAGTTTGGCCACCGGCTTGTTGTGGCGCGTGATGATGACTTCCTCGCCCTGCTCCGCGCGGGCGACGAGTTCGGACAGGTGGGTCTTGGCTTCGAAGAGGCCGATGGATTCCATGGTGCCGCTCCACTTTGGTTGATTTGACCAGATTCTAGGCGATCCCCACGGCGCTACAGTGCGCGGCCCAAGGAGCCCGAGCATGACCACATCGACTTCGCCGCTGACCAGCCTGAAAGACCCCAGCCTGTTGCGCACTGATGGCCTGATCGGCGGCGAATGGGTCGCCGGCAACGCCCGCTTCGCCGTCACCGACCCGGCCACCGGGCAGGAGATCGCAAAGGTCGCCAACCTGGGGCCGGTGGACTGCGCGGCCGCGCTGTCGGCCGCCGAGAAGGCCGCACCGCTGTGGCGTGCCAGGACGGCCAAGGAACGCGGCGCGATCCTGATGAAGTGGTTCAACCTGCTGATCCAGCATGCCGACGACCTGGCGCGCATCCTCACCGCCGAACAGGGCAAGCCGCTGGCGGAAGCCCGCGGCGAGGTGGTCTACGGCGCCAGCTTCATCGAATGGTTCGCCGAGGAAGCCAAGCGCGTCTACGGCGAAACCATCCCGACCACCGACAACAGCAAGCGCTACCTGGTGATCAAGCAGGCCATCGGCGTGTGCGCGGCGATCACGCCGTGGAATTTCCCGATCGCCATGATCACGCGCAAGGTCGCGCCGGCACTGGCCGCCGGCTGCCCGGTGGTCATCAAGCCGGCCGAGCAGACGCCGCTGTCGGCGCTGGCGCTGGCCGAACTGGCGCAGCGTGCGGGCATGCCGGCGGGGGTGCTCGGCATGCTGAGCGCGGATGCCGAGAACAGCATCGCGATCGGCAACGTGCTGTGCAGCAGCGACGTCGTGCGCCACCTGTCGTTCACCGGCAGCACCGAGGTCGGCCGCATCCTGGCCCGCCAATGCGCACCGACAGTCAAGAAGCTGAGCCTGGAACTCGGCGGCAACGCGCCGTTCATCGTCTTCGACGACGCCGACCTGGACAGCGCGGTCGAAGGCGCGCTGGCCAGCAAGTACCGCAACGCCGGGCAGACCTGTGTCTGTGCCAACCGCATCTACGCCCAGGCCGGCATCTACGACGCCTTCGTCGACCGGCTGGCGGCCAAGGCCAGCGCCATCGCGGTCGGCAACGGCTTCGACGCCGGCGTCACGCAGGGCCCGCTGATCGACGACGCCGCGGTGGCCAAGGTCGAGGCGCATGTCGCCGACGCCGTGTCGAAGGGTGCCAAGGTGGTGGTCGGCGGCACCCGCGCAGCCAGCCTGGGCGAGCGCTTTTTCACCCCCACCGTGCTGTCGGGCGTGACGGCGAACATGCTCTGCGCCAAGGAGGAAACCTTCGGCCCGGTGGCCCCGGTGTTCCGCTTCGAGGACGAGGCCGAGGTCATCGCCGCGGCCAACGCCACCGAGTTCGGCCTGGCCAGCTACTTCTACAGCCGCGACATCGGCCGCGTCTTCCGCGTCGCCGAAGCGCTGGAATACGGCATGGTCGGCATCAACACCGGACTGATCTCGACCGCCGAGGTGCCATTCGGCGGCGTCAAGCAATCGGGCCTCGGCCGCGAGGGCGCGCGCCAGGGCATCGAGGACTATGTCGAGGTCAAGTACCTGTGCCTGGGCGACATCCTGAAGTGAGCCGCCGGGCTGTGTGACGCGTGCCGGCGGAGCCGGCGTGCGTTGAACGCCGTCAGACGTCGTCAGTCGTCGTTGGCCGCCGCACCGGGCCCGCGGTCGGCCGCCCGCGCGGCCAGCGGACCGCCGACGCTGGCGTGCTGGGCCGCCTGGGCCAGTGCGCGCCGCAGCAGGCTTTCGGCGTCGCGCCCGTTCTCGGGATACGACGCCAGGCCGGCGCTGACCTCCAGCGCCTGCTCGCGCCCGGCGACGCTGAACGGCCGGGCCAGCGCCTGGGCCAGCTTGTCGGCGACGCGTTCGCCGTCCTGCGGCGAATCGATCCAGGCCAGCAGCACGGCGAAGGCATCGACGCCGATCGACGCCACCACGTCACTGGCGCGCAAGCCCGAGCGCAGGCGCACGGCAGCCTTGCGGCGCAGGACGTTGGCGGCCTCGACGCCGAGCGCGGCCTCGGTGGTGGCCAGGCCGCTGACGCGCAGCACGATCAGCGCCATCGGCGCCGGCTCGCGTTCGCGCAACGCCAGCAGGTGCGTCATGTGCTCGAGCAACTGCGGGTGGTTGGGCAGCCCGGTCGACAGGTCGGTGGCGTAGGCCCGGCGGGTGGCGATTTCCAGCCGCTTGCGTTCGATCGCCGCGCGCAACACCCGCGCCAGGAAATCGCCGCCGTCGGCGCCCGGCAGATCGCCGCGCGCCAGCACGTCCTGCACGCCGGCGGCCAGCAGCTGCGCCCACGGGCCGGGCGCCAGCGCATCGGCCACCACCACCACCGCCGACTGCAGTGCCGCGGGGACCAGACCCGGCCAGGCGGCGAGCGCCACGAGATCGGGGGCCGCGATCAACAGCAGGTCGGCCTCGGCCAGCACCAGCGCCTCGAGCGTCGGCACGGCTTCGACCCGCCAGGGGCCGTAGCGGGTCTCGCTGATCAGACAGGGCAAATCGATGCCGGTGACGGCGATGCGCAGGGGGGATGGCACGGCAGGGTGTCGGGTCCAGGACTCTGGGGTGGCCCGATGATGCGCGAGGGCGCCGGCCGTGACCAGCCTTGTCGCGTGCGCGCCGCCCGCTGTCGCTGGACCGGGCCTCAGGCCGCGAGCTTGAACACGCCGACCATCTCGGCCAGCGACGCTGCCTGCTGCTTCAGGCTTTCGGCCGCAGCGCTGCTCTCTTCGACCAGGGCCGCGTTCTGCTGCGTGGCCTGGTCGAGCTGGCCGACGGCCGAGCAGACCTGCCCGATGCCGGCAGTTTGTTCGATGGTCGCCGAGCCGATCTCGGCGATCAGCGTCGACACGCTCCGCACCTGCGCGACGATGTCCAGCATCGACGTCCGCGCATCGTCCACCAGGCGACTGCCGGTGCTGACCTTGTCGACGCTGGCGCCGATCAGGTCCTTGATCTCCTTGGCCGCCCCCGCGCTGCGCTGAGCCAGGCTGCGCACCTCGCTGGCGACCACCGCGAAGCCGCGTCCCTGCTCGCCGGCGCGCGCGGCCTCGACTGCTGCGTTCAGGGCGAGGATGTTGGTTTGGAAGGCGATCCCGTCGATCACGCCGATGATGTCGGCAATCTTCTTCGAACTCTGGGTGATGTCGTCCATCGTCGCCACCACCTGGCCGATGACGGCGCCGCCCCGTTCGGCGGCCGCGCTGGCCGATCCGGCCAGCTCGACGGCCTTGCGCGCGGTGTCGGAGTTGGCCTTCACGGTGGCGTTCATCTGCTCCATCGAGGCCGCTGTCTGCTCCAGGCTGGACGCCTGCTGCTCGGTGCGCGCCGAGAGATCGGCACTGCCCGAAGCGATCTGCGAGCTGCCGGTGGCGATGCCGTCGCTGCTCGAGCGCACCCGCCCGACGATGCCGGCGAGGCTGTCGTTCATTGACTTCAGCGCCACCAGCAACTGCGCCGTTTCGTCGCGACCCCTGAGATCGAAGGTCGATCGCAAATCGCCGGCGGCGACCTTCTGGGCCACGTCGACAGCCACATTGATGGGCGTGACGATCGAGCGCGTGATGAACAGCGCCAACGTGATCGCCAGCCCGATGGCCAGAGCGCAGGCCGCCAGCATGACGTTCCGGCTGGTGACCGCGTCGGCGTCGGCCTGCTTGACCTCGTCGCGCGCCAGCGACTCGATGTGGACGATGTAGTTGCTGCCCGCCAGGATCAGCGCGGCCAGGGTCGGGCGGCACTGGCTGTTCATCTCGGCGATCGCCTCTTCGCGCTTGCCGTCCAGCGCCATGCCCACGATGCGCAGGGCCAGCGGGCCGTACTTGGCCTCGACGACCTCGATCTTGTCGAACAGCGCTTTCTCTTCGGCGGCCACGTCGGGGGTGGTGTCCAGCGCCTTCTTCAGCTGAGCGATCGACTCGCCGACCTTCTTGTGCGCGACGTTGACCGCCGCCTTCTCTTCGGCAATGTCGGCAGGCGCGCTGACCAGCACCAGGTTGCGCGCGCGGATGGCGCGCGCGTTGGTCGCGTCGAGCACATCGTTGGCCATGGCCATCCGGGCCGCTTTCTCGTTGACGTAACCGGCGAAGGCGTCGCGTTCCTTGGCCAGCGAGCGGATCGACAGCACGCTGATAACCACGACGATGACCGTCATCACCGTGAACGCCAGCGCGAGCTTGGCTTTGATACTGAGTTCGTCCAGCGACATGTCGGCTCCAGGTTCGGGTGCGTCGGCTCGGCACCCGCGAGGTGCGGGGCAAGCAGGCGTCGATCCCACGCGGCGCCCGGGCACCATGGTGCGCGGCGCACGGGCGGACGATCACTGGATCAGCAGCGGCATTCGAGCCCAATT
>JANMAP010000181.1:0-1570 GCA_031359905.1 Burkholderiales bacterium | reverse complement strand
CCTGAACTCCGGCATCCGCCGCATCGGCGTCATCACACAGTACAAGAGCCACAGCCTGATCCGCCATCTGCAGCGTGGCTGGGCCTTCCTGAAGAGCGAGATGAACGAGTTCGTCGACCTGATGCCCGCGCAGCAGCGGGTCGACGAAGAGAGTTGGTACCGCGGCACGGCCGACGCTGTCTACCAGAACCAGGACATCCTGGCCAGCTACGGCGCCGACTACATCAGCGTGCTGGCCGGCGACCACATCTACAAGATGAACTACGCGCTGATGCTGGCCGATCACGTCGCGAAGGGGCGCGAATGCACCGTGGGCTGCATCGCGGTGCCGCGCGCCGAGGCCACCGGCTTCGGTGTGATGGCAGTGGACGAGAACGACGTCATCACCGAGTTCGTCGAAAAGCCCGCCGACCCGCCGCCCATGCCGGGCGACCCCAGCCGCGCGCTGGCCAGCATGGGCATCTACATCTTCAACGCGCGCTTCTTGTACAAGGAACTCGAGCGCGACATCAACGACCCGAGCTCGAGCCACGATTTCGGCAAGGACATCATTCCCCGCGCCGTCAAGAACGGCCAGGCCGTGGCCCACCCGTTCAGCCTGAGCGGCGTGCCCGGCAAACCCGGCGAAGAGCCGTACTGGCGCGACGTGGGCACGATCGATGCCTACTGGGACGCCAACATCGACCTCACCGCCACCGACCCGCAGCTCAACCTGTACGACACACGCTGGCCCATCTGGACCTACCAGCCGCAGCTACCGCCGGCCAAGTTCGTGCACAACCAGGAAGACCGGCGCGGCATGGCGATCGAGTCGATGGTCTCGGGCGGCTGCATCATCTCCGGCGCGGTGTTCCGCTCGGTGCTGTTCTCGAGCGTGCGGGTGCATTCCTACAGCAGCGTCAACTGGTCGGTGCTGCTGCCCGAGGTGCAGGTGGGCCGGCGCACCCGGCTCACGCGGGTGGTGGTTGACCGTGGTTGCATCATCCCCGACGACATGGTGATCGGCGAAGACGCGGTGGCCGATGCGCAGCGTTTCTTCCGCACTGAAAACGGCATCACGCTGGTCACGCGCGAGATGCTCGACAAGCTCAACAACTGAGCAGGGCGCCCATGAAAGTCCTGCAAGTTGCCGCCGAGGTGTTCCCGCTGGTCAAGACCGGCGGCCTCGCCGACGTGGTCGGGGCCTTGCCCCAGGCGCTGATCGCGGCCGGCGCCGACGTGCGCCTGGTGCTGCCCGGTCTGCCGGCCATCGCCGACGCCGTATTGCACCAGAAGACGCTGTGCGAGATCGGCCCGCAGTTCGGGGCCGGACGCATCACGCTGCGCCTGGGCCAGATGCCGTACAGCCATGTTCCCGCCTACGTGGTCGATGCGCCGTATTTCTACCGCCGCCCCGGCAGCCCCTACCAGGACAGCGACGGCACCGAGTGGCGCGACAACCTGCAGCGCTTTGCGTTGCTCAGCTGGGCCGCCGCGCACCTCGCGGCAGGCGAGCTCGACCCGGAGTGGACGCCGCAGGTCGTGCATGCGCACGACTGGCACGCCGGCCTGGCCTGCGCCTACATGGCGG
>JANMAP010000177.1:0-1901 GCA_031359905.1 Burkholderiales bacterium | reverse complement strand
TGAAATATCGGCGCCCCGGAACGGCGTGACGACATTGGCACCGGTGGTCGCAAGCACATAGGCAGCCAGCCCGATCACCGCGATGAGCGGCAGCAGCTTGATGACGGTCCACACCACCTGAACTTGCCCCGCCAGCTTGGTGCCGCTAATGTTAATCAGCGTGAAGGTCCAGACCAAAGCGACCGTTACCGCCGCCGATATGCCGGGCTGGCCGACTACAGGGAATAGCTGGCTTAAGTAGCTGACCGCGCCGGTCGCGATCGCCGCATTGCCGACCCACATCGAAATCCAGTAGGCCCAGGCTATCGCAAAGCCGGCACCGTCGCCAAAGGCCGCTCTGGTATAGGCATAAGGCCCGCCTGCTTTCGGCAGCGCCCGGCACAGATGCGCAAACACCGTGGCGACGCACAAAGCACCCGCCACGGTAATCACCCAGCCGATAACCGAATTCCAGCCGAGCGGTGCAAGGCTGGCTGGCAACAGGAACACGCCCGAGCCGATCATGCTTCCCATGACCAGCGCCAGCGCCATCCATAACCCCATAGGGCGGCTCTCAATTTCCGACTTTTCGTTCACGCTCACCCCCGCTTAGCGCAACCTGCCACGGCAGCTTCGCGATTGCCAGCTTTTGGTCCAAGTCGTGTCTTCAGCCGCCGACTGCTGCAAAATCCTTTCAATGTAGGATTTTATGTGCCAGCGTTGGCCTTATCATGCAGTTGGCTTGGGCCGGATTTGTAGGACAACTTTCCTACAACTTTTACCCCGAATCCACTGTGAACTTGTGAGGAAAACCGTTGGTTTCGCGCCACCGGTCAGGAGAAGAAATCATGGCAGAAATGACTCTTGTGGCCGACGGCCTTCGCTTCCCCGAAGGACCAGTGGTAATGCCCGATGACAGCATCATTCTGGTCGAAATTGCTGAGGGCAGAATCACCCGCGTTTTTGCTGACGGGGCGAAAACGGTAATTGCAACCCCCGGCGGCGGGCCGAACGGGCTGGCAATCGGGCCTGCTGGCAAGCTCTATTGCTGTAACAATGGCGGGTTCGACTACGCTGAAGCAGGCGGTTACCTGACCCCGAATGGCATTGCCAAGGACTATTCGGGCGGTCGGATCGAACGGATTGATATCGAGACTGGCGCGGTCGAGGTGCTCTATAAATCTGGAGACTTCGGCTGCGTATTGCGCGGCCCCAATGATATCGTGTTCGACGAACATGGCGGCTTCTGGTTCACCGACCACGGCAAGGTCGATTATGCCAAGCGAGTTCATGACGTCGTCGGCATATTTTATGCCAAGGCCGACGGCAGCCATCTGGAAGAAGTTGTTTTCCCGTCAAACAACCCAAACGGCATCGGCCTTTCGCCCGACGGCAAGTCACTTTATGCCGCTGAAACCTACACCTGCCGGTTGATGAAGTTTAATATCACTTCACCCGGCAAAGTCGCGCCAGATGCTGGCCCCGGCGGTCCGGGAATTCCGCTCTACCGCCCTGCAGGCTACAAATTCTTCGATAGTCTGGGCATGGAAGCGAGCGGCAACATCTGCGTCGCGACTATCGGCGAATGCGGCATCAGCGTGATTTCGCCTTCTGGTGAACTGGTCGAATTCGTCGCGACCGACGATGTTTTCACCACCAACATCGCGTTTGGCGGGCCTGACATGATGGACGCTTACATCACACTGTCTGGAACCGGACGGCTGGTGAAAACACGCTGGGCGAGGCCGGGATTGAAGCTAAATTATTGAGTTTTTGAAAGAGCTTGTCGCGTTTTTACAATGTTCGGTAGTCGCCGAACGGTAATCGCACCGGGAACCAATCGGGGAATTCTTTTCATGAAAATCATCGGCTATGTTTTCGTCGCCTTGGTCCTGTCGTGCACAGGCGTGGGTGCCGTGATG
>JANMAP010000173.1:0-26141 GCA_031359905.1 Burkholderiales bacterium | reverse complement strand
GTGAGCTCGCCATAGGCGATGCCCGAGGTGTGGCGCAGGAGGTCGTAAATGGTCGGCTCGCGGGTGGCCGGCACCAGCCTGTTGCTGACGGCGCCTGTCACCGGGTCGAGTACCGAGGTGCTGACCATCGGCGACTTGAAGCTGGGCAGGAACTTGGACACCGGATCGGTGAGCTGCACTTGACCGTCTTCCACCAGCATCATCAGCGCGGTGGAAACCAGCGGCTTGGTCATCGAATAGATGCGGAAGATCGAGTCTTCCTTCATTGCATCACCCGCCGCGTTGTTCAGGCTGCCAAAGGCCTGGGAGTAGACCAGCTTGCCCTTCCGCGCGACCATCACCACAGCACCGGGCAGCCGTTTGTCGGCCACCTCTTTTTGAAGCACCGACGTCAGGCGACCCAGCCGTTCGGCGGACATGCCCACTGACTCTGGCGCAGCCTTGGGGAGGGGTTGTGCGACGGCGGCGCCGACCCAGGCAGTGGTGATGGCAGCAGCGACCGTGCAGCGCATGCGAACTGTCAACTTCAACATCGTCTTGTTTCCTCGGATTAGGGAGATTTGAGCGTGCAGTCTATGGCGGCGCAGCAGGCGCGAAAGGGGGTGTTTCTACTCCGCCGCGGAGATCTCCAAAAAATGAAAACGCGAGAGGTTAAGTCGGTCAAACGCGACCTTTTCGTGCCGCCCGGCGTGCGCTTTGGCGCCCGAACAGTCGGAAGTCGAGGCTGTGACCTGACTTTGACGGGTCCGAGGCTAGGGCCCGGTAGCAAGCTTCAATTGCTCAGAATGCCGCCTACCTGCGTGTGCCCCCGAATCGACGCGCAGTGCTACCGCATCGCCAAAACGCGGCCTGGCGTAGCGCCGGCTATTGCCACCCCGCGGTCGGCCTGCAGAGCACTTCGCAGGCCGACCTTGACTGGCTGCGTTACTTCAGCACGTTGCTCGCCTCGGCCTCCGCGATTACCGCGTCGACATCCTGCTGCAGCATGAAGCCGTCGGCCTGAAGCTGGCGCGCAGCACGGGCTATCGCCTGGACGTACCCGTCATGCGTGCCGTACAGCTCGGCAAGAGAAGGCCGTGGGTCCCCGGCTGCAAGGCGCTCGGCGGCCGTGCGCTTCAGGGCGACCGTCATGCCGTTGAGGTCGCACAGGTCGCCCGCCGTGAACTCGGCTCGACGGGTGTTCCATCCGGTGAGGGTGGCTACGGGAGCCTGCACAAGCGGGTGGCGCAAGCCCGCGAGGTCATTGCCGACGGCGTCGACCTGGGGCACCAGCACCCGATGCTGCGAAAGAACCACCGGCGACAAGTTGTCGACAACGCCGCGATTGCTCTGTGCCCGGGGACCGAAATCGCGGTCGCCCGAGCCGTTGTACAGGCCAAGGAAGGTGACGCCGGGCACCGCCGGAAAAGCCACCGCGTTCGGAGGCACCAGCGTGCCATCGTGGATCGTCGGCACGCGGCTCGCCGGTGGCGGGCGGTGCTCCCGCACCCAGCGGTCCAGGGCGACGAGGAGGGCGCGCGACATCGGTCCGGGATGGGTGACATTGGACAGCTGCTCGCACTGTCGGTTGCCGACCCCGAACGTGGGCGTGGCACCTTTCGTCGGAAAGTGCTGGGTGCTCGAGTACAGATACCGGCGGACGTTGTGGTGCAGCGGCAGGTCACGCGTACCGTCGTCGTCGGTGTCGACCAGCGAAGAGCGGAACTGCCAGTATTCGGTGCCGCTGTCCGTGTGGATGATCCGGGGGTCGAGGTTGCGGTCGCTTAGGATGCCACTGCGCCCGCGGCCTGCGGGCGGTCCGAACGGGCTGTTCTCGGTCTGGTAGCGGCGGGGGAAGTTGGTGTCCGGCACATAGCGCTCGCGGTGCTGGACGCTGAACGGGTTCGGTTGGGCAAAGCGGTAGTTCAGGTACAGCTTGTGCACACCGGGAATGTGGATGTGCATGCCGTCGCAGACCCGACGCCCTTGCTCGTTGATATTGAAGCCCTGGTATAGGTAGTCTCGGTAGTACATGCCCGAAGATGAGATGCCCAGGCAGAACGCGTTCTTGATTCCGGCGACCGGGTTTGCATTGCCGGCATCGTCGAACGTCGCCTGCTTCAGGAAGGAGACGAAGTCCCTAGAGGTGAGGTATCCCAATCCCATCACGGGCGACCTGGTCGCGCGGTAGCGCAACTCGTAGACCATGTCGTTGCGGAAGCCGTCATGCAGGCAAATGTGGTTCGGGCTGGGCAATCCCGGGGGGCCGGATGGGCAGTCGGCAAAGCTCCACTGCCCATCGGGCACCGAGTCTCCTGCAGGGAGCGCCGGCGCACCGGGCCGGAACGAGTCGCTCGGGCGCCGTCGCAACTCGGCCTCGGCGACGGCAGGCACCGTGGAGACCGCTTCGAATGACTTGAACGCCGTGCTGCCCGACAGTGGCAGCGAGAACGGGCTGCCGCCGCCGAAGTTGCGGTCCGAGAACTCGGTGACGATTCGCTCCGTGATCGCATGCCCGCCCTGCATCGCAACCGGGAAGTTCACCGTGAGGCGGTTGTTGCCCGGTGCAATGTCCGCCCCCCATCCGACCCAGGCAACGACATAGCCCTGGTGCATCAAGAAGCCGTTGCCGAAGTCTCTCACCGACGTGGGATCGTTGTTGTTGGATCCAGGCGGCGAGTCGTTGAACATCGGCAGGCCGATCTTGTTCCCTCGGTTGTTGACCTCGAAGAAGAGCTGCCCGTTGCCACGGCGCATGTCCAGCGGCTTGAGGATCACCATCTCGGCAGAGAACGCCACCTTGCCCGCGGCATTGCGAGGTGCCTTGTCGATGTCAAAGATTTGCGAATTGCTCGGGTCCTGGGGGTCGACCTCGAAGTAGGCAATTCCCTTGATCTTCTCGTACGCTCCTGTGGCGCCGAATACAAAGCCGCCTGCGGCAGGTTCCCGCGAGGTAATTTCAAGGCGGACTACCCGGGCATCGGCCTCGGCGGCCGAAAGAACGCCAATGACAGCGATTGCCGCTGCGATGGCGCTTCGTGTGAATTGTCGGTTCAAGGTCTGCTCCTCGTCATGGGCACGACTGTTCTGGTGCTGCACGTGCCGGCAGGCGCCCTCGAAACCCGAAGGCACAATTTCACTCTAGAGCGATCGTTCCACGCCGTCTCCCGGTAGCGCCCTGGTGCCCCCTAAGTTCAAGAGATGCGGTCCTTCTTGCTGCTGAGGCCGACTTGCCACGGGGTAGGCCGGGCTCTTCAGGCCAGTGGACGGTGACGGTGCTTCGAGATGCGAGTGGCTGCCGCCAGACGTGCCTGAGCAACAGCATGGCGGCCGGCCCGAACTTAGGCCCGCCGCTGTGTGCCCTCCGCTGCGGGACCCCAACGGGTGCCTGTGTGCGGGTCCAACCGGCAGGTTCGCGGCGACGAGATCAGCCTAGCGGATGGCTCTCCAGGACCAGTTCGCCGCCAGAGGGAGCAATCGTTGGCCGGGCATCGTCGCGGAGTGGGTGAGCCTGCGGGCCCTGCCGTCAACAAAGGTGAGGTTCAGTTAAGGCTTGTGCGACAACTGCCCTCACGCGCAGGTGATCGCGAGCACTCGCTGCCTGCGGGCAGGTGTCGCATAAGCCTTAACTGTTGCTGTCGGTCAGGTCTGAACGGCGAACTCACGGTCTCTGGCACATAGCCGTCATCCACGCGTCGCTACATCGCGATCGGAGGAGCGGCTTTCACGGCACTGCTGACATTCCAGGTGCGTGAACCTGTTTCAGCGTTCCGAACGACTGCTGTCCCGTCCTGCGAACTGGAACTGTCGACCCGTTGCAGTCCTCTGGCGGCTCGGCCGGTGGTCAGTTTGCAGCGTAACCGGTCGCTGATCGTGAGCCAGAAATTTCCGTCGAGTTCTCCATACCGGTCATTCCCGATGCTGGTCCAGTTTGGACATTTTTCAGCCCCCAAAACTCGGAAGCAGTCGTTCAACCAAGGGCAACGGGTTTCTTGGCTGAAAGATTGAGTAGCGATAGCCGACCGTCACGAATACCCGCTTTACGGCAACCTGATTTCTACACGCCCACTGCGCGCATGCCATGCATGCGCCACTTTGGTGCTCGAAATGCAACTTGACGGGGCGCGATGCACCAAACGCTGGCTCTTCGGCTGCCCACGACACGCACCAAGGCGGACCGAAAATTGCTTAAACGGTGCGACGCGCGGAGGCGGTGCATGGGCACCTAGCCACCAGCATAGGACATCGACCCATGAACAACGCTCCTCAAGCCGGTGACGCCCTCTTCATCCTTCTCGGCGCCGTGATGGTGCTGGCGATGCACGCCGGCTTTGCCTTCCTCGAGCTGGGCACAGTGCGCAAGAAGAACCAGGTCAATGCGCTGGTCAAGATCCTGGTCGACTTTTCGGTGTCGACGGTCGCCTACTTCTTCGTCGGCTACGCTGTGGCCTACGGCATCAGCTTCTTCAGCGGCGCGTCGACGCTGGCGCTGGGCAACGGCTACGCGCTCGTCAAGTTCTTCTTCCTGCTGACCTTTGCTGCGGCGATCCCGGCGATCGTCTCGGGCGGCATCGCCGAGCGAGCGCGCTTCGGCCCGCAGCTGATCGCCACCGCGGTGCTTGTCGGCGTCATCTATCCGGTGTTCGAGGGCATCGCGTGGAACCAGCTCTTCGGCATCCAGGGCTGGATCAGGTCGACCACCGGCGACGAGTTCCACGACTTCGCCGGCAGCGTCGTCGTCCACGCGGTCGGCGGCTGGATCGCGCTGGCCGCGGTGATCCTGCTCGGGCCGCGCGCCAACCGCTACCGCAAGGACGGCGGCATCAGCGCCCACCCGCCGTCGAGCATCCCGTTCCTGGCCCTGGGGGCCTGGGTGCTGGCGGTCGGCTGGTTCGGTTTCAACGTGATGAGCGCGCAGACGCTGGACAAGATCTCGGGGCTGGTCGCGGTCAACTCGCTGATGGCGATGGCCGGCGGCACGTTGGTGGCAGTCCTGCTTGGCCGCAACGACCCCGGCTTTGCCTACAACGGGCCGCTGGCCGGGCTGGTGGCCGTCTGCGCCGGGTCCGACGTGATGCATCCGCTGGGCGCGCTGGTGACGGGCTGCGTCGCGGGCGCGGTCTTCGTCGTGATGTTCACGCTGACGCAGAACCGCTGGAAGATCGATGACGTGTTGGGGGTGTGGCCGCTGCACGGGCTGTGCGGTGCCTGGGGCGGCATCGCCTGCGGCCTCTTCGGGCTGAAGGCGATGGGCGGCATCGGCGGCGTCAACCTGGCGGCGCAGGTGATTGGCACGCTGATCGGCGTGGCGTGGGCGCTGGCCGGTGGCTTCGTCGTCTACGGCGCGCTGAAGGCGACGATGGGGTTGCGCCTCAGCATCGAAGAAGAGTTTGACGGCGCCGACCTGTCGATCCACCGCATCGGCGCGACGCCCGAGCGCGAAGTCAGCTGGTAGCGGCCACGAGTCCCGACTCCGCCCGCCGCGCCCCGCAGCGGCGGGCCCGAATCGTGCACACGATGCTCTACAAGCTGTAGGGCTGCAAGCAGTGGCTGAGATAGGGCATGGCGGGGTCCCATAAAGACAGAAACTGTCGACTTAGGACAGAGAGACCGCGCGCGCTTCAGTCGACCGAGCGCGCACTGGCAGGCGTGGGCTGCAAACGGGCAGTCCCGGCCATCACCCGTCGCTGGCGACAGACAGGTTCGGAGCGTCAGACCTGAACGTTCTCACATTGTTGGCGTCAGTCTTGCTGCATGGGCCTTCGGACGCTCAACATGTCGTCCCAGGCCGAGCGAAGGCAGCGAGGCTTCTGGTGAGGCAGAAGTCGAGTCCACAGTCGACCGCATCGAAAAGGCCCAGGATGACGCAGACCCGCCCTATCGTTCATCACATTCCGGTATGCCCATTCAGGCAGCAGATGGGGATCCTGCTTGTGCTGACGGCGCGGCCGACGCGCTCGACTTTTGCGTCGTGGACATCACGAAGTCGCGCGATTCGGAGCTGCTGGCCAAGACGCGCGGCGCGACCGCGCTGCCGGTGCGGGAGCTGCTCGACGGCCGCATCCTGACGCCACTTCACAAAACAGCCAAGCAGCCAATCGCGCAATCACAGGTTCCTTGACGTGTTTCATGCGGGTTCACCCAGTGCTGCGAACATCAAAACATCTGTAATCTCTCCGTTCAAATTTAGTTAGGCATTAGGCTATCGCAGTGCATTCTTTTATGCCTCTTCGGACGTTGCTCCTAGCTGAAGAGATTCGGTAGCTTGGAGCATTCGTTAACCGGAGGGGGCCCATGAAGAGTCTCAGTTACCTAATTTTCGCCCTGATGTTTTTAGTTGGAGATGCCACGGCACAGGGTTTAGTTGGAACATACAAGCTGATTTCCTTTACATCGAAATTCGACGACGGTACCTCTTACGAATTCTTAGGGTCACGACCCGTTGGCTACATCGTAATTACACCCAAGATTTTTACCTCAGTGATTGCTTCCACAGATAGAAAGCCAGGAAACACTGAGGATGCAAAGCTGGCACTCTATAATTCGCTGATTGCGTACGCCGGACCTTATACGATGGAAGGTTCGAAACTCATCACCAACGTAGAGGTCTCTTGGAATCAAGCTTGGACGGGCACGAAACAAGGCCGCACATGGGCTGTCGAGGGCGATAAATTGATCTTGACGACAGATTGGGCACCATCGGTCAAGGACCCGTCTAAAAAGGCAAGTGGTCACCTCGTATGGCAAAAAATCGAATAGAACATGCGTTAGCAATCGCGTGAAGCTTCAATAGTTCGTATCGCGTGCTCACCCGGACTCGTTATGAGAGATTGGAAATCACTAAACCCGATTTCCTTCATAGAGACAGCCGGTTGAACACTCAAAAGCATTCCCGACTCACGTAAGCCTGTCGACTCGAAATGGTCCGCCAGATGACGTTCGAAGGACGAAGCTTCGCTGGCGCTGCCTCCGAGCATGGCGTGCCCGGCTCATCAACCTGTTCGGCATCGAATCGGCCGGGCTGAGCTCGGCAGGCGGCTTCAGGGCGGCGAGATCGGGAAAGACAATGTCTCTTCAGGGTCGTCTCCCGGCCCTGGCGAACGACGGCTGACCGGCACCCGAATCTTTTGGCTCTGGCGCTGCGGTCCTGCCATGACATGACCGGCCGCTTCAGTCTGAAGCAGGCATTCCGCTGCCATCTGCCAGATTCATCTCCCTCGCCGCCATCAACCCGTCGCTCGATGCCATTCGGCTGTCAACGTGACGGATCGAGCGGGTCGAGGGCGCGGCAACTTCAACCCCAATTGCCGCACTTTTGCCCCACCGGAAGAAAAAAAGCACTGGCGTCTTCGCTAAGTGCTTGTTTTCCCTACCAAATTTGGTAGGCGCGATTGGACTCGAACCAACGACCCCCACCATGTCAAGGTGGTGCTCTAACCAGCTGAGCTACGCGCCTAGGTCAGCCTGTGATTCTATATGACACGGCCGCGGGCCCGGCGGGGCCTATTTGCGACGCGCGTGACGGACGCCGGCGACCCGGGCCACCTGATCGAGCACCTGGCCGAGCCGTGCGGTGTCCACGGCCTCGACGGTGAACGTCATCCAGGCCGTGCCGCGGTCGCCGCCGCGCTCCTTGACGCTCTGGGTGTGCACGCCGGTCACGTTCATCTTCTCGCGCGCGAAGACCTCGGAAATGTCGCGCAGCAGTCCCGGGCGGTCGCTGGCTTCGATCGACACGTCCAGCGGGTAGACGGCACCCCGCTCGGCATCCGGGCGGCCCCAGTCGACGGCGATCACCCGGTCGGGGCTGGCGCCGGCCATGTGGCGGAAGTTGCTGCAATCGCGGCGGTGGATCGCGACGCCGCGGCCGCGCGTGACGAAGCCGCCGATGACGTCGGGCGGCGCCGGGCGGCAGCAACGCGCCAGCGTGGTCATCAACGAATCGACGCCGACCACCAGCACGCCACCGCGCCCGCCACTGCCGTCGCTGCGCGGCCGGCGCAGGGCGATGCGCTCGTCGGCGGTGACCGGCTCGGTCGGATGGAGCAGCTGCTCGATGTGGCGCAGCGAATACTCGTCCTTGCCGACAACCTCGAACAACGCGTCGGCGTCCTTGAAGCCGAGCTGTTCAGCCAGCGCGTCGAGCTTCAGCGCGGTGCGGCCTTCGCGCTGCAGCAGCTTTTCCACCAGTTCGCGGCCGCGCGCGATGGTCTGGCCCTGGGCCTGGGCGTTGAACCAGGCGCGCACCTTGGCGCGTGCCCGCGGGCTCTTCAGATAACCGAGCTCGGCGTTCAGCCAATCGAGCGACGGCCCACCGTCCTTGGCTGCCACCACGTCGACCGTCTGGCCCGACTGCAGCGGGGTGTTCAGCGGCACCATCGCGCCGTCGACGCGCGCGCCACGGCAGCGGTGGCCCAGGTGGGTGTGCAGGCTGTAGGCGAAATCGACCGGCGTGCCGCCGACCGGCAGATCGATGATGGTGGCTTGCGGGGTGAAGACGTAGATGCGGTCGCCGGTGTCGATGTCGGCATCGGCCGACGCGGTGGCCGACCGCGCGGTGGTGGGGCCCTGCGCCGCGAAGTCACGCTCCCAGGCCAGCAGTTCGCGCAGCACGGCCTTGCGTGTTTCGGCCACGCGTTCCTCGAATTCGCCGGCGGCGCTGACCCCGGCATAGCCGCGCGTGCCGGCCTCCTTGTACATCCAGTGTGCGGCCACGCCGTGTTCGGCATGTTCGTGCATCGCCGGGGTGCGGATCTGCACTTCCAGCGGCCGGCCGTCGTCCCCCAACACCACGGTGTGCAGGCTTTGATAGCCATTCGGCTTGGGGCGGGCGATGTAGTCGTCGAATTCGCCGGGCACCGGGGTCCACGCGGCATGCACGCGTGCCAGCACGGCGTAGCAGGCGGCGACGTCGCCGACGATCACGCGCAGCGCGCGGGCATCGAACACGCGGGCGAAATCGAGATGCTTGCCCTGCATCTTTTTCCAGATGCTGTACAGGTGCTTCGGCCGGCCCTGCACCTCGGCACGGATGCCGGCGTCGGCCAGCAGGCGCAGCAGATGGCCGCGCGCGACCGCGATGCCGCGCTCGCGATCGGCCCGCGTCTCGTCGACCAGCCGGGCCGCGTGCTGGTAATCGGCGGGCTGCAGGAAACGGAAGGCCAGGTCCTCGAGTTCCCACTTGATCTGCCAGATGCCCAGCCGGTTGGCCAGCGGCGCGAAGACCTGCAGCGATTCGTTGGCCAGCGCCTCGGGACAGGGCTGCTTGCTGGCAGCAAAGTGGCGCATCGTCTGCAGCCGCGACGCCAGGCGCAGCAGCACCACGCGCAGGTCGCGCGAAAAGGCCAGCAGCATCTTGCGCACGCGTTCGATCTGCAGCGCGGCCTGCGGCTGGCCGGCCTGGCCGACCGCCGCCGCGCGCGCCGCACGCTGCAGCTGCACCAGCTTGCGCGTCAGCGTCACCAGGCGGGCATAGCTGTCGCCGAAGGCCTTGCGCACCACCTCTTCGGGGCGCTGCAGGTAGTCGCCGGCATAGACCAGATAGGCCGCGGCGCACAGCGCCGGCGAGCCGCCGATGCTGCGCAGCACCGCCGCCGTGCCGTCGGCATGGGCCAGCGCGTCTTCGCCCGTGTCGAGCTGCTGGCCGGCGAGCAGGGGTTCGGCAAAGCTGCGCGCGCGTTCCAGGGCCAGCGCGTCGCTGGCCTGCGCGTCGGTGTTCTCACCGCTGGCCAGCTGCACGATGGCCGCCGGGCCCAGCGCGGCGATGGCCTCAGCCGACTTCATGACCCCCGATGCGGGGCGACCAGGCGCCGCGCTCAAGCGCCGAGCAGGAACCCGCGAACCACGGCGCGCTGGTCGGGCTGGACCAGGGTCGGCGCATGGCCGATGCCGGCGAAGGTGTGCAGCTGCGCGCGCGGCCCGCGCTGCGTCATCGCCTGTGCGGTGGCCGGCGACAGCAGGTCGGATTCGGCGCCGCGCAGCAGCAGCGTCGGGCAACGCAGCGTGTCGTAGATCTGCCAGAGCATCGCCTCGCCGGCAGCAGCGGCCGCGGGCGTCACAGCGCGGAAGGGTGTGGCAATCGCCGGGTCGTAGTGCGACTTGAAGCCGGGACCGCTGGCGTCGTCGTCGGGCACCAGCTGCGGGCGGGTCAGTGCCAGCCACTGCTCACGGGTGTGCGGGCCGAAGCCTGGCGAGATGGCCCACAGCCCGTCGGCGGCCTCGTCCAGCGTGCGCCAGCGCGCCGGCTGGCCGAGGTACGCGCCGATGCGCTGCACCGATGCGGCCTCGATGGTCGGCCCGATGTCGTTGATCACCAGTCGGCGCACCAGACCGCGGCCATCGGGCGTGGTCAACGCGGCCAGCCCGAGCCCGATCAGCCCGCCCATCGACGTGCCGACCCAATCCACCTGCGGCACGTCGAGCCGGGCCAGCAGGGTGACCATGTCCGCGACATAGGTGGGGATGGCGTAGCCCATCGGGTCGGCCAGGCGGCCGCTGCGGCCGCGGCCGACGATGTCCGGGCACACCACCCGGTAGTCGCTGGACAGGTCGCGGGCCAGGGTGTCGAAGTCGCGGCCCTGACGCGACAGGCCATGCACGCAGACCAGCACGCGCGGATTCGCCGGGTCGCCCCATTGCCAGTAGGCGACGTCGTGCAGGCCGCGCGGGTCGAGGCAGCTGAGGTGGTGCAGGGTCGGTTCGCTCATGTCGCTGTGCGCCGCAAGGGGGAAGATCGCGCCGCGCACCTTGGGTGCGGCCGCGCATGACTCGATAATCGGCGCATCGTATCAACGCACCCGGAGAACCACATGCTCAACTCGAAGACCGCCTTGGTCACCGGCTCCACCAGTGGCATCGGGCTCGGCATGGCCTGCACGCTGGCCCGCGAAGGCGCCAACGTGATGCTCAACGGCTTCGGTGACAGCGCCGCCGCGCTGGCCGCCGTGCGCGCCGCCGCGCCCGCTGGCGGCGGGCGCGTGGCGTACCACGGTGGGGACATGAGCCAGCCGGCGCAGATCGAAGACATGGTGCGCAGCTGCGAACGCGAGTTCGGCGCCTGCGACATCCTGGTCAACAACGCCGGCATCCAGCATGTGGCCCTGGTCGAGGACTTTCCGGCCGAGCGCTGGGACGCGATCATCGCCATCAATCTCAGCTCGGCCTTCCACAGCACGCGCGCCGCGCTGCCGGGGATGAAGCAGCGCAACTGGGGCCGCATCATCAATGTCGCCTCGACCCATGGGCTGGTCGCGTCCGCGCAGAAGAGCGCCTACGTTGCAGCCAAGCACGGCATCGTCGGCTTCACGAAGGCGGTGGCGCTGGAAACCGCGACCACCGGCGTCACCGTCAACGCCATCTGCCCGGGCTGGGTGCTGACACCGTTGGTCCAACAGCAGATCGATTCGCGGGCCGCGGCCGGCAAGATCAGCGTCGACGAAGCCAAGCGCCAACTGCTCGGCGAGAAGCAGCCGTCGCTGCAGTTCACGACCCCTGAGGAACTGGCCGAGCTGGTCATCTTCCTGTGCCAGCCCGCTGCACAAAACGTGCGCGGCGTCGCCTGGGCCATGGACGGCGGCTGGACGGCGCAGTGACGTGAACGGCCGGAAGGCCGTGAACGCACGAGCCGGGCGAGCCCGCGATTTCACGCGGGCGAGGGGCGCAGTGAGCGAGCCCGGGCACAAACAGTCCAGTGGATTGTTAGTGCCTGGCGAGCGCCCTGGCCGCAAGGCAAGGGCATGAACGGCCAAGCCGCGACAAGCGCCCCGCCGCGAACCTCAACGCGCCATCTGCACGCTGCCGCTGACGGTCGTGCTGACCACCGACTTGCCAGCCTCCAGCGGCTGGCTTTCTTCGCCCGCCGATCGAGCGCTTTGCGCGCGCATGAACACCGGCGCCGGGCCGCCGCGTGCTTCGTCGCCGCCGACGTTGACTTCACGCACGCTCCAGCTGGCCAGGCCGAACTCGCGCGTCACCGCTTCGGCGCGGGCGCGGAAGCGGGCGATGGCCTGGGCAGTGATCTCGGCCTCGACCTTGTCGCGGGCTTCGCGCGACAGCGAAAAACCGGTGCGCGCGATGGTCATAGTCTGGATCCGGCCGGCCAGCTGGCCGATGGCCGCCGTGTCGCGCCCCTGAACGATCATCTCGGCGCTGCCCGACCAGCCGACGATGCCGCCGGCCTGGCCCTTGGCCGACGGCGGCGCGTAGCGCGGGGCCAGCGAGAAGCCGCCGGTCTGCACTTCCAGCTGCCCGGGCCGAGCCACCTTGCGCGCTTCGGCCAGGGCGCTGTCCAACGCCTGGCGCAGCAGCGACTGCACAGCGGCAGCATCGCTGCCATCGCGACTCGTCGAGAAGACGATGCTCAGCCAGTCGTTGCTGACCTCCTGCTGGGCACTGGCCGTCAGGCTGACGACGTTGGCCACGGGTGGCGGCAGCGGTTGCGCGGCAGCGGCCAGCGGCACAGCAGCGAGAACCAAGGACATCCACCCAGCCCGCCGGGCCGCCACGACATTGCGCATGTGTTTCCTCGCCAGCACAGAACCATCAAGGCCGGAGCCTAACCGGCAGGCCGGAGCCTAACCGGCCGGCCCGGTGTGTGCTGCTTCACGCGTGCGCCGGCAGGCCCGAGCGCGCCCCGAAAGACTTGTAACTACACGTCAGTCCACCCGGAAAACCCTGGATGGCGCGGCCCACAATGCGGCTGTTACAAATTCGGAGCCGTCCATGAATGCACCCGCCAACGCCCGTGCCGACCGTGTCGTCGTCGTCGACGACGACGCCCGCATCCGCGACCTGCTGCGCCGCTACCTGGCGCAGGAAGGCTTCGACGTGCTGCTGGCCGAGGACGCCAAGGCGCTGAACCGGGTGCTGACGCGCGAGACCGTGGACCTGATCGTGCTCGACCTGATGCTGCCGGGCGAAGACGGCCTGTCGATCTGCCGCCGGCTGCGCGCGGCCAACGACCTGACGCCGATCATCATGCTGACGGCCAAGGTGGAGGACGTCGACCGTATCGTCGGCCTCGAGGTCGGCGCCGACGACTACCTGCCCAAACCCTTCAACCCACGTGAATTGCTGGCCCGCATCCACGCCGTTCTGCGCCGCCGCCCGGCGCCGGAAGCCCCAGGCGCCCCGTCCAAGGAAGCGCAGACGGTCACGTTCGGGCCCTTCGAGTTCGACCTGTCGCTGCGCCGGCTGTCGAAGAACGGCGAGCAGATCGCCTTGACCACCGGCGAGTTCTCGATGCTCAAGGCCCTGGTGCGCCACCCGCGCCAACCGCTGTCGCGCGACAAGCTGGCGCAGCTGGCGCGCGGCCGCGAATTCGAGCCTTTCGACCGCAGCCTGGACGTGCAGATCTCGCGCCTGCGCAAGATGCTCGAGCCTGACCCGGCCCAGCCGCGCTACATCCAGACGGGATGGGGCGTGGGCTACGTCTTCGTGCCCGATGGTGCCAACTGACCTGACACGGTGGAGCGCCGCTCTCTCGGCCTGAGCCTGTTCTGGCGCACCTTCTTCCTGCTGGCCATCCTGCTGGCCGGCGGGGTGTTCGCGTGGGTCCAGACCCTGCGCGCGCTGGAATTCGAGCCGCGCGCGGTGCAGGCGGCGCAGCAGACGGCCGGCCTGGTCAACCTGGCCCGCGCGTCACTGATGCAGGCCGACAACATCAATCGCGTGGCCCTGCTCAAGAGCATCGAGACCCACGCCAGCGTGCGCGTGCGGCCGCGTGAACCGAGCGACAAGTGGGAACCCTTCGAGGTCGACCGCTTCACGCGCCGCGTCGGTCAGGAACTTCGCGCCACGCTCGGCCCCGACGCGATGGCCGCCAGCAGCGTCAACGGCCGGCCGGCGCTGTGGGTCGGCTTCTCGATCGACCGCGACCGCTACTGGCTGGAAAGCGAAGGCACCCACGCGACGGCGTTGAACCAGCGCACCTGGTTCGTGTGGATCGGCATCGCGCTGCTGGCCACGCTGGTCGGCTCGGTGGCCATCGCCAGCCTGATCAACCGGCCGCTGCGCCAGCTGTCGTTCGCGGCCAGCCGGATCCGCGACGGCGACCTCGATTCGCGCCTCGACGAGAACACGCTGACCAGCGAGATCCGCGAGGTCAACATGGGCTTCAACCGGATGGCCCGCGAACTCGCGCGGGTCGAGGAAGACCGTGCGGTGATGCTCGCCGGCATCAGCCACGACCTGCGCACGCCACTGGCCCGCCTGCGGCTGGAAACCGAGATGAGCGTGCAGGACGACGAGGCCAAGCGCAACATGGCGATGGACATCGACCAGCTCGACGCCATCATCGACAAGTTCATGGACTACGCGCGGCCCGGCGAAACGCAGATGCGGCCGGTGCACGTGGCCCAGTTGATCGATCGCGAATCGGCGATGTTCCGCGACCCGAGCCAGATCCGCATCACCACGCGGGTGGCCATCGACCTGGCGGTGATGGCCGACGAGACCGAACTCGGCCGGGTCTTCCAGAACCTGTTCGAGAACGCCCGTCGCTACGGCCGCGGCACCTACACCGGCATCGCCGAAGTCACCGTCACCTACGTCAAGACAGGGCCGTGGGCGATCGTCAGCGTGCGCGACAGCGGGCCCGGCGTGGCCACCGAAAAGTTGTCGCATCTGACGACACCGTTCTTCCGCGGCGATGCGGCGCGCACCGCGGCCACCGGCGCCGGCCTGGGGCTGGCGATCGTCGATAAGGCCATGCAACGCATGGGCGGCAGCCTGGAGTTGGCGAACGCGCCCGACGGCGGGCTGGTCGCGCACCTGCGCTTGCGTCGCGTCACGCCTTGAAACGTACCGCGGCGCGCTGCGGCAGCATCGTCGCGGGTTGACTTCAGGCCGACTGCGGCGAACGCAGCAGCAGGCACACCGCCCGCGCCTCGATCGCCCGGCCCTCGCCCACCGGGCCCATCGTCTCGGCGGTCTTGGCCTTGACGTTGACGCGGTCGACGGGCAAGCCGAGCGCCGCGGCGATCGCGGCGCACATCGCCGGGAGGTGCGGCGCCAGCTTCGGCGCCTGGGCGACGATGGTGCTGTCGAGGTTGACGATCTGCCAGCCGGCGGCGCGCACACGACGCGCGGCTTCCATCAGCAGCACGCGCGAATCGGCACCGCGAAAGGCCGGATCGGTATCGGGAAAGTGGCGCCCGATGTCGCCGAGTGCGGCAGCGCCGAGCAGCGCGTCGGTGATGGCGTGCAGCAGCGCGTCGGCGTCGGAGTGGCCGAGCAGGCCGTGGCTGTGCGGGATGGTCACGCCACCGAGCACCAGCGGTCGGCCAGCGACGAGCTGATGGGTGTCCCAGCCTTCGCCGATCCGGAGGTTGAGCAGGTCCGGAAGGTTCGGCAGGTCCGGCAGTTCGGTCGGATTCATCGGGTCTCCAGCAGGCGCGCGGCGAGCGCGAAGTCCTGCGGCCAGGTCAGCTTCATGTTTTCGAGGTGACCGGCCACCAGTCGCGGCTGCAGGCCCAGCGCTTCGACGGCGCTCGACTCGTCGGTGACTGCGATGCCCGCGTCCTCCGCCGCAGCGAGCGCGCGCTGCAGCAGTCCCAGGCGGAACATCTGCGGCGTCTGCGCCGCCCAGGTGTGGCGGCGGTCCAGTGTGGTGACGGCGCGGCCGGCCGCCTCGCGCTTCAACGTGTCGGCCAGCGGCAGCGCGAGCAGGCCGCCGACAGGGTCGTCATGGCAGGCGTCGATCAGGTGGTCGACCCACTCCGGGAGCAGCAGGCAGCGCGCGGCGTCGTGCACCAGGACCCAGTCGTCGTCCTGCGCGCCGCGTGCGCGCAAGGCGGCCAGACCCTGCGTCACGGACGCGGCGCGCGTCGCACCGCCGCAGCGTGCCAGCCAGCCCCGTTCGCCGACGAAGCCGGGCACATGGCGCGTGAATGCCGTGTCGTCAGGCGCCAGCACCACCAGCGTCGCGCTCAGCCGGGGCACCTGTGCCAGCGCCGCCAGCGTGTGCGCGACAACCGCCTTCCCGCGCAGCGGTGCGTACTGCTTCGGGCCGTCGGCTCCAGCGCGGGCACCGACGCCGGCGCACGGCACCAGGGCATAACAGCAGGCCGACACCAGCGAAGACATCGTGCCGATTCTAGAATCCGCCCCGACGACGCCCCGCCGATCCTGCGGCGGGGCGCTTTGCTTTTGACCTGACGAATGCACCTGCCTTCCATCGCCCCCGGCAAACGCTTCACGCTGCCGCGCCCGCCCGGCTCGGCCGACGCGCTGCTGCTGGCCCGCCTGGCGCGCCGCCACGCCGACGAGCAGCGCCTGCTGGCGATCTTCACCGCCGATCCGTCGGACACCACGCGGCTGGCGGATGAGCTGGCGTTTTTCGATCCGCGGTTGCGCGTGGCCGTCTTCCCCGACTGGGAGACCCTGCCCTACGACACCTTCAGCCCGCACCAGGACCTGATCTCCGAGCGCCTGGCCACGCTGTGGAGCGTGCGCAATGGCGAAGCCGACGTTGTGCTGATGCCGGCGACCACCGCGCTGACGCGTGTGTCGCCGCCGTCGTTCCTGGCCGGCACGACCTTTCACTTCAAGCAGAAGTCCAAGCTCGACGAAGCCCGCCTGAAGGCCCAGTTGACGCTGGCCGGCTATCAGCATGTCAGCCAGGTGGTCTCGCCCGGTGAATACGCGGTGCGCGGCGGCCTGATCGACCTGTTCCCGATGGGTTCGCTGGTGCCCTACCGTGTCGACCTGTTCGGCGATGAGGTCGACTCGATCCGCACCTTCGACCCCGACAGCCAGCGCAGCCTGTACCCGGTGCCCGAGGTGCGCTTGCTGCCCGGCCGCGAGTTCCCGATGGACGATGCCGCGCGCAGCGCCTTCCGCGCCCGCTGGCGCGAGAAGATGGACGGCGACCCGACGCGGTCGCGGATCTACAAGGACATCGCCAGCGGTATCGCCAGCGGCGGCATCGAGTACTACCTGCCGCTGTTCTTCGACGAGGCCGGCACGCTGTTCGACTACCTCGGTGCGGGCAGCGGCACGCCGGCGGCGCTGGTGCTGCACGGCAAGGTCGACGAAGCCTTTGAACGCTTCTGGGCCGACACCCGCGAACGCCACCGCTTCCTGCAGCACGATCCCGAACGCCCGCTGCTCGCGCCGGCCGAGATCTTCATGCCGGCCGAGGAGTTCTACGGCCGCACGCAGGGGCACCCGACGCTGTCGCTGCGCGGCGCCGATGCGGACAAGGCGCCGGGCGACGCGCCGCTGGCCACCGCCTGGGCGCGCCCGCTGCCCGATGTCAGCGTCGAGCGCGGCGGCACCGAGCCGCTGGGCCTGCTGGAAGCGCACCTGCGAAGCACCGCCCACCGCGTGTTGCTGGTCGCCGAAAGCGACGGCCGCCGCGAGAGCCTGCTGGAATTGCTGCGCGACCACCGCATCGATGTGCCGGCGGTCGATTCGCTGCAGGAATTTCTCGACGGCGACGAGAAGGTGGCGATCGCCGCCGCGCCACTGGCCGAAGGCTTCCACTGGCATGAACCTGACGCCGCGCCGCTGCCGGTCTCGGTCCAGTTCATCACCGAGACCGAACTCTTCGCGACCACGCCGCTGGCGCGCAAGCGGCGCAAGCAGGAACAGGTCAGCAGCGTCGACGCGCTCATCAAGGACCTGTCAGAGCTCAAGCTCGGCGACCCGGTGGTCCACATCAACCACGGCATCGGGCGCTACCGCGGGCTGATCAACATCGACCTGGGTGCCAACGAAGGCGGGGTCAGCGAGTTCCTGCATCTCGAATACGCCGACAAGGCCACCCTGTACGTGCCGGTGGCGATGCTGCACCTGATCAGCCGCTATACCGGCGTCAGCGCCGACGAAGCGCCGCTGCACCGGCTGGGGTCCGGCCAATGGGAAAAGGCGCGTCGCAAGGCCGCCGAACAGGTGCGCGACACCGCCGCCGAACTGCTCAATTTGTACGCCCGCCGGGCGGCACGCGAAGGCTTCGCGCACCGCTTCAGCCCGCACGACTACGAGGCCTTCGCCGCCAGCTTCGGCTTCGAGGAAACCGCCGACCAGCGCGCCGCGATCCACGCGGTGATCCAGGACCTGGTGAGCCCCAAGCCGATGGACCGCCTGGTCTGCGGCGACGTCGGTTTCGGCAAGACCGAGGTCGCCCTGCGCGCTGCGTTCGTGGCGGTGATCGGCGGCAAGCAGGTCGCCATCCTGGCCCCGACCACGCTGCTCGCCGAGCAGCACTATCAGACCATCGTCGATCGCTTCGGCAAGTGGCCGGTGAAGGTGGCCGAGCTGTCGCGCTTTCGCAGTCCGAAGGAAGTCAAGGCAGCGGTCGAGGGCATCGCCGCGGGCACCGTCGACATCGTCGTCGGCACGCACAAGCTGCTGAGCGCGGACGTCCATTTTGCGCGGCTGGGCCTGCTGATCATCGACGAGGAACACCGCTTCGGCGTGCGCCACAAGGAAGCGATGAAAGCCATGCGCGCCGATGTCGACGTGCTGACACTGACCGCCACGCCGATCCCGCGCACGCTGGGCATGGCGCTCGAGGGTCTGCGCGACCTGAGCGTGATCGCCACCGCGCCGCAGCGCCGGCTGGCGATCAAGACCTTCGTGCGCGACGAGGGAACGAGCGTGATCCGCGAGGCGGTGCTGCGCGAGCTGAAGCGCGGCGGCCAGGTGTACTTCCTGCACAACGAGGTCGAGACGATCCAGAACCGGCGCCAGAAGCTGCAGGAGTTGCTGCCCGAGGCGCGCATCGCCGTGGCCCACGGCCAGATGCCCGAGCGAGAACTCGAACAGGTGATGCGCGACTTCGTCGCCCAGCGCCACAACGTGCTGCTGTGCTCGACGATCATCGAAACCGGCATCGATGTGCCGACGGCCAACACCATCGTCATCAGCCGCGCCGACAAGTTCGGCCTGGCCCAGCTGCACCAGCTGCGCGGGCGCGTCGGCCGCAGCCACCACCAGGCCTACGCCTACCTGCTGGTGCCCGATGTCCAGAGCCTGACCAAGGCCGCGGCGCTGCGGCTGGAAGCCATCCAGCAGATGGAAGAGCTGGGCAGCGGCTTCTACCTGGCGATGCACGACCTGGAGATCCGCGGCGCCGGCGAGGTGCTCGGCGAACACCAGAGCGGCAACATGATGGAGGTCGGCTTCCAGCTCTACAACGACATGCTGGCCGAGGCCGTGCGCAGCCTGCGCGCCGGCCGCGAACCCGACCTGCTGAGCCCGCTGGCGGCCACCACCGAGATCAACCTGCACGCGCCGGCCCTGCTGCCGGATGCCTACTGCGGTGACGTGCAGGTGCGCCTGAGCCTGTACAAACGCCTGGCCACCGCCGACAAGGCCGAGACCATCGACAGCCTGCTCGAAGAGATCACCGACCGCTTCGGCAAGCTGCCGGCGCAGGGCCAGACCTTGTTCGACACCCACCGTCTGCGCGTGCTGGCGCGGCCTTACGGCGTGCTGAAGATCGACGCCAGCCCGAAGCTGATGAACATCACCTTCAGCGACAAGGCGCCGATCGAGGCCCAGCGCATCGTCGAGCTGGTGCAGAAGAATCGCGCCGTCAAGCTGGCCGGCAACCACAAGCTGCGGATCGAGCGCGAGATCGCCGGCCCGGCCGACCGCGCGCACTACCTGCGCGACGTGCTGCGCGCGCTGGGCCAACCGGCGCGGAGCCCGGCATGAGCCCCCGCCCGGCGCCGGTCGAGATCGCCCCCGGCCTGTTCGCCCGCGGCTTCACGCCGCCGCTGCGCCTGGCCGACTTCAGGCTGGTGGCCTTCGACATGCACTCGACGCTGATCAACATCGAGTGCATCGACGAGATCGCTGCCGCCGCCGGGCGCAAGGCCGAGGTCGCGGCGATCACCGACGCGGCGATGCGCGGCGAGATCAGCGACTACCGCGACAGCCTGCGCCGGCGCCTGGCCCTGCTGCGCGGCGTACCCGAAGCGGCGCTGCGCGAGGTCGCTGAACAGCGCCTGCAGCTCAACCCCGGCGTGGCGGAATTCGTCGCCGCCTGCCAGGCGGCCGGGCTGCGCACGCTGCTGGTCTCCGGCGGCTTCACGTTCTTCAGCGAGCGTGTTCGCCAGCGTCTGCAGCTGGACTTCGCGCGCGCCAACGTCCTGCAGATCGAAGACGGCCGGCTGACCGGGGCGCTGGTCTCCCAGCCCTGGGGCGAGGTCGTCGATGGCGCCGAGAAGCGCCGCGTGCTGCTCGAAGTCGCCAGCCTGATGGGCATCGGCACGGCGCAGACCATCGCTGTCGGCGACGGCGCCAACGACCTGCCGATGATGGCCGAGGCGGGCCTGTCGATCGCTTTTCACGCCAAGCCCGCGGTGCAGGATCAAGCCATGCTGTCGATCACCGAGGGCGGCCTCGACCGCGCCTTGCACGCCCTGCTGCCGACCTGACGGCGCCGCACCCGGCGCGTCACGGCGGGATGTCGAAGAGCAGCTGCACGCGATGCAGGCGGTCCTCGGCCATCGGTTCGTAGCGCCATTGCTCCAAAGCCTCGGTCACATGGCGTTGCAAGGCGCGCGGCGCGGGCGGCAAGAGCGTGACGCTTGCCACGCTGCCGTCGCGCCGCAACTGCAACTCCGCGATCACTTCGATGCCGCGAGGAAGCGTGACGATGAGTCCAGCCGGCAGGGCAGGCTCGACCCGCTTGACGATCCGGGGCCGCGCGTCCGCGCCCGCCGGGCCGGCGGGCGGCACTGCGAGCAGGCCTTCCGCAACCGACAGCGCCGTCGGGGTGGCCATCGCATCGATGCTGTCCAGCGCAGCGACAGTCGCGACCGGCGACCCGCTCATCGGCGCCAAGACCGCCGTGCCAGCCGCAGCGGGCTCGCGCGTCGCCGCTGGCAGCACGCTGGCGGGCGCGGCGGCGGTGGTGACGACCAAAGCCACCTCAGACCGCGGCGCAGCGCTGCGGCGCACCGCGTCATCGGCGGGCGGGTCGCGGTCGGCCGGTTTGCGCTGGAACCTGCTGGCTTCCAGGATCGCGCGCAGCGGGTTCGACGCCTGGCGCTGCGCGCGCTCCATCGTCGACGCTTCGGCAGTCGTGGACTCGACCTTCTTGACCTGCGCCAGCACCGGCAGGGCCAGCGTCAGGCCGATCGCGCACAGCAGCGCGGTTGGCTTCACCACGGATCGTTCTCCAGCAGACAGACCGAGGCTCGGCCCCCATCGCCGGCGCCACGCGGGTCGCGGAGCGCAGCCGTTGCCCGCATCATTCGACGTCGGCCCGGCCGGCGTGTGACCAGCCGTGACGGTGGGGTGGCGCTGTTCCGGCGCTGTTCCGGCGCTGTTCCATCGCCAGCCCGGCGCTGACTCGGCGCTGACCCGGCGCCGGCCCGCCCTTCAGCCGCTGGCGCGGGCGAAGGCCGCCACCGCCTGGTCGCGCAGCGACTTCAACAGGCCCAGGTCCTGGTCGCCCAGCACGATGCTGCCGGCCCGCGCCTTGTCGGCGTAGATCAGCCCGAACGGCGCGCCCTTGAGCATCAGCGGCAGCAGCAGGAAGGTCGACGCCGCCACCGATTGGCGGTACCAGGCAGGCAGGCGCTGCGCCACGCTGGCACTGCCGGCGTCGGCGATCAGGGTGTCGGCACCCCGGCTGCACAGCGCGCCGAACAGGTCGCTGGCGGCCGTGGCGCTGGGCGTGACGCGGAAGGCCGCACTCACCGACGCAGCGTCGCTGCCCAGACCGAAGCGCCCGGTCAACTGGCCGCTGCGCGCATCGCGCAGGCAGAAGACGACACAGCGAAAGTCCATCGCCAGATGCATCGTCTCGAGGACCATGCGCAAGACATCGTTGAGGCGAGTCTGGCCACCGGCAACCGCCCGGGTGATCGATTGCAGGCCTTCGGCCAGGGCCACGCCGGCCGGCGGGGCCACCCCCGTCGGCGCTGCGGCGGACGGACGTCCCTGGACCAGTGTGCGGTCCGGCAGGGCCGCGACCTTGGGGGCGGCGCCGCCGCGAACCACGCTGTCGAGCAGGCGGCGTGCTGGTGCGCCGGCGGGCACGCTCAGGCCCATCGCCTGGGTCATCTGCGACAAGCGCGTCCGAGACTCCTGGGTGCGCGCCAGGATGTCGCGCATCGACATGCCGAGCACGGCGGCATGGCGTTCGGCCACTGCCGCCAGCGCCTGCTGTTGGGCCAGCGGATCGCTGATCAGCAGCGCGTCGGTCAGCGCATTGGCGCTGCGGCCCAACCAACGCAGGCGGTCGACGGCCCCATTTGCTGGCCGCGACGGTGCGTCGCCCTCGGGCGAGCGCATCGCGCGCTGCAGGCTGTCGGGCAGGCCCCACGCGCGGGCCACGCCGGCGCCCAGTTCCTCGAATCCGATGCCCAGGACCTTGACCGCCGCAGCCTCGCGCTCGGCAGGGCTGGCGCCTTCGGCCGGCAGGCGCTGGCGGATCTGCACTGCTTCCTCGGCGAAGTAGTACTCGGTGAGCAAGCGGCCGAGGCTCTGGAACATCGACGCGAGGAACGCTTCTTCGCCTTCACGCGACACGGTCGCCAGCTCGCTGGCCAGCATGCCGGTCATCAGCGCTCGGACGAATTCTTCCTTCAGCTGGTTGGCGTGCGCCTTGTCGCCCATGTGCTCGAGCAGCACCACCGACAAGGCCATGTTGCGGATGCCGGCAAAGCCGACCAGGGCGACCGCCCGTGACACCGTGCTGACGCCGCCACCGGCGGCCTGGCTGAAATGCGCGGTGTTGACCATCCGCAGCAGCTTGTTGGTCAGCGCCACGTCCTTGAGGATCTCGCTGGACAGGCTGGCCAGGCTCTCGGTCTCGGAGGTCGCCACGCGCTGGATGCGAACCACTGATTCGGACAGCGCCGGGAAGTCGGTCTTGTGGCGCATGCGGCGCAGCAGGAAGTCGAGCGTGCCGTGCTGGCCACAGAGATCGGCCGGCGCTGGATCGGCGCCGTCCAGCCAGGCCGAGAGCGCGGAATGCATCGACCGCGCGCCGTCGTAGCGCGCCCGCGCGTCGCGCGACAGCGCGCGCTGCACGATGCCGCGCAGGCCGTCGTCGATCTGGATGTCGACCGGCAACAGCAGGTCTTCGTGCTGCACGCGCTGCACGGCACGCAGCGCGTTCGTCTCGTTGAGCAGCGGCCGGCCGCTGAGCAGCTCGCCGAGCATCACGCCGGCAGCGAACACATCCATCGCCGGTGCGGGGGCTTCGCCGCGCGCGGCCTCGGGCGACATGTAGCCCGGCGTGCCGACCACGCGTCCGTCCGCGCCGGCCTGAACGCCGTCGATGCGGCCATCGGTGCGGCCATCGGTGCGGCCATTCGTGGGGCCATTCGTGCGGCCATCAATCCGGCCATCGATGCGGCCCTCGATGCGTCCATTCGTGCGGCCAAGGCTGCGGCCGTCGGTCGCCGCCGGCAGCCGTGCGGCGATGCCGAAGTCCATCACCCGGGGCCGCCCGTCGCAGCCCAGCAGCACGTTGGAAGGTTTGAGGTCGCGGTGCACGATGCCCTGGCCATGCGCCGCGGCCAGGGCGTCGAGCACCCCGCGCACCAGTTCCACCGCCTCGCGGGCCGGCCAGACGGGGCGCTGCTGGCGCGCCTGCGACAGCGTCGGCCCGGCGACATATTCGAACACCAGGTAGGGCTGTCCGTCGACCTCGTCGGCTTCGAACACCGGAACGATGTTCGGATGGGCCAGCCGGCTGACGGCACGCGCCTCGTCCAGCCACTGGCTGACCGACATCGCGTCGGCCGCGGCATCGAGCAGCTTGACGGCCACGTCGCGGTCCAGCCGCGGATCGTGGGCCAGCCAGACGGTTGCCTGCGCGCCCCGGCCGAGCACGCGCAGCAGCTCGAAGCGCGCCAGGCTCCGCGGTGCCGTCGACGCCTCGGCTCTCATCGCCCGCCCCGCGCGCCGAGACTGCTGCGCAGGCTGCCCGCCGCAGCCGGCACCAGCTCGTCGAGCCCGCCCTGCACGGTCTGGGCGATCGCTTCGACCGGCCGGTCTTGCAGGGACGCCTGCAGGTCACGCAGCTGCAGGTTCAGCAGACGACCGTAGCGCTGCACGACGCGCTGCAAGGCAGCCTGCTGCCTGGCACCAGACTCATCCATGGCGTCGACGACTTCGTTGGCACAGCTGCCGACCGCGCGCAGCAGTTGATCGTCGGCATCGACCGACCGCACCGGTGTGGCCACCGGCAGGCGGCGGACCATGCTCAGCACATCGTCACCCAACCCCCACTGGCGCACGACGGCGGCGCCGATGGCTTCGACACCCGCGCCGAGTACGGCGTAGGCCGCGCCTTCCTCGCTCATCCCCGGATCCTCGTGTTCGCCGTCGCGCGCCGACGGCTGCGCCTGCATCAGACGACGAATCTGCTGGGCTTCATCGGGAAAGTGGTACTGCACCAGCAGGCGGCCGAGGTTCTGCAACAGCGCCACCAGATAGACCACCTCACCGTCGTAGGGGGCCGGGCGCAGGGCCATCGCGACACGGCCGGCGCGCTTGCAGCGCTCGATCAGGCGATCGAGCTCGGCGGCCTGCTTGTCGTCGAGCGGACCGGGCCAAGGGCGCAGCGCGTTGGCGGCATGGCGCACGCCGTCCAGGCCGAGCATGGCGATGGACCGGCGCACCGTCAGCACCGGGCCGCTGCCGGCCACCTGGGCGCCGCGGACCTGCGCCGCGTTGACCAGGCGCAGCATCTCGAAGGCCAGGGCCAGATCCTGAAGCACGACTTCGGCGAGTTCGTTGGTCCGCTCGCGCTCCATGCGCGCCAGGCGGGCCGCGCGTGCCGCTGCACCCGGCGACGACGGCAGCACGCCGGCGGCGCGCAGGCGGTCGGCCAGCAGGGCCAGCGGGCCGCCGCCGCCGGCATCGGTCTGCAGCCAGCCCTCCAGCGCATTGCACAGGGTTCGCGCGTTGCGGTAACGCTGGCGCTCCTGGCGGTCGGTGGCGCGGTTGGCGATGGCGCGCAACGGGTCAGCGACCGGCTGGGCCAGGGTCCACGGCAGGCGCAGGACTTCACGACCCAGCGGCGGCAGCCGGCTCAGCACGCGCCCGATGTCGGGCTCGTCGAACGCGCCGTGGCCACTCAGCGCCACGTGCAAAAGCACGCCGGCGGACAGGGCGTCGCGGGTCGCCGCTTCGCGGTGGGCACGCAGGGCGCTGGGCTCGGTCGGGTCGAGCCGTTGCGCGGGCACCGCCTCGGCGCTGGCGCTCTGGCTGGCAACGGCGAGACCGGCGACGCGCAGCGCGCCGCTGTCGCTGATCAGGATCAGAAATGGCTGCAGATCGTGGTGGGCAACCCCGGCTTCGTGTGCATAGGCCAGGCCGCGCAGGGTCTGCGCAACGAGCTGCGCCGCCTCGGAGCCGGGCAGCCCCTGCGAGGGCACACGGTCGGCGAAGGTGGCCGCGTCGAGCAGGTCATAGGCCGCATACGGCCAGCCATCGCGCACGCCAATATCGATCACCGCAGCCAGCTGCGGGTGCGACAGGCGAGCGGCCTGGCGCATGCCCGCCTGCCAGCGCTCCAGGGCAGCGGCATCGGCGGGCTGCAGGCGCGGCAGGACCAGCAGCAATTCCTGATCGGTTCGGGGGTCGGCGACCCGCCAAGCCATCGTGCGTTCGCTCTTGCCGAGCAACTGCAGCAACTGCCAGCGCCCGAACTGGCGCACCGCCGCAGATCGGGCAGGCAATGGCGGATCGTTGCTGTGGGCAGACATGGAGATCGATTCCACTGCGAGCCGGGCCATGCCGATGGTCTGAACAAGGGGCGCAACGGCTGCCAGTTCGCCCGTGTGCCAGCGGCTGCGGGCGATCGCACCGCGTGCCGCAGGCAGAGTGCTGTGCGAAAATCGTGCTGCGTCTTTCGACCGTGTTCCTGGACGGTCGCCACCCCACGCGAGCGGAGACCCCTTCATGAGCAGCGATCTGATCAAGCACATCACCGACGATTCTTTCGGCAGCGACGTTCTCGAAGCCGACAAGCCGGTGCTGGTCGACTACTGGGCCGAGTGGTGCGGCCCGTGCAAGATGATTGCGCCGATCCTCGACGAGGTCTCGAAGACCTACGACGGGCGACTGCAGATCGCCAAGATGAACGTCGACGAGAACCGCGACGTGCCTGCGAAGTACGGCATCCGCGGCATCCCGACGCTGATGCTGTTCAAGGGCGGCGAACTCGCCGCGACCAAGGTTGGCGC
>JANMAP010000142.1:0-2457 GCA_031359905.1 Burkholderiales bacterium | reverse complement strand
CACGGGGTCGAACTGGGGATGCACAAGCATCGGTCGGGGCTCCTTGAGGACCGGGCGATTGTCCACGCGTCGTGGTGCCGGCCCGCCGCCGCGGCTCGATAAACTCGCGCATTCCCCAGGGAGCCCCAGGAGACACCCGCATGACTGCTGCCAACCGCCGATCGAAGAACATCACCGAAGGGGTGGCCCGCGCGCCCAACCGGTCCATGTACTACGCGATGGGCTACACCGAAGGCGACTTCGGCAAGCCGATGATCGGCGTGGCCAACGGCCACAGCACGATCACGCCGTGCAATTCGGGGCTGCAGAAGCTGGCCGATGCGGCAGTGGCCGGGTTGAAGGCTGCCGGCGCCAACCCGCAGGTCTTCGGCACGCCGACGATCAGCGACGGCATGGCCATGGGCACCGAAGGCATGAAGTACAGCCTGGTGTCGCGCGAAGTCATCGCCGATTGCGTGGAAACCTGCGTCGGCGGCCAGTGGATGGACGGCGTGCTGGTCATCGGCGGCTGCGACAAGAACATGCCCGGCGGCATGATGGGCATGCTGCGCGCCAACGTACCGGCCATCTACGTCTACGGCGGCACCATCCTGCCCGGGCGCTACAAGGGCCAGGACCTGAACATCGTCAGCGTCTTCGAAGCGGTCGGCCAGTTCAGCGCCGGCAAGATGAGCGAGGAAGACTTCTGCCAGATCGAGCGCCGGGCGATTCCGGGCAGCGGCAGCTGCGGCGGCATGTACACCGCGAACACCATGAGTTCGGCCTTCGAGGCGCTGGGCATGAGCCTGCCCTTCACATCGACGATGGCCAACGTCGAAGACCCCATCGTCGCCCACACGCAGGACGCCGCGCGCGTGCTGGTCGACGCCGTGAAGGCCGACTTGAAGCCGCGTGACATCGTCACCAAGAAGGCCATCGAGAACGCCGTGGCGGTGATCATGGCGACCGGCGGCAGCACGAACGCGGTGCTGCACTTCCTGGCCATCGCGCATGCGGCGGAAGTCGAGTGGAGCATCGACGACTTCGAACGCGTGCGACGGCGCACGCCGGTGCTCTGCGACCTGAAACCGAGCGGCAGGTACCTGGCGATCGATCTGCACCGCGCGGGGGGCATCCCCGCGGTCATGAAGGTGCTGCTCGACGCCGGCTTGCTGCACGGCGACTGCATCACGATCACCGGCAAGACGGTGGCGCAGAACCTGGCAGACATACCCGCACTGCGCAGCGACCAGGACGTCATCCGGCCGCTCGGCAACCCGATGTATGCCGAAGGCCATCTGGCGATCCTGAAAGGCAACCTCAGCCCCGAAGGCTGTGTGGCGAAGATCACCGGGTTGAAGAACCCGGTCATCACCGGCCCGGCCCGGGTCTTCGATGACGAGCAGAGCGCGCTGGCGGCCATCATGGCCGGCAAGATCGTCGCCGGTGACGTGATGGTGCTGCGCTACCTGGGCCCCAAGGGTGGGCCGGGCATGCCGGAAATGTTGGCGCCGACCGGCGCGCTGATCGGCCAGGGGCTGGGCGAAAGCGTGGGCCTGATCACCGACGGCCGCTTCAGCGGCGGGACCTGGGGGATGGTCGTCGGCCATGTCGCGGCGGAAGCGTTCGCTGGCGGCTTGATCGCACTGGTGCACGAGGGCGACAGCATCACCATCGATTCGCGCCAGCTGCTGCTGCAGCTGAATGTCGCCGAGGCGGAGATCGCCCGCCGCCGCACCGCCTGGACGGCGCCGGCGCCGCGTTACGTGCGCGGCGTCCTGGCCAAGTTCGCAAAGAACGCCAACAGCGCCAGCCGCGGCGCGGTGCTCGACAGCGAGTGACCGCGCGTCGCCCGCGGGGCGGCTGCACGGGCGGCCCGCCTCACGGCCGCGGTTCGCGCCGGTTGGGGTCGGATGGCGATGCTGCTTCGGTCGACGCCGACATCGTGGTCGCGCGGCGCTGCGCGGCGGCCCGCGTCGCTTCGACCTGGCGCGCGCGCTTGTGGTCCAGGCCCAGCGACTCCATCGCCTTCTCGCGCCGTGCGGCCTTGCGTTCGTCCATCTTGCGCATCGCCCGGCGCTGGGTGATGCCGGTCGAATCGGCGATCGCCCACCAGATCGTGGCAGCGGCGAATGGCGACAGCACGATCCACCACGACCAGGCCGCGGTGGGGCCGAAGTCGGCCATCTTGGCCAACAGCAGCAGCACTCCGATGAAGACCATGGGCATCGCGAACTCCTCGCCCGGCCGTGCGGCCGGAAGCAAGACCCAATTTAGCGCAGAAGGTTGGCCGCGCCCCAACGGATTCCGCTGAGCCCGTCACGCCACCGCGCGACATGGGTGCCCCCACATCGCGCGACGTGCACCGTTTGCCGTCGCGCCCTCAATCAGTTGGCCTGGCAACTGATCCAGGACGGCAGGGTGCTGGTCAGCACATCACGTCGCTGCGCGACATGAATGCTCCCCGATCCCCTCAAC
>JANMAP010000135.1:0-4982 GCA_031359905.1 Burkholderiales bacterium | reverse complement strand
CTCGATCCAGGCCTTGGACCAGGTCACCGGCCCGCCGGGCATCGCGGCCTGCGCGGCGTCGATCGCCTCGCGCGCGCCCAGCGGGCTGGCCTGGCCGTAGCAGCCCGGCCAGTCCGGGCCGCCCAGGCCGGAATCCGACAGTCGCGTGAACGCGCCGAAGACGATCAGGTCGAAGGTTAGGAACAGCGTCAGCGCGGTCAGCGCGGCCAGCCGCGCCCGGGTGTCGGCGGCGCGCTGGCGCAGCCACCACCACGACAGCGGCAGCAGCGCGATGACCAGGGCCAGCAGCGCAAGCCGGGCGGCGGGCGCCAAGTCGACCAGGGCGCTGCTGCTGTCCATCCTCAAGAACCCCGCAGCACCGCACCGACCCAGCGGACGCTGCGGAACCGGCTCTGCCGGTCCGATGGCGTCGCCCCCTGGGGGGAGGCGCCGAAGGCGCTACGGGGGAGATTCATTCACCGCCCCGGCAGGTCCCAGGACGCCGACGCGCGCAACACGCGTTCGAGGTCGCGCTTGACGCGAGTCGGGTCGGGGTCGACCGGAAAACGCATCATCCACTCCCCCAATGGGTCGACGAGGTACAGATGGTCCTGCAGCGCCTGCCCCGGCTCGGGAGACAGCCAGCCCGCCACGGCAGCGTCGTCGGCCAGCAGCATCGTCAACGCCGGCTTCGCGTCGGCGCTGGAGCGCAGCGCTGGCGCGGGCACCTGGCCGTCGGTGATGAGCCACACCTTGTCGACGCGCTCGCGCTCGCGGCCCAGCATCTCGCGCAGCTGGCGCTGGGTGAACAAGCGCCGGTCGCAGGCCGCGTCGCAGACGCTCGGGCCGACTGCAATCAGCAGCCACTGGCCCTTCAGCGATGCAGCGCTGACCGGCTGTCCGTCGATGCTGCGCAGTGCCAGCGGCGGCAGCCCGCGCGTTGGCAGGATCAGCGTGCCGTAGTTGCTGCGCGCGGCCGGCCGCAGCACGAAGTAGGTGAAGTACGACGCGATGACCGGCGCTGCGCAGACCAGCAGGACCAGCAGCATCTTCAACCGCCCGCGCGCGGTGCGGCGGCGGTCGGCGTCGAGATCGGGCGCCGTGACGCTGTGCACCGTCATGCGCAGCGGCTCAAGTGCGGCGTCGTGGGCGGATGAGTTGGAACCAGACATACAGGCCGAGGATGAGCGCCGCGAGGGCGAACCACTGGAAGGCATAACCGTGGTGCTTGTACACGTCGGCGGCCGGGCGGGGCCATTGACGCAACAGCCCGTCGGCGGGCGTGTCGGGGCCGTCTTCCTGGATCACCGACAGGGGCCGCAGCGTGCGCCCGACCTCGCCGGCATAGGCAGGAAGTTCCAGATTCTGGCGGATGGCTCCCGACGCCGCGCCGGAGAAGTCGTACAACCGCGACGGAGGCGGGGCGATGCGACCGGACACCCGGTGTTGCGCACCGCCATCCGCCGGCGGCGCGACGACGCGGGTGCGGTCGAGCAGATCGCGCGGCTGCCAGCCCCGCTGCACGGCGACAGCGCTGCCATCAGCCAGCAGCAGCGGCGTGACGACGAAGAATCCGGGCTGGCCGTTCATCTGGCGATTTTCGAGATAGACGGTGTGTTGGTGCAGCCAGCGGCCTTCGAGCCGGACGGCGCGGTGGTACTGCAGGCTGGCGGCTGCGGCGTCGCGCGCCAGGACCGCGGCATCTAGCGGCGGCAGCGCGCGCCGGGTGTCCAGGGTGGCCTGCAACGCGTTCTTCTGCGACGCCCGGTCGAGCTGCCAGAGTCCCAGCCGCGCGGTCAACGCCGAGGTGGCCAGCGCGGCCAGCAGGACGACCCAAGCACGGCCTTTCACGCGGCGCCCCTCCGGGCCGCCACCCGCCGCGGATAATCCGATGCGATGAAGCTGCTGATGTGTTTGATGCTGGTCGCCGTGCTCGTGTCCTTGGCCGCGGCTGGCGTGTTCATGCTGCGCAAGGACAAGGACGGCGACGGTCGGCGCAGCAGCCGCATGGCGCGCGCGCTGGCCGTTCGCGTCGGCCTGTCGGTAGCCTTGTTCCTGATCATCCTGCTGAGCTGGTCCATGGGCTGGGTGCGGCCGACGGGCATCCCGCTCGTGCATTGACCGCGTTCACCCGGACGCGCAAAACAAAACGCCGCTTCGCGCGGCGTTTTTTGTGCGGCGGCCGGCAGCCTCAGAGCCAATAGACCAAGAAGTACAGGCCGAGCCAGACCACGTCGACGAAGTGCCAGTACCAGGCCGCTCCTTCGAAGCCGAAGTGACGCTGCGGGGTGAAGTGGCCGTTCATCAAGCGCAGCGTGATGAAGGTCAACATCAGCATGCCGATGAAGACGTGGAAGCCGTGGAAGCCGGTCAGCATGAAGAAGGTGCTGCCGAAGATGCCCGAGCTCAGCTTGAGGTTCAGCTCGGTGTAGGCATGGTGGTATTCGAAGGCCTGCACGCCGACGAAGGTCGCGCCGAGGGCCACCGTGATCCACATCCAGACGATCGTCTTGGCCCGCTGGCCGGCAATCAACGCGTGGTGCGCGATGGTCAGCGTGACGCCGGAGGTCAACAGCAGCGCGGTGTTCACGGTCGGCAGCGGCCACGGCCCGACAGTGGCGAAGGGTTCGACCGTGCCGGCCGGCGATGCCGTCACGCCGCCGCCGGCGCTGGGCCAGATGGCCTTGAAGTCGGGCCACAGGATCTGGTGGTCGAGGTTGCCAAGCGCGGGCACCGAATGCACCCGGGCCCAGTACAACGCGCCGAAGAAGGCGGCGAAGAACATCACCTCGCTGAAGATGAACCAGCTCATGCTCCAACGGAACGACACGTCGATGCGGTCGGAATACAGCCCGCTTTCGCTCTCGCTGATGGCCTCACGGAACCACTGGAACAGCACCGACAGCCAGACCACCACGCCGGCCAGCAGCACGTACGCCGCCCAGCCGGCACCGTTGATCCATTGACCCGCGCCGAAGATGACCAGGAACAGGCCGAACGCCACCAGCACCGGGTGGCGAGACGGCGATGGCACGTAGTAGTACGGGGCGCTTCCCGCAGGGGTGCTGACTGACATGGATCTGTTTCTCCTCGAACCGAATGATCTTCTTTGAAAAGTCGCTGCTCAGGCCGCCACGCCGCTGCTGACGACCCAGCGCACCAGCAACACCAGCGCGCCGATGAACAAAGCCGCACCGAGCAGCCCGGCAACGATCACATGCACCGGGTTCAGCCTTTGCACGTCGCGCTCGTAGTCGGCCGAGCGCCGGATGCCCAGGAACGACCAGGCCACCGCGCGCATCGTCTGCAACAGCGAGCCGCGGCGTTCGACGACCGATTTGAATTCGCTCACAGCCGGGCACCCTGGACCACTGTGCCGGCTGGCGCTGCCGGTCCGACAGCGCCTGCTGGCGTCACCTGACCGACAGCGCCTATCGGCGCAGGGGGCGTCTTGCCGCCGACCTCGAAGAAGGTGTACGACAGCGTGATGGTGGTGACGTCGCGCGGCAGCTTGGGGTCGATCACGAAGACCACCGGCCAGCGCTTGGACTCGCCTGGTGCCAGCGTGTATTCGCTGAAGCAGAAGCACTCCAGCTTGTTGAAGTGCGGGCTGGCCTGGTGCGGCGCGTAGCTCGGGATGGCTTGCGCCGACATGGCCCGGTTCTGCACGTTGCGGAACTCGTACATCACGGTGGTCACCTCGCCGGGGTGGACCTGCAGCGAACGCTGGGCCGGCTTGAAGTCCCACGGCCCGCGCGAGTTGGCGTCGAACTCGACGGTGATGGTGCGGCTCAGGTCGACCTGGGTGTTGGCCGGCGCCTGGCGCCCGGTCCAGCTGCCGCTGGCAGTGCGCTGGTCGGACAGCGACAGCACGTTGATGCCCAGCGCCTCGCAGATCGAACGGTACATCGGCACCAGCGCGTAGCCGAAGCCGAACATCGCCACCGCCACGACCAGCAGCTTGCCCAGCATGCGCCGGTTGTCGGCCATCAGGCCCTTGACGATCGCCATGGCCGTCAGCGCCCGAAGAGCAGGACCTTGGCGACGAAGCCCGCGCCGAACAACAACGCGATCGATGCCAGGATCAATGCCAGTCGCAGGTTGGCCTTGCGCTGCTGCTCGGACTGGGCCATGGACGGTGGTGGTGCGATGACGCCGCCTTCAGGCCAGCACGCGGGTGGCGCTGGCGTCGAGCTTGGGCGGGTTCTCGAAGGTGTGCCAGGGCGCCGGGGACGGCACTTCCCATTCCAGCCCTTCGGCGGCTTCCCACGGCTTCTGCGACGCCGGCTCGCCCTTGCCGCGCATCATCGGCACGACGACGAAGACGAAGAAGTAGACCTGCATCAGACCGAAGCCGAAGGCGCCGACCGAGGCCAGCATGTTGAAGTCGGCGAACTGCATCGGGTAGTCGGCATAGCGACGCGGCATGCCGGCCAGGCCCAGGAAGTGCATCGGGAAGAAGGTGACGTTGAAGAAGATCAACGAACCCCAGAAATGGATCTTCCCGCGGGTTTCGTTGTACATCACGCCGGTCCATTTCGGACCCCAGTAGTACACGCCGGCGAACAGCGCGTACAGCGAGCCGGCCACCAGCACGTAGTGGAAGTGGGCCACGACGTAGTAGGTGTCCTGCAGCTGGATGTCGACCGGTGCCATGGCCAGGATCAGGCCGGTGAAGCCGCCCATCGTGAAGACGAACAGGAAGCCGACGGCGAACAGCATCGGTGTCTCGAAGGTCATCGAGCCGCGCCACATGGTGGCGATCCAGTTGAAGATCTTCACGCCGGTGGGCACGGCGATCAGCATCGTCGCGTACATGAAGAACAGCTGCCCCGTCACCGGCATGCCGGTGGTGTACATGTGGTGGGCCCAGACGAGGAACGACAGGATGGCGATCGATGCCGTGGCGTAGACCATCGACGTGTAGCCGAACAGGCGCTTGCGGGCGAAGGCCGGGATGATCGCGCTGACGATCCCGAAGGCCGGCAGGATCATGATGTAGA
>JANMAP010000123.1:0-3072 GCA_031359905.1 Burkholderiales bacterium | reverse complement strand
CGCAGCATCTGGCGCACGATCACCTCGATGTGCTTGTCGTTGATCTTCACGCCCTGCAGGCGATAGACGTCCTGGACCTCGTCGACGATGTAGCGCGCCAGTTCCTCGATGCCCAGCAGGCGCAGGATGTCCTGCGGGTCGGCGCTGCCGTCGACCACCAGTTCACCGCGGTTGACCACCTGGCCTTCGTGAACCAGGATGTTCTTCTCCTTGGCGATCAGTTCCTCGTGCACATGGCCCTCGGGGTCGGTGATCTGCAGGCGGTTCTTGCCCTTGGTCTCCTTGCCGAAGCTGATGGTGCCGGTGATCTCGGCCAGCAGACCGACGTCCTTCGGCGAACGGGCTTCGAAGAGCTCGGCCACCCGCGGCAAGCCACCGGTGATGTCGCGCGTCTTCTGGCCTTCCATCGGGATCCGCGCCAGCACTTCGCCGGGCAGCAGGTCCTGACCATCGCGCACCTGGATCAGCGCGCCGACCGGGAAGCCGATCGTCACAGCGTGGTCGGTGCCGGGGATCTTGACCTCGACACCGGCCACGTCCAGCAGCTTGACCTGCGGACGCACGACCTTCGCCGCGCCACGGCGTTTCGGGTCGATGACCACCAGCGTCGACAGGCCGGTGACCTCGTCGACTTGCTTGGCCACGGTGACGCCTTCCTCGACGTTTTCGAAGCGCGCCTTGCCGGCGAATTCCGTGATGATCGGACGCGTCAGCGGGTCCCAGTTGGCGAGCACCGCGCCGGCCTTGACGTGCTGGTCGGGCTTGATGTTCAGCGTCGCGCCGTACGGCAGCTTGTGGCGTTCGCGCTCGCGGCCATGCTGGTCGCTGATGACGATTTCGCCGGAACGCGAGATCACCACCAGTTCGCCCTTGCCGTTGGTCACGTAGCGCATCGTGGCGTTGAAGCCGATGATCCCTTCGCTCTTGGCGTCGACGCTCGAAGCCACCGCCGCACGCGACGCCGCACCACCGATGTGGAAGGTGCGCATCGTCAGCTGCGTGCCCGGCTCGCCGATCGACTGCGCGGCGATCACGCCGATCGCCTCGCCGACGTTGACCACGCCGCCGCGGCCCAGGTCGCGGCCGTAGCACCTGGCGCAGATGCCGAAGCGCGTGTCGCAGGTCAGCGCGGTGCGCACCTTGACCTCGTCGACGCCGGCCGCCTCTAGCATGTCGATGGTGTCTTCGTCGAGCATCTCGGCCGCGCCGATCATCACCTGCTGGGTTTCGGGGTGCAGCACCTCGATCGCCGTGACGCGGCCGAGAATCCGATCGCGCAATGATTCGATGACCTCGCCGCCTTCGACCAGCGCGCGGCGGTTCATGCCGTTGTGCGTGCCGCAGTCTTCTTCGGTGACCACCAGATCCTGGGTCACGTCGACCAGGCGACGCGTCAGGTAGCCCGAGTTCGCGGTCTTCAGCGCCGTGTCCGCCAGGCCCTTGCGGGCGCCGTGGGTGGAGATGAAGTACTGCAGGACGTTCAGGCCCTCGCGGAAGTTGGCGGTGATCGGCGTCTCGATGATCGAGCCGTCCGGCTTGGCCATCAGGCCGCGCATGCCAGCCAGCTGACGGATCTGCGCGGCGGAGCCACGCGCGCCCGAGTCGGCCATCATGTAGATCGAGTTGAACGACTCCTGGTCCACCATCTTGCCGTGGCGGTCCTCGACCTTCTGCTTGGACAATTGGGTCATCATGACCTTGCCCACCTCGTCACCGGTCTTGCCCCAGATGTCGACAACCTTGTTGTAGCGCTCGCCCGCGGTGACCAGGCCCGAGACGTACTGCTGTTCGATTTCCTTGACTTCCTTCTCGGCGCGCTCGATCAGGCCCGGCTTTTCCTTGGGCACCAGCATGTCGTCGATGGCGATCGAGATGCCGGCACGCGTGGCCAGCCGGAAGCCGGCTTGCAGCAGCTTGTCGGCGAAGACCACCGTGTCCTTCAGGCCGCACTTGCGGAAGCTGACGTTGATGAGACGCGAGATCTCCTTCTTCTTCAGCGCCTTGTTGATGTTGCTGAACGGCAGGCCCTTGGGAAGGATCTCGCTGAGCAAGGCACGGCCGACGGTGGTGTCGACCAGCTTGGTCTCGGCGACGAACTCGACGCTGTCCTTGTCCTTCTTGACCCATTCGGTCAGGCGCACGGCAATCTTGGCGGTGACTTCCACCGCGCCGTTGTCCAGCGCGCGCTGCAGTTCCAGCAGGTCGGTAAAGACCATGCCTTCGCCCTTGCCGTTGATCCGTTCGCGGGTCGCGTAGTACAGGCCCAGCACGACGTCCTGCGTCGGCACGATCGACGGTTCGCCGTTGGCCGGAAACAGCACGTTGTTGGACGCCAGCATCAGCGTGCGGGCTTCCATCTGGGCTTCGATCGACAGCGGCACGTGGACGGCCATCTGGTCGCCGTCGAAGTCGGCGTTGAAGGCCGAGCAGACCAGCGGATGCAGCTGGATCGCCTTGCCTTCGATCAACACCGGCTCGAAGGCCTGGATGCCCAGGCGGTGCAGCGTCGGCGCGCGGTTCAGCAGGATCGGGTGCTCCTTGATGACTTCCTCGAGGATGTCCCAGACCACCGGCGTGCCGCTCTCGACTTCCTTTTTCGCCGCCTTGATGGTCGTGGCGATGCCCATCGCTTCCAGGCGCGAGAAGATGAACGGCTTGAACAGCTCGATGGCCATCAGCTTGGGCAGGCCGCATTGATGGAGCTTCAACGTGGGGCCAACCACGATCACGGAACGGCCCGAATAGTCGACGCGCTTGCCCAGCAGGTTCTGGCGGAAGCGGCCGCTCTTGCCCTTGATCATGTCGGCCAGCGACTTGAGCGCGCGCTTGTTCGCACCCGTCATCGCCTTGCCGCGACGGCCGTTGTCGAGCAGCGAATCGACCGCCTCTTGAAGCATGCGCTTCTCGTTGCGAACGATGATCTCCGGCGCCTTCAGCTCCAGCAGCCGCGCCAGGCGGTTGTTGCGGTTGATGACGCGCCGGTACAGGTCGTTCAGGTCGCTGGTGGCGAAGCGGCCACCGTCAAGCGGCACGAGCGGGCGCAGGTCCGGCGGCAAAACCGGCAGCACCTCC
>JANMAP010000100.1:0-2170 GCA_031359905.1 Burkholderiales bacterium | reverse complement strand
GACAACGGCCGCGGCCTGGGCCAGGCCGACCTGGCCAAGGCGCGCAGCTTCGGCATCCGCGGCCTGCACGAACGCGCGTCGACGGTCGGCGGCTGGGTCGACCTGAGCAGCCGCGGCGGCAGCGGCACCTCGCTGATCCTGTCGATTCCTCTGGACGCCCCCGCGGGTGCGCCGGGCAGCGGCGACAATGCCGACGCCGCCGAACACGCCGACTGGAGCACCCGCTGATGCGACCCGCGAGGACACGCCGGCCATGATCGAAGTCATCCTCTGCGACGACCACGCACTGATCCGGCGCGGCATCCGCGACACGCTGTCCGACGCCGCCGACATCCGCGTGGTCGGCGAGGCCGGCGACTACGGCGAGTTGCGCACGCTGATGCGCGACCGTCTGCAGGCCGCGCCCGCGGGCAGCCGCGGCGAGGCCGCGCGCAGCGTGCCCTGCGACGTGCTGGTGCTGGACATCAACCTGCCCGGCCGCAGCGGCCTGGACGCACTGCACGCGCTGAAGGACGAAGGCTCGCTGGTCAAGGTGCTGGTGGTCAGCATGTACCCCGAAGACCAGTACGCGATCCGCGCGCTGCGGGCCGGCGCGTTCGGCTATGTCAACAAGGGCGGCGACCCGCAGCTCATCGTGCAGGCCGTGCGCACCGTGGCGCAGGGGCGCAAGTACGTGACGCCGGAGATCGCCCAGATGCTGGTCGACAGCCTGACCGCGCCGGCGGCGGATAACGCGCACAGCAGGTTGAGCGACCGCGAGCTGCAGACGCTGGTGATGATCGCCAGCGGCAAGCGCCTGGCCGACATCGCCGAGGAGCTGACGCTGTCGCCGAAGACGGTGTCGGTGTACCGCGCCCGCGTGCTCGAGAAGCTGCAGCTGAGCAACAACTCCGAGCTCACGGTGTATGCCATCCGCCATGGCCTGGTCGGGCAGTGAGCAGCCGGCAGGTCCAGCCGCGGCCGCCGGGCGCGGCGCGGCCGACTGCGACGACCCCGTCGCCATCCGCCACGCCGGCCGCGACCTGCTGTCGCTGGCGCTGATGGACAGCCGCAACCACCTGCTGCGCCTGCTCGCCGCGGCGCCGAGCGCGTCGGCGCTGCGCCTGGCACTGGGCGCTGGCGCCTGGCAGGACCACTGGATCGTCAACCATGTCCAGCGCCAGCGCGGCGAAGCCTGCGCTGCCGACGCGCCGCGGCTGGGTGGTGCCGAGCCGCGGCTGGCCGCCTGGCTGGCCGACGATGGCAGCGGCCTGGACGCCAGCGCGGTGCGCGACTACCTGGCGCAGACCCTGGAGACCACGCTCGACCTGCTGGCGGCAGCGACCGAGGACGATGCCGGCCTGCACTTCTTCCGCCAGGCGCTGCTGCACGAAGACCGGCTGGGCGAAGCCCTGCAGGTGGCCGCGCAGATCGGCGGACCGCCGGCGCGCGCCGAACGCGAGCCGCTGTGGCTGCCGGCGCAACGCTGGTGGCTGGGCAGCCCGCGGGCCGCCGCGGGCGAACCACAGGGTCTGGTGCCGCACAACGAACGCTGGGCCCACCCGGTGGCGGTGCCTGAATTCGAGATCGACGCCCAGGCCGTCAGCTGGGCGCGCTATGGCGAGTTCGCCGACGACGGGGGCTACGACCGCCGCGAGTTCTGGTCCGACGCCGGCTGGGCCTGGGTGCAGGCCGAAGGCCGGCGCGCGCCGCGCCATGTCGAGCAATTGCACGGCGGCGTGCTGGTGCAGCGCGCCGCAGCGCGGCCCGGCGCGCTGCCCGGTCTGCAGCGGGCGCCGGCCGGGCAGGCGGCGATGCATGTCAGCCGCCACGAGGCGCAAGCCTGGTGCAGGTGGGCTGGCCGGCGTCTGCCGACCGAAGCCGAATGGGAACTCGCCGCCGCCGGCGCCGGCGCGCGCGGCTTCGTCTGGGGCGACGTGTTCGAATGGGTGGCCGGCAGCGCCCGCGCCTGGCCGGAAGCCGGCACTGCAGCGCCGGGCGCGCTCGACGCGGTGCCGGCCGTCGATGGGCAGGCGATCAATACGCAGGCTGTCAAAACGCAGGCTGTCGATCGTCCGGCTGTCGATGCGCGGGCTGTCGATACGCGGGCTGTCGACGGGACCGGCGGGCACTGGGGCGTGCTGCGCGGCGGCTCGTTCGCCAGCCGGCGGCGCTGGCTTCACCCCAAGGC
>JANMAP010000085.1:0-9614 GCA_031359905.1 Burkholderiales bacterium | reverse complement strand
GCTGCCGGCGCGTGTCAGCAGCGCCAGGTCGGCGGTCTGCTGCGGCGTGAAGTTGCCGGAGATCTGGAAGTCGTTGCCGAACTCGCCGTTGATGGTGGCCACCGAGATGGCTTCGCCCTTGCCGCGGTCATACAGCACGATGGCCATCAGCTTGCCGATGTTGTCGCGCGTCACCGCGCGCATCGCGCGGCCGCCGATGTCGTCCAGGCGCACCGACACGGCCGGGCGCTGGTCCTTGTCGATCGTCGCGGCGGCCTGCTTGAGCTGGTCGCCGGTGACGACCACCTCGCGCTTCAGGCCAACCAGGCGCGTGCTGCCGTCGTCGTTACGGTGCGGCACGGTTTCGGCCGCGGCGGACGTGTCGGTCTCGACCAAGCGGATCTGCAGCGTCGCGGTGCGGCCGATGATGTCCTTGGCACGCGCTGTGTCCTGCACGCCGGGCAGCTGCACGACGACGCGGTCGGCGCCCTGCTGCTGGATCACCGGCTCGGCGACGCCGAGTTCGTTGACGCGCTTGTGCAAGGTGTCGATGTTCTGGCGCAGCGCGTCGCCCTGGATCTGCACCACCGCCTTGGGCGACAGCGTGCCGAGCAGGCGCACGCCGTCGCCATCGGCTTCCTGGGTCCATTGCATCGCCGGCAGGCGGTCGGCGAGCAGGTCGCGTGCGGCGGTGGCGGTGGCCGCGTCGGGCAGGCGCAGGCTCAGGCCGGCAGCCTCACGCGTCAGGTTGCTGAAGCGGATCTTCTTCTCGCGCAATGCGACGCGGGCGTCGCTGGTGCTGGTCTCGACCGACTGCTTGAGCGCCGCCTTCATGTCGACCTGCATCAGGAAGTGCACGCCGCCGCGCAGGTCCAGGCCCAGGTACATCGGCAACGCGCGCAGCCTGGCCATCCAGGCCGGCGTGCGCGACAGCAGGTTCAGCGCGACGATGTAGCCCGGGTCGGCCGGGTCGGGGTTCAGCGCCTTGGTGATCGCGTCCTTGGCCTGCAGCTGGGTGTCGGTGTCGCCGAAACGCGCCTTGACCGAGTTACCGTCGAACTGCACGAAGTCGGGCTTGATCGCTGCCGCTTCCAAGGTCTTCTGCACCCGCGTCACCATCGCCGCGTCGATCTTGACGGTGGCCTTGCCGCCGGAAACCTGGACCGCGGGCGCCTCGCCGTAGAAGTTCGGCAGCGTGTAGAGCAGGCCCAGCAGCAGGGCGATGGCCAGGACGGCGTACTTCCACCACGGATAGCGGTTCATCGAGACATCTTCCTTCCGCCACGCGACGCCCGGCGCCACGCAGCCTGCACGCGCCGCCCGGAACGCCAGCGCGCCCGGGACGCAGCGCGGCGGTTACTTGTAGGTGCCCTTGGGCAGAACCTGGACGACCGACGTGCGCTGCACTTGCACCTCGACGCCGCTGGCGACTTCGACATTCAGCATCGACTCGCCGAGCTTGGTCACCCGCCCGAGCACGCCACCGGCGATGACGATCTCGTCGCCCTTGGCCAAGGCTTCGAGCATGGCCTTGTGTTCCTTCTGCTTCTTCATCTGCGGGCGGATCATGATGAAGTACAGGACGACGAACATCAGCACCAGCGGCGCCATGCTGAAGAGGGTCGACTCGGTGCTGCCGGCGGCGGCAGTCTGGGCGAAGGCGGAAGAGATGAACACGGGAGAGGCCCTTCTGACAGCCCGACACAGCCGGGCGAACCGGGCATTTTAGGGTCCAGGGGGAACGGGCTGCGCTGGCGCACCGGTAGGCCCGCTCTGTGCCCGGCTTGAGCACCGCCGAACGCCCGACAATCGCGACTTGAACCGACTTGACGTCACCCTTCCCGTCCGTCCACGGCCCGAGTCCCGGCCGGCCCCGGGCCTGCAGGCCGCCAGCACGTCGTTCTGGCTGTGGCTGTTCGCCGTCGCGTACCTGGCATTCGTGGTCTACGGCAGCCTGGTACCGCTGGCCTACAGGTCGGTACCCTGGGACGAGGCGGTCGAGCGCTTCCGCGCCATCGAGTACCTGAATCTGGGCATCGACTCGCGCGCCGATTGGGTCGCCAACCTGCTGCTCTTCATTCCCCTGGCGTTTCTGTGGGCAGGGGTGGTCTGGCCGCGGCGCCAGGCTGGCTGGCGGCCGCTGGCCGCTCTGCTGGTGGTCGCCTGCAGTGGCGCCTGGGCCCTGGCCATCGAGTTCACGCAGATCTTCTTCCCGCCGCGCACCGTCTCGATCAACGACATCGTCGCCGAGTCGCTCGGTGCGCTGGTCGGCGTCGCCTTGTGGTGGCGTTTCGGCCCGGCCACCGAGCGCTGGTTCCAGTCACTGGCCCTGGCGCGCGGCACGGCCAGCGTCGCCGCCCGCGTGCTGACGGTCTACCTGCTGCTGCTGTACGGCTACAACCTGCTGCCGCTGGACCTGACGATCAGCCCGGTCGAGATCTATCACAAGTGGCGACAGGGCAAGGTCATCTGGTTGCCGTTCTCGGCGCCCTACCCGAGCCTGGCGCACCAGCTCTACGACGTCGCCAGTGACATCGCCATCTGGGTTCCGGTGGCTTTTCTGTGGCGCGCAACCGGACGCAAGGCCGCCGGTCAGGCCTGGACCGCAACGGTGTTCAGCGCCAGCCTGCTCGAATTCCTGCAGGTGTTCGTCTTCAGCCGCGTGTCCGACGTGACCGACATCCTGACCGCCGCCCTGGGCGCGACGATCGGCTGCGCCCTGTTCCGCCAGGGAGCGGCGCCGACCAGCACCCCGCCGGCGCCCGGCCGGCCGCGGCTGCTGCCCTGGCTGGCCGCGATCGTCGTCTGGCTGGGCGTGTTGGCGGTCGTCTTCTGGTATCCCTTCGACTTCAACTTCGATCGCAGCTTCCTGCGCACCCGGGTCGAAGGCCTGGGCCGAGTGCCGTTCGAGGCCTATTACTACGGCACAGAATTCCGCGCGATCACCGAGGTCCTGCACAAGACGTTGTTCATGGCCCCGTTGGGCGCGCTGCTGTGCGCGTTGATCCGGCGCCTGCCGCCCGGTTGGCCGCGAGCGCCGCTGCATGCCTTGGCGATGCTGTTGATCGCCGCTTGCGCGCTGGCCATCGAGGCCGGCCAACTGCCCCTGGCCAGCAAGAACGCCGACGTCACCGACGCGCTGCTTGAATTCCTGGGGGGCGCGCTGGGTTACGCAGCCGGCCTGTGGGTCGCCCGGCAGATCCATCCCACGGCCGGCCCGCTGACGCGACGCCGTTAGTGAGGTCGGTTTGGCAGGTTGGGCCAACTGGCGCCGATGAACAGCCAAGCGATCAGCAGCGTGGCGAGGCGGGGCGCATCGATCAGGCTGTCGAACAGGCCGACCGTCAGCAGGCCGGCAATCGACGCCAGCAGTGCCCAGGCCAGCGGGCTGCCACGCCAGCCCGCGCGCGCCAGGCGCGACACGGCGACAAGCACCAGCGCCGCGGTCGCCAACAGCCCCAGCCACCCCATCTCGAAATAGGTGTGGACCCAAAAGTTCTTGATGTGCCAGGGCAGGTGACTTTGGGTCTTGAAGAACCAGAAGTCGCTGCCCTGCGCAAAGTCGCCGTTGTGGATCAACTCGCGGCCGTTGGGGTCGGTCAGGCTGACGCGGTCGATATCGACCACGCCGGACGTGCCGGGATTGTGGAAGTACAGCTCGACCGGGAGGTGCTCCCACGCCGGGCCCGCGCCGACGGTCGCGGGTGCGAAGTCGTGGCTCAGCGTGTGCCAGCGGCCGTCGCCGGGCACCACTGCCTGGAACCAGTCGCAGCGCCGCGAGTCGAGGAGCTGTTTCTCGCAGAGCGGCGCCGCCAGCGCGCCGTCCGTTCCGCGGCTGCGCAGGGCCAGAGACAAGTGATACCGGGTGCCCGCCGACACGGGGACCCGCTGTGCCAGGTACAGCGTCTGACCTACACCCATGCGCAGGAAAGCATCACCAGCATCGGCAACGATGGCGAAGGTCGCCGGCTGCCGGTCGGTCGGCCCGAGGGTCAGGTAGGCTCGCGGAAACGTGCCGAGCCCCGCACCGACGAGCGCGCTGGACCCGCCCGCGTCGACCATGCGCAGGGCCAGTCGCCAATGTTGCGTGCGGATGTTCCAGTCCTCGGCCGAGCGCTCGAAGCGCTGCATCAGGTAGCCCCCGCCGGCGACCGCGCCGGCCAGCACCACCGCCAGAACCACAGCGATGGCCCCCATCGGCAGGGCAGCGCGTTGCAGCCCTCCGCTCCAGGCCCGACGCAGCGTGGCAGTGGCCAGGATCGCGGCGATGACGACGAAGGCCAGCACCCCGCCACGGGCGACGGTGTAGAGCATCACGTAGGCCGACAACAGCAGCACCGGGCCGACGAAGACCAGGCTGCGCCAGCGGAACAGGCCCAGCCACAGAAACGGCACGGCGGCGACCAGGTAGGCTTCGATGTGGCCGCCGCCGGTGTGCATGCTCGAGAAGGTCGAGACGATGCGGTAGGTGCTGGCTGCGTCGCCCAGGCCGGCGAACAGCCAGCGCTCCCAGACGCCGATCAGGCCGACGCCCAGCAACCCCGCTGCCATGCCCAGGCCGAGCAGGCGCGTCCGCAGGCGTTCGTCAGGTGCCGCCCGACGCAGCATCCAGAACAGTGCCGCGCCCCAAGCGAATCCCTTGCCAACGCGCAAGGCGTTGAACGGGCTCCAGTAACTCGAGATGGCGCTCGAGATGGCATTTGCATCCAGCGGCGGCAGCGGAAACAGACCGACCAAGCCGCAGACGACCGCGCTGAGCAGAAAGCCGGTGATCAGCGCCGCGCCGAAGCGCCCCACCGGCGCGCCCCGCCCGGAATGCGGGCCAAGCAGCAGGGCCCCAACGGTGATCACGACCAGCAGGTCGAATTCATCGAGCAGGATGCGTCCGGTCCAGGGGGCCAGGTCGAGCAAGGGCAGCGCGGCAGGCACGACGACGAGGCAGGCCTGCGGCCAGCGCCACAGCAGCGCCGCGTACAGGCTCAGACCAAGGGCCAGCGGCGGGCCCCAGCGCGGCAGGCCAACCGCCAGCAGCAGCGCGGCCACGACCAGGGCGGCGCCAAGCACACGCCAGGCGACCTGGGCCAGGAGGGTGCGGTCGGCGGTGGGCGCTCGCTCATCGAGCCCGGGCCCCCGGCCCTCGGCCATGGAAGGTAGCGGCAGCGAAGCAGACGAACGGCCGGCTGGGTTCGGGTGCGACGTCGCCTGGTCGGCCGCCGACGCCAACAGATCACCGGGCTTTGTTCGATCGGCGAGCCACACACCGACAGCCAGTCCGGGGATCACGAACAGCAGATCCCTCGCCAGCGATCCACCGCCTGCTTCGGGAGCCGCGGCCCAGACCAGCACCAGACAAGCGCCGATGACGACCAGCGCGCCCAGCCGGATCGTCCGCGCCGACATCACCAGCGCGAGCAGCACGCCCGCCGGCAACCACGGCATGGCAATGCGGATCAGGCGGTACAGATTAGTCGCCACTTCGGCCGGGTAACCGCCCAGGCTGCCAAAGTTCGCGGCCGGGGCGCTGGCAGGCGCCGGCCAGAGAACCGCCGCAGCGGCGACGGCGAGGGCGCTCACCCAGATGGAGCGCAAGACAGGCGACGGCGAAGCAATCTTCGGGTGCAAGTCCGCCACGCGGTGGAGGTGTCCTCGATGCTGACTGCCTGGCAGCGCGACCTGCGAGCCGCGTCAAGCCGCGTCAAGCCGCGTCAAGCGTACTAGGCGCGCCGACGCGAACGAGACGCCAAATAAGCCCCGGCGAGACCCAACCCAACCAACCAGAGCGCTCCGGGTTCGGGCACGTTGTTGGTGTTGAACAGGAAGTACGTGCCGGTCGTCGTGGTCGAGTTGCTGCCGTTTTGGTCGGTCAACGTCAGCGGCCTGATGGGCGAACCCGTCGACGCCGAGCCGGCGGTGTAGTTGAAAGCAACCGAGTCCGTGTTGTTCCCGTTGCCCTTCGTCAGCGTGCCGACCAGCCCCACAACGTTGGGGCCTTGCGCCTGCCCGTTCAGGGTGACGTTCTCGACAACCACGTTCAGGCTCCCGGTGTAGTTGCCTGCCTGGACGCCGCCGATGCAGTTGTTGGAGTCCACCGTCAGCGTGTTGACGCTTGGCGTCGGCGTCGCGTCCACGAAACTGATCGGGAACGAACCCGCCACCGTCTTCGTGAAACTGAACGACCCCCGCGCACAGGTGACCGCGTTGGGCGCCTTGAGCACGATGTTGTAGGTCGCCGCTGCGGCCCAAGCCGGAGCCACCAGCATCGCGGCAGCCAAGGCGGCCTGTTTCGCGCGCGTCCAAAGCCAAGCTGGGAGAAAACTCATGGTGGGACCTCAAGTGGTTCTGCCCGTGCGAACGCAATTTCGGGCAGCGATTTCAGGACTTCGCTGCATTTTTCGTGCCGTTCACGAGTGAAAGAGCCGCGACAAGCACTTAGCAGCCCCTGACGCCGTCTCTGCATTGGCCACCGCCCCGGAACTGTAAGGGATCTCGACAAGCGACTTGGTCGTCAGACAGCAGCAAGCCGGGGACCGGAGGCCTTGGCGAAGCGGGCGGTCAGGATGGCCGCAACGATCAGCAGGTACAGCAGCTCCCAGTAGGCGATGCTCAGGAAAGCCGACCCGACCGCGTAGGCCGCCAGCGCGGCGCGCAGCATGGCCGCCTGGTCGGCAAGCCACGGCGGCCCGCCGCGCCGGTGGCGCCACAGCCACCAAGACAGGTCGCCGATGCTGCCGAACAGCAGCACGCACCACAAGGCCAGGCCGACCAGCCCATGCTCGGCGGCCATGCCGATGTAGGCGCTGTGCCAGGCGCGGATGCCGCCGGACGGCAACGACAGGTAAACCCAGCCGCCCAGGCCGCCGCCGAGCCAGGGATGCTGCAGCGCATAGTCCCAACCGAGCCGCCAGACCTCCAGCCGGATGGCGGCCGACTGCTCTGCGGCCGGCGCCAGCAGGGTCTGCATGCGCGCCCACCAGGCGTCGGACAGCCCGCCGAAGACCAGCGCGCCGCCGGCCAGCAGCAGCAGCAGCGCCAGCCACTTGCGACGACTGTGCCATACCAGCAGTCCCGCAACGGTCGCCAGGCACAGCAGGCCGCCGCGCGACCAAGACGAGAGCGCGGCGGCGAAGCACAACCCGATCAAGACACCGAGAAACCAGCGCAGGCCACGGTCATCGACCTGGCGGAACCACAGGAACAGCAGCGGAATGGCCATCGCCACGGCGACGGCGAATTCGTTGTTGTCGCCGTACTGGCTGCCCGGTGGCCCGTACACGCGGTCGCGCAGTCCGGTCAGCAGCGCCCAGACGCCACCCTTGAGGACCACGACGGCGATCGACAGCGCCACGGTCACCATCAGCCAGCGCAGCTTCTCGCGATCGTCGATGAGCAGCAGGACCAGGACGAGCAGCGGCAGCGACTTGGCAATCTCACCAAGCTGGCCCCAGCCGACCGCGGGGTTGAGACCCCACCAGGTACTGAGCAGCATCTGGCCCGCCAGCAGCCCGCCGACGGCGAAGCGCCAGTCCCAGGGCGGCAGCACGGGCCAGCGCCGCTCGACGATGACGCCGCGCAGCACGCTGACCACCACGACGCCGCCGGTCGCGGCGTACAGCGGCGCGCCGACCAGCCAGCCCGTGGCATAGCCTTGCGGATGCATGACCCCGACGAAGACCAGGCCGAGGACGCCCACCCAGGGCCGGCACCACGCCGCCCACCAGACCGCGATTAGCGCCAGCAGGATCGGAAGATCGACCATTCAGCGTCGAAGCCGCAGGTCGGCAGGCAAGCGCTCGCTCAGCCGCCGAACCGCGCGGGGACAATCACGGCTTCGGCCACGAAGTGCGGGTTCTCGAAGCCCGGTTTGCCGTAGGTCAGAGGGTCCCGGTCCAGTGTCGTCACCCGGCCGCCCGCTGCCGCCAGCACCGCGTGCCCGGCGGCAATGTCCCACTCCATCGTCCGCCCCAGCCGCGGATACAGATCGGCCTCGCCCGCCGCCACCAGGCACAGCTTGAGCGACGAGCCTGCGTTGGCCAGCTGGGCCACGCTGCGTCCGGCAAGGAAGGCATCCAGCGCCGCCGCGTCGCCATGCGACCGGCTGGCGACCACCGTCAGCCCGTCCGCGGGCACGGCGCGGCAGGCGATGTCGCGGCGCTGGCCTGCCTCCTCGAGCCACGCGCCGTGCCCGACGACACCGGCGAACAAGCGGTCCAGCGCTGGTGCGAAGACCACGCCCAGCACCGGGCAGCGGTCCTCGATCAACGCAATGTTGACGGTGAACTCGCCGTTGCGGCTGATGAATTCCTTGGTGCCGTCGAGCGGGTCGACCAGCCAGAAGCGGCCACCGCTGATGTCGGGCACCTGGCCTGCGGCCACCGATTCCTCCGCGACGACGGGGATCTGCGGCGCCATCTCTGCCAGGCGGTGCAGGATCAATGCCTCGGCCCGTTCATCCGCCGCGGTCACCGGTGACGCATCGTCCTTGCCGCGGACTTCGAAGTCGGTCGCGTAGATCTCCAGGATCGCCTGGCCGGCCTGGCGCGCGGCAAGGACCGCACCGGCCAGCAGGCGTTCCAGTTCGGCGGGTCTTGTCATCGCAGCAGTCCCCAAAAGCCCGCGACTGTAGCGGCCGCGGCCGCGGCATCGTGCGGCTGTGCCGAGCGCGCCGCCGGGCCTGCGGCAAAGTGCCGGGAAAGCGCCCAGGCACGCCGCGCCCGCTGACGGTCCTCCGCCATACTCCGCCGCGCCGTGGCCCCCGTGCTGCGAAGGTGCCTGCCTGCCCCATGCCCGACCGCACGACCCTGACCCATCTGCAACGCCTCGAAGCCGAAGGCATCCATGTCCTGCGCGAAGTGGTGGCCGAGGCCGAGCGCCCGGTGATGCTGTATTCGATCGGCAAGGACAGCGCCTGCATGCTGCACCTGGCGAAGAAGGCCTTCTTCCCGGCACCGCCGCCGTTCCCGCTGCTGCATGTCGACACGACCTGGAAGTTCCGCGACATGTACGCGCTGCGCGAACGCATGGCCGCCGAGATGGGCATGGAGCTGCTGGTCTGGAAGAACCCAGAGGCCGTGGCCCGCGGCATCAACCCCTTCGACCATGGTTCGGCGGTGCACACCGACATGTGGAAGACCGAAGGCCTGAAGCAGGCGCTGGACCACCACGGCTTCGATGCCGCCTTTGGCGGCGCGCGGCGCGACGAAGAGAAGAGCCGCGCCAAGGAACGCATCTTCAGCTTCCGCACCGCCCAGCACCGCTGGGACCCGAAGAGCCAGCGCCCCGAGCTCTGGCACCTGTACAACGGGCGCAAGCGGCAGGGCGAATCGATGCGCGTGTTCCCGCTGTCGAACTGGACCGAGCTCGACATCTGGCAGTACATCTACCTTGAGAACATCCCCATCGTGCCGCTGTACTTCGCGGCCGAGCGCCCGGTCGTCGAACGCGGCGGCACCTTGATCATGGTCGACGACGAGCGCATGAAGCTGGCGCCTGGCGAGGTGCCGATGCGCAAGAAAGTGCGCTTCCGCACGCTGGGCTGCTACCCGCTGTCGGGCGCCATCGAATCCGAAGCCGACACCCTGCCGGCGATCATCCAGGAAATGCTGCTGGCCCGGACCAGCGAACGCCAGGGCCGGCTG
>JANMAP010000082.1:0-6665 GCA_031359905.1 Burkholderiales bacterium | reverse complement strand
CAGCGCCAGCAGCGCGGTGATCGAAAGGAAACGGCGAAGCATCTTCATGGTCATGGTCCTGCGTCGATCAGGCGACGGGGAAATTCGAGGCGGTGCAGGCGCGCATCACCGCGCCGCCGATCGGTCGGTCACGATCTTCGGGGTGATGAAGACCAGCAGTTCGGTCTTGTTGGTGCTGCGCACCTTGTTCTGGAACAGCAGGCCGAGGTAGGGGATGTCGCCGAGCAGCGGCACCTTGTTGACGTCGGTGCGCTCGTCCTGCGTGAAGATGCCGCCGATCACCACGGTGCCGCCGTTCTCGACCAGCACCTGCGTCTTGACCTGCTTGGTGTTGATGACCGGGCCGGCGTTGGTGTTGACACCACGGCTGTCCTTGTTGACCTCCAGGTCGAGGATCACGTTGCCCTCGGGCGTGATCTGCGGCTTGACCTTCAGGCTCAGGCTGGCTTTCTTGAACTGGATCGCGGTGGCGCCGCTGGAGGTCGCGTTCTGGTACGGAATCTCCTCGCCCTGTTCGATGTTGGCTTCTTTCTGATCGGCGGTGATGACGCGCGGGCTGGAAACGATGTTGCCCTTGCCCTCGGCTTCCAGCGCCGAGAGTTCCAGGTTCAGGAAGCGGTTGGCGGTGGCGCCGAACAGCGACAGCGCGAAGGTGGCGGCGTTGGCGCCGTTGAAGCTGCTGACGTTGGCCGGCAGGTTGACGAACTGCGTGTTGCTGAAGTCCGACGTGCCCGTCTGCACCGTTTGCGATCCGATGGCTGCGTAGTTGCCGCCGACGGTCACGCGGTTGTCGCCGCCCACGCTGTAGCCCGGCAGGCCACCGCGCACGCCGCGCAAGTCGCTGCCGCCGAGCTTGACACCGAGAGACCGGCCGAAGCTGTCTTCGGCTTCGACGATGCGGGCTTCGATCAGCACCTGGCGCACCGGGATGTCGATCTTCGCGATGAGGGTCTGGATTTCCTCGAGCTTGCTCGGGATGTCGGAAACGAACAGCTGGTTGGTGCGGGTTTCGAAGATGACGCTGCCGCGCGGCGACAACAGGCGCGTGGCCAACGTGCCACCGCCACCGCCGGCCCCGCCGCTGCCGCCCTGGCCGACGGTCTGCCCCGTCAGCCCCCTGGCGACTTCCTCGGCCTTCGTGTAGTTCAGCTGGAATGACTGCGTGCGCAGCGGCTCGAGTTCCTGCACCTTCTTCTTGGCTTCGAGATCGACCTGTTCCTTGGCCGCCAGTTCGTCCTTCGGCGCGATCCACAGCACGTTGCCGCTCTTGCGCACGCCCAGGCCCTTGGCCTGCAGGATGATGTCCAGCGCCTGGTCCCAGGGCACGTCCTTCAGCCGCAGCGTGACGGTGCCGGTGACGGTGTCGCTGGTCACCACGTTGAAGTTGGTGAAGTCGGCGATCACCTGCAGCAGCGCGCGGACCTCGATGTTCTGGAAGTTCAGGCTCAGCTTCTCGCCCTGGAAGCCCTGGCCCTGGATCAGCTTGTTGGGGTCGAGCTTGACCGGGCGGACTTCCAGCACGAACTGGTTGTCGCTCTGGTAGGCGCTGTGTTCCCAGGCGCCGCTGGGTTCGATCAGCATGCGCACGCGGTCGCCGGCCTGCTGGGTGCTGACCGATCGCACGGGCGTGCCGAAGTCGGTGACGTCCAGGCGCCGGCGCAGGTTGTCGGGCAGCGTCGAGCGGAGGAACTCGACGACCAGGTTCTGGCCTTGCTGGCGGATGTCGACGCCGACCTGGGTGCTCGGCAGCGTCACGATGACGCGGCCGGCGCCGTCGGCACCGCGGCGGAAGTCGATGTCGCGCAGCCCCTGCGGAACGCTGTTCTGCGCCGGTGCGAAGGTGGCTGCTGCCGCCGGCTCGCTGCCCGCTGCGGCCATCGCCGCGCCGCCGTTGTCGAGCACCAGCAGCAAGGCCTTGCCCTGCAACTGCGCGCGGTAGCCCGAGGCCTGCTTCAGATTCAGCACCAGCCGCGTGCGGTCACCGGCCTGCGCCACGTTGACCGAACGCAGGTTGCCCTGGTTGATGTCCACGCTGTTGCGGCCCATCGCGTTGGCTACGCCCGGCAGGTCGATGGCGATGCGCGGCGGTGCCTGGATCGAGAAGCCGTTGGGCACGGCGGACAGCGCCTCGGCCAGTTCGATGCGGACGACCTCGGTACCGGCCTGCTGGCTGCTGGTGATCGACTGGATCGCGTTCTGCGCCCAGGCCGACACGGGGGCTGCCAGCGCGGCAGCGGCCGCAACCAGGGTGGCCAAAGCGGCTCGCCAGTGGATCATGTTGCGGCTCTCCTCGAACGTCCTCATCGTGCTTTCTCCTGAAGCTGCAAGGTCGCGGGTCTTTCGATCCACTCCCCGGCCGCGTCCTGCACGATCTCGCGCAGCCTGACTTCTGTTTCTGCGATCCGCGTGATGCGGCCGTAGTTCTGGCCCAGGTAATCACCCAACTTGACCTGGTAGAGCAGGTTGTCGACGCGCAGCAGCGCCACCGGCAGGCCATGCTTGGTGACGCTGCCGACCATGCTCATGCTGTCCAAGGGATAGGCCTCCAGCGGTTCCTTGCGCCGGTTCAGCTCGGCCGCCAGGATGGAATTCGGCTGTCGCGCTTCTTGCTTGAGCGCCACCGTGAGTTTCTGGTTACTGAATGGATCAACGCCCTGCGCTGCGCTGTAAGGCTGGGGGTCGAATCGCTTCGGCGCCTGCAGCGGCTGCACGTTGGGCTTGGCTTCGCGGCGCTGCTGTTCCATCCACTTCTGCAGCTCGTCGGTTTCCGGGCTGCAGGCCACCAGCAGGGCGGTGACCAGCAGCGCCGGCCCGACGGCGAGGCGGGTGGGGCGCTGGAAGGCGGCGCTCATCACTTGGCTCCCGCGGGCTTGTTGGCCGCCGTCTTGGCCGCGGCAGCCGCGGCCGCCTGGCGCTGCTCGGCCACCTCGGCGGCATCCAGGTAGCGGTAGGTGTGGGCCGTGGCGTCCATCGCCAGCAGGCCGGCATTGTCCTTGGCCGGCAGGGCCGCCAGCGCGACGCTCTTCAGCGTCACGATGCGCGACAGGTTGGCGACATCTGCAGCGAAGGCGCCGATGTCGTGGTAGCGCCCGGTCACGCGGATGGTGATGGGCAGTTCGGCGTAGTAGTCCTTGATCTGCACCTGCCCGGGCCGGAAGAGTTCGAACTGCAAGCCGCGGCCCAGACCGGCCTGGTTGATGTCGGACAGCAGCGCGTCCATCTCGGCCTTGCCGGGCAGTTGCTTCTCGAGCTGCGTCACGTATTCCTGGACCTGCAGCTTCTGCTTGCGCAGTTCGCTGAGGTTGACCGCCTGCGCCAGCCGCGCGCGGTACTGTTCCTTGAGTTCGGGTTCGCGGTTGCGCTCGGCCGTCAATTCATCGTCGGCCGATGACAGCAAGATGAACCAGGCCGCCACCACCACCGCCAGGGCGGCGGCCAGCCAGGCGGCCACCTTGGGCAGGGGCGGCCACTGCCCGGGCTCGCGGGTGTTGAGGTTGCGGAACTGTCCGGCGGCCTGTTCGAACAGGCTGCTGACCTCGAAGTTGAGCGTGGAGGATCCCTTGGTCGTCGCCATGTCGCCTTCCCGCTAGACCTTGCCGGCCGCCGGTGCTGCCGGTGCCGTCGGCCCCGAGGCAGCCATCGCTGCCGGCGCGGCCGTCGGCGGACGCTTGAGCGTCACGCGCATCGAAAACTCGAACAGGCGGCGCTGTTCGCGCGTTGCCGCCGTCACCGCCGCGGCCTTGATCTCGATTAACTCGGGCTTTTCCAGCCACGGCGAGTTGTACAAGGTGTTGCGCAGGAATTCCGAAACCCGTTCGTTGGTCTGCGCAATCCCGGTGACGGACACCACCTGGCCGTTTTGCTTGATCGTCGACAGGAACACGCCTTCGGGTGTCTGCCGGACCAGTTCGTCGAGCAGATGGACCGGGGTGTTGCGGTCGGTCTGCAGGTCCTCGACGGACTTCTGCCGTGCCTTCAGCGCGTCGATCTCGGCGCGCAGGTTGGCGATGTCCTTGATCTGCAAATCCAGCCGGGTGATCTCGGCCTTCAGGAATTCATTGCGCGACTGCTGCGCCGACGTCATCTGCTGCAGCACCGAATACCAGACCAGGGCGATGGCCAGGCCGCCGATCGCGAAGGAAGCCAGGCCGATGTAGAAGTTGCGCTTGCGCTGCTTGCGCTTTTCCTCGCGGTGCGGCAGCAGGTTGATGAGGATCACTGGAGGAACCTCCGCATCGCCAGCCCGCAGGCCGTCAGGTACGACGCGGCTTCACGCCGCACGCGGGCTTCGCGCACCGCGGCGCCGAGCTGCATCTGGTCGAACGGATTGACGACGCTGGAGGCAAAACCGGTCAGGTCGGTGACGCGGTCCTTCAGCCCGGCCAGCGTGGCGGTGCCGCCGGCCAGCATCACGTAATGCACCTTGTGGTGCGGCGTGCTGGTGAAGAAGTACTGCAGCGCGCGGCCGATCTCCTGCGACAGGCTGTCGACGAAGGGCGTCAGGATGGCGCTGTCGTAGTCCTCGGGCAGGTCGCCGCTGAGCTTCTTGGCTTCGGCTTCCTCGAACGAGAAACCGTACTGGCGGCTGATGAGCTGGGTCAGCTGCGAGCCGCCGAACGCCTGGTCGCGGTCGTACAGCATCTCGTCGTCGCGCAGCACCTTCGGGCTGGTGCTGTCGGCACCGATCTCGAACAGCGCCACCAGCGCGTCGCGGCCCTCGTTGGGCAGCGCCGCGACGACGCGGCTCATCGCCAGTCGCGAGGCGTGCGATTCGATGTCCAGCACGGCTGGCTTCAGGCCGGCGGCTTCGGCCAGGCCCTGGCGGTCCTGCACGCGGTCCTTGCGGCTGGCGGCGATCAACACTTCGACATCGCCGGCCGACGTCGGGCTCGGGCCGATGACGCAGAAGTCCAGGCTGACTTCGTCGAGCGAGAACGGGATGTACTGGTTGGCCTCGGATTCGACCTGCAGTTCCATTTCCTCTTCGCGCAGGCCGGCCGGCAGCATGATCTTCTTGGTGATGACGGCCGACTGCGGCATCGCCATCACGACCTGTTTGCTGCGCGTGCCGCTCTTGCTGACCACGCGTTTGACGGCATCGGCCACTTCGTCGAACTTCTCGATCTGGCCATCGGTGATCCAGCCTTTCTCGAACGGCTCGGATGCGAAACGCTCGAGAATGAATTCACCGGAAGCCGACTGGCCCAGTTCGACCAGCTTGACGCTGGAAGAGCTGATATCCAAGCCGATCATCGGGGGGTGTTTGCGACCCAGCAGTGCATCCAGAAAACTCAACTCAACCCTCCCGTGGCCCCTTGAATCGGTGGTCTCACCGACCCGCCGGCTTGTTAAGAAGTTACTTCAATGCTAGCAGTAAACCCCTGGTGCACATGAGAAAAACCGGCTCGTGGGGTGCCAACTACGTTGCCAATCACTGACGTCAAGATGCTGCATTTGAAACAACCCGCAATCAGCCGGTGGGGAACAACCCTGATGCGCCTTTGCGGTTCGTGCGGAAAGTCTCGCGCAGTCATCGCAGTCGCTCGGGCCGTCGCGACCGCTGCGTCCGGACGGGCGCAGCGCGGCCGGTGCGGCGTGTCTGCGCGCAATGCCTGCCGGCCCTGGCCGTGCGGGCTTCCTGTACTCTTTCGGACGAATCTCAGGAAGCTTGACCGATGACCGAATCCGGGCGCGATGCCTCGTCCCCCACGCCACCGGCACCGGCCGGCGTCCGCTTGCGCTGGCTGGCGCGTTACGCCGGCGGCGCCGCGGTGCTGCTGGCCGCCGGGTTCGTGGCCTTGCTGTTCGTCGTCGGCCTGGCGCTGGCCGTGGCCTATCCCAACTTGCCCGAAATCAGCAGCCTGACCGACTACCGGCCGAAGCTGCCATTGCGCGTGTTCGCCGCCGACGGCGTGCAGCTCGGCGAATTCGGCGAGGAGCGGCGCAACTTCACGCCGATCGCGCAGATCCCGCAGGTCATGAAGGACGCCGTGCTGGCCGCCGAGGACTCGCGCTTTTACCAGCACGGCGGCGTCGACTACAAAGGCGTGGCCCGCGCCGCGCTGGAGAACCTGCGCGATGCGCGCAGCCAGGGCGCGTCGACGATCACCATGCAGGTGGCGCGCAACTTCTACCTGTCGACGGAGAAAACCTTCACGCGCAAGATCTACGAGATCCTGCTGGCGCTGAAGATCGAGAGACTGCTCGGCAAGGACCAGATCCTCGAGCTGTACATGAACCAGATCTTCCTCGGCCAGCGCGCCAACGGGTTCGCCGCTGCCAGCGACATCTACTTCGGCAAGAAGCTGAAGGAGGTGACGGTGGCCGAGGCTGCGATGCTGGCCGGCCTGCCCAAGGCGCCATCGGCCTACAACCCCATTTCCAACCCGAAGCGGGCCACGCAACGGCAGCGTTACATCATCGAGCGCATGTTTACCAACGGCTTCATCACCGAAGCCCAACATGATGAAGCGCTGAACCAGGTCCTGCGCTACCGCACCCAGTCCGACAGTCTGGCCCATGGCGAATTCGTGGCCGAAGCGGCGCGGCAACTGGTCTACAGCCAGTACGGAGACGAGGCTTACAGCCGCGGACTGGACGTCTACCTCACGGTGCTGGCCACGGACCAGCTGGTGGCCTACCGCGCCCTGCGCAAGGGTCTGATG
>JANMAP010000056.1:0-8207 GCA_031359905.1 Burkholderiales bacterium | reverse complement strand
GTCGCGCGATGCCCGCGCCGAGGCGCTGCCGTTGCCCTGGGCCTCGGCGCGCGCCGGCCGCGCTGGGGCGGGGCGTGGCCCGGCCAGCGCTGGGGCGGGGCTGGGCCCCGCCATCGCCGGGGCGCTGGTGGCCCCCGGTGCGGCCGCCGGGCCCGGTGCGGGCATGGCCGGCGCTTCCAGCGCTGCCGGCGCTGCCGGCGAAGCGGGAAGGGCCATCGCGGGGCCGGCCTCGGCGGCACCGCCCTGCGCAGCACCCGCCGTCATACGGCTCGCGCCCTGGGCCGTGCCAGCCGCCGTGCCGGCGGTGCCGCGCAAGGCGCCCGTCGCATCCTGCGCGCCACCCTTGGCGTTGCCGGCCTCCGCCGCAGCACGGTCACGGCCGGCTTCCAGCGGCGCGGTGATGCGCGCCGGGCGCAGCGGCGGCAGCTCGGTGCGGCCCTGGCCCTGGCCTTGGGCTTGACCCGACCCGGTGATGTCGGCACCGGCGCCGCGGCCGGCCATGCCGGCCAGCCCGCCCGTCAGTCCGCCCGTCAGTCCCCCCATCGAGCCGCCGCCGGCCGAGCCGCCGAGCAGCCCGGCGTGCGCCGGCACGGCCAGCAGGCTGAGTGCGGACACCGCTGCCAACGCTGCGGCAACGCTGGTCAGGCGGATCGCCCGACGGGAGAGGGCGTTTTGGAAGTGGTTCGTGTTCATGCTGTGTCCTTTCGGCAGTCGTTGAAGTGGGCTGTCGGGACCGGCCTGTCCGGTCCCTACCCATCGACAACGATCCCGGCGGCGGCTTTCTTCCCTTGACCGCCCGGCCTTACACCTGGTTGCGACCGGCCGTCCGCTTCAGCGCGGCGCCCGCTCGACCGCCACCCGCAGCGCGGCGCCGACCAAGCCGTGGCCGTAGACCGGATCGCGGCCCGGTGCACCGAGATCGACGGCCCGCGCCGCCAGCGCGGCCACCGCCGCCGCGGCGGCGACCGGGTCGGGCACGGCCAGTTCGGCGGCCAGCAGGCCGGCCACCAGCGGCGCGGCGAACGACGTGCCGCGCACCGCGCCGTAGCCGCGCGCCGGCGCGCTGGCCGCCGCCAGGTCGGCGCCGGGTGCGGCGAAGGCGACCTGCGGCCCGCGCGCTGCTTCGGGCAACGCGACGAGCGCGGCGTTGACCCCCGTCACGCCGATCACCCCGGCATACGACGCCGGATACAGCGGCGGCGCTGCCGGGCCATCGTTGCCGACGGCCGCCACCATCAGGTGGCCGCGGGCCAGCAGGGCTTGCACCGCGCGCTCGAGCACCCGGTTGGCCGGCCCGACCAGGCTGACGTTGATCACCGCCACCCGTTCGCGCGCCAGCCAGGCCAAGGCCTGGATCAGTTCGTCGACGGCGCCGCCGCTGTCGCGGCCGCAATAGACATCGGCGGCGTACAGCGTGGCGCCCGGCGCGCTGCCGACGAAGGCGCTGTCGCGGCCGACCAGCAGCGACGCGACGGCGGTGCCGTGCGCACTGGCCGGCGGCACGCGGCCGTCGCAGCCCCAGCTGTGCACCGCCGCACGGCGCAGCGCGGGATGGCGCATGTCGATGCCGCTGTCGATCAGGCCGATGCGCTGCTGGGCGGGTGAGGGGATCGCAGCGGGGCCCGCGGCCGCGCTGCCAGAAGCAGCGGCGCCAGAGGCCGTGGGGACAGAGGCGGTGGAGACCGAGGCCGCGACGGCCGCCGCCGCGCCGCCGACCTCGCCACTGCGCTGCAGCAGGTGGTTGAAGTCGACGTCGAGTTCGGGGTCCAGCGCCTGCAGCCGCTGCAGGGCCTCGGCCGTGCCCAGGCCGCGCGGCGGACGCAGCACCACGCGGCGCAGGCCCAGGCCGTCCAGCGTCTGATCGGACAGCACAACAAACCCTTCGGCCAGGGCCGCGTCGAGCGTCGCCGCGCGTGGCGACCACAGCAGCAACTGGCTGCGCCGCACCGGCTGGCCGGCGGGGTCGGCTTCGAGTTCGCCGCGGTCTCGGCGCAGCAGTTCGCGGTTGGTGGCTGCCCGCAGTTCCTGCAGCGGCAACTGCTCGCGCAGCGCGTCGATCGTTGCCGGGGCGGTGGCCGGCAGGCGCTGCACGACGGCGCCGGTGACGCCGGGCAGGCGGGACAGATCGACCCCCGGCAGGCGCAGCTGCGCCTGCGCGCCGCCGGCCATCGCGGCCAAGGCCGCCGCAACGACGATCGTCGCCAGGTGGCGCCGCAGGCAGCAGCGCGGTCGGGCGGCAACAGGGCGGTGGCGGGGGTCGGGAGGCGGCGGCATCGGGAAGATAACGTTCGGACCACGGAAGATAATCCGGGCGGCCAGCGTTATCGCAACAGGACATGACTTCGGCCCAGGAACGATTACGCGATGAACTCGTCGATTTGCTGCCCCGGATGCGCCGATTCGGCCGCCTGCTGGCCCGTCAGCGCGAAAACGCCGACGACCTGGTGCAGATCGCCGTCGAACGGGCGCTGCTGCGCGCCGATCAATGGCAGCCCGGCACGCGGCTCGACAGCTGGCTGTTCCGCATCATGCAGAACGCCTGGGTCGACGAGTTGCGTTCGCGCCAGCGCCGCGACCAGGTCTTCGCCCCCGAAGAAGCCGGCGAGCATGTCGGCGTCGACCCGAGCGCCGCGCAGATCGACGCACTGGCCGTGCGCCAGGCCATGGCCGCGCTGAGCGAGGACCACCGCGTGGTCGTCGGCCTGGTGCTCGTCGAGGGGCTGCCCTACAAGGAGGCCGCGAGCGTCCTCGACATCCCCATCGGCACCCTGACCAGCCGTCTGGCGCGGGCCCGCGAAGCGCTGCAGCAACTGCTCGGCGACCGCCGCGCCTGACCACCATGCAACCCATCGACGACGATCTTCTGATGGCCTATGCCGACGGCGAACTCGACGCCGCACGCTGCGCCGAAGTCGAAGCGCTGCTGGCGGCCCAGCCGACGCTGGCCGAACGCGTGCGCCGGCAGCGGGCGCTGCGCGAACGCCTGACCGCGGCCTTCGCGCCGGCCCTCGATGAACCGGTGCCGCAGCGGCTGCTGCACGCGGTCGGCGCGAAGCCGGCCGCTACGCTGTCGGCCGAGGCGAAGCCGCCCGCTGAAATGACTGCCGGCGCCGTGCCGGCCGCCACGGTGGTCGATCTGGCAGCCCAGCGCGCCCGCCGCGCCGCCGGGCGACCAGCCGCCAATGCGCCCGCGGCCTGGTGGCGCTGGGGCGGCGTGGCAGCCAGCCTGGCGCTGGGTACCCTGCTCGGACTGGCGCTGGCGCCGCGCCTGCGCGATGACGCCGACGTCAGCCGCGCGGTCGCCACGGCCGCCGGCGGCCTGCTGGCGCGCGGCGAGCTGGCGCGCACGCTGAACGAGCAGCCCGCCGGCGTCGACCGAGCAGGCGGGGCTGGCGGGGCGGGCGAGGCCGGCGCGGCGGGCGCCCCGGGCGCCATCCACGTGGCCTTGAGCTTCGTCGACCGCACGGGCCGCTATTGCCGCGCGTTCTCGGTCAGCGGCAGCGCCGGGCTGGCCTGCCGCGACGGCGCCGACTGGAGCTTGCAGATGTTGGCGCCGCAGTCCGCAGCGACGGGCGGCGATCTGCGCCAGGCGGCCACGCCGTTGCCCGCCGCGGTGTTGCAGGCGATCGATGCGCGCATCAGCGGCAGCACGCTGGACGCTGCCGACGAGCGCGCCGCGCTGCGCAGCGGCTGGCGGCGTTGAACCCGCGCTGGCGCTGGCCCGTCAGCGCAGCGCCAGGTCCAGCGCCACGCCGCAGAAGACCGCGCAGCCCAGCCAGTGGTTGGCGCGGAAGGCCCGAAAGCAGCCGTCGCGGCTGCGCCCGCGAATCAGCCTGAAGTGCCACAGCGCCTGCGCCGCGGCCACCGCGATGCCGGCCAGGAACCAGCCGCCCAGCCCCAGTGCGATGCCGAGGGCCGTCCAGCTCGCCAGGTACAACGCATAGAAGACCATCACCGCCGCGACATCGAAGCGGCCGAGCGTGATGGCCGAGGTCTTCATGCCGATGCGCAGATCGTCGTCGCGGTCGACCATCGCGTATTCGGTGTCGTAGGCCAGGACCCAGAACAGGTTGCCCAGCAACAGCGCCCAGGCGTGCGGCGGCACCGCGGCGTTGACGGCCGCCAGGCCCCATGCCGTGCCCCCGAGCGCGGCGGCAAAGGCCATCGGAACGCCGAAGCTGAAGGCCACGCCGAGCACCGCCTGCGGCATCGCCAGCACGCGCTTGGCGTAGGGGTAGAGCAGCGTCACGGCCAGCGCGGCGAACGACAGCAGGATGGTCGGCGGGTTGGTGCTCAGCACCAGGCCGAAGGCGGCCAGCGCCAGCCCGGCGCCGAGCGCCAATGCTTCGCGCACGCGGACGGCGCCGCTGGTCACCGGGCGCTTCGCCGTGCGCTTGACATGCCGGTCGAAGTCGCGGTCGGCGACATCGTTGACGCAGCAGCCGGCGCTGCGCATCAGCACCGTGCCGAGCACGAACACCACCAGCAGGTGCCAGCCGGGGAAGCCGTCGCAGGCGATCCACAGCGCGCTCAGCGTCGGCCACAGCAGCAGCAGCCAGCCGGCCGGGCGGTCCCAGCGGATCAGATCAAGATACAGCGCCAGGCGTGATGGCGGCGGCGACGGCGGCGGCGGCGGGGCGGTGGCCAGCATGCTGCGAATTATCGGCAGCCCGACGGCGCGGCGCTGGCCGCGGCCACGCTGCGCGCCAGCACCCTCACATCACGCTGGCATGCGGGTGGCCGGGGTGGTCCAGGGTGTCAGCAATCAGGCGCAGCGCCGCGTCGCAGTCGGCCAGCGACATCGGCCCGCCGAGGCACACGCGAACGGCGTCCGGCGGGTCGCCGTCGGTGGCGAAGGCGGCGCTGGCGACGACGCCGACGCCGCGCGTGCGCAGGTCGCTGGCGAACTCGACCACGCTCCAGCCCGGCGCCAGCGGCAGCCACAGATGAAACCCTTCGGGCTGGGCCAGCATGTCGTGCTTGGCCAGGTGCTGCGCGGCCAGTGCCTGGCGCGCCATCGACGCCGCGCGCACGGCTTGCAGCATGGCTTCGGCGGTGCCGTCGGCGACCCAGCGGGTGGCCAGCGCGTTGGTCACCGGCGAGGCCATCACGGTGGTGGCCCGCAAGGCGCCGGCCAGGCGCTGCGCCTGGCGTTGGCTGGGCGCGCAGACATACGCCGTGCGCAGCCCGGCGCCCAGGCATTTGGAAAAGCCGGTGACGTAGTAGGTCAGCTCGGGCGCCAGCAACGCCAGCGGCGCGGGCGCGCTGCGCGGCAGCATCGCGTAGGCGTCGTCTTCGATGATCGGCAGGGCATAGCGCAGGGCAACGTCGGCCAGGGCCTCGCGGCGCAGCGCGGACGTCGTCACCGTGGTCGGGTTGGCCAGCGTCGGGTTGATCACCAGGGCCTTGGGCTTGAGCGTCTTGCAGGCCTGCTCCAGCGCTGCGGCACTCGGGCCTTCGTCGTCCAGCGGCAGGGCGTGCAGCTGCACGCCGAGCTGCGCGGCCACGGCTTTCAGCCCCGGATAGGTCAGGGCTTCGACGCAGACCAGTTCGCCCGGGCGCGCCAGCTGCGACAGCAGCGCTGCCAGCACGCTGTGGATGCCCGGGCAGACCAGCACCCGTGCGGCGTTGGCAGCCGGCAGCACGCGCCTGAGCCACGCGGCGCCGGCGTCGCGGTCGGCGGGCGTGCCGCCGAAGTCCTGGTAGCGCAGCAGGCCGTAGAGGTCGGCCCGGGCCATCACTTCGGCGGCGCTGCCGTGCAGCCGGGCCAGCAGCGCCGGGTCGTCGGGCTCGGGCGGCATGTTCATCGTCATCTCGGCACCGCTGCCGCCGCGCAGCGGCAGCGCGGGGCCGTGGCCGCGCACGCGGGTGCCCGTGCCGGGGCGCGAATCGATCAGCCCGCGCTTGCGCGCCTCGGCGTAGGCGCGGGCCACGGTCGTGTAGTTCAGATGCAGCTCGGCAGCCAGCACGCGCAGCGTGGGCAGCGGGTCGCGCGCGGCCAGGCGGCCGCTCTTCAGGTCTTCGGCAATCAGGTCGGCGATCAGCAGGTAGGCCGGCCGGGCGCTCGCGTCGAGCCGGCGGCGCCAGTGGGCAAGCAGGGTGGGCATGGGCCGCGGCCTCGATTCAGAAATTGATCGCATTCGATGGGTTCGAGGATCGACGTTGCATGTCCCGTGCCCAGGGCCAGCGACACCCGCGCCCCTGGGCGGTGCGACGTCGACGGCTGATCGCGCGCATTGATTGCATGCCGGCGCGCGTTCGCGGTGCACCACGGGGCCCGACCGACGCACCGTTGGCGCCCGGTTTTCGGCTGGTGTGCGCCCGGTGTGCGCGCAACAAATCGGCCCGCCCGCCATCCGCCCGCGGATCCAGGCCTTGATCGGACCTTGATCGCATTCCCAGGCCGGCGCGCTGGCACGCGCAATGCAATGTGATCGGAGCGCGAAATCATTCATCCCCACCCGTCACTGGAGCCTGTCATGCCCAAAGTCACCAAGCCCGCCCACCAGAAAGGCGACTTCTTCGTCGACTACGAAGACAAGGTCTTCGAAGACGTCAAGTCCACCGTGCCCGGCGAGAAAGCGCTGGTCACCTTCCACACCGTGGCCTTCGAAGGTTCGATCGGCTTCGTCAACCTGCTGCAGGCCACGCGCTTGCAACGCAAGGGTTTCGACACCTCGATCCTGCTCTACGGCCCGGGCGTCACGCTGGGCGTGCAGCGCGGCTTCCCGACGCTCGGCGACGAAGCCTTCCCCGGCCACCTGAACTTCAACAACCAGATCAAGAAGTTCATCGGCGAAGGCGGCAAGGTCTACGCCTGCCGCTTCGCCCTGCAGGCCCTGTACGGCCACGGCGAGCCGAGCCTGATCGAAGGCGTCACGCCGATCAGCCCGCTCGACGTGCTGGATTGCATCCTCGTCCACCGCAAGGCCGGCGCGTTCATCTTGAACACCTGGACACTGTGAATCCCCCCCGCAGCGCCTTCGGCGCTCCCCCCCGGGGGGGCGACGCCAGTGGCCCGGCGAAGCCGGTTCCACGGCGTCCGCTTGGTCGCGCGGGGAGACATTGATGGACATCGTCCGCGCCGCCGCAGCGCAGATCGCCCCCGATCTGACCTCGGCCAACGGCACGCTGGCCAAGGTGCTGCAGACGATCGCCGACGCCGCAGCGGGCGGCGTGCAGTTGATCGTCTTCCCCGAGACGGTGGTGCCGTACTACCCGTACTTCAGTTTCGTCAAGCCGCCGGTGCAGCAGGGGCCGGAACACCTGCGCCTGATGGGCCTGTGCCCGACCGTGCCCGGCCCGCTGACCGACGCCGTGGCCGCCGCGGCGCGACAGCACGGCATGGTCGTGGTGCTCGGCGTCAACGAGCGCGACCACGGCAGCCTGTACAACACGCAACTGGTCTTCGACGCCGACGGCGCGTTGCTGCTCAAACGCCGCAAGATCACGCCGACGTACCACGAGCGCATGGTCTGGGGCCAGGGCGATGCGGCCGGGCTGAAGGTCGTCGACACGCGGGTCGGCCGGCTCGGCGCGCTGGCCTGCTGGGAACACTACAACCCGCTGGCGCGTTATGCGCTGATGACGCAGCACGAAGAAATCCACTGCGCGCAGTTCCCGGGCTCGATGGTCGGGCAGATCTTTGCCGACCAGATGGAAGTCACCATCCGCCACCACGCGCTGGAAGCCGGCTGCTTCGTCGTCAACGCCACCGGTTGGTTGAGCGATGCGCAGATCGCCTCGATCACGCCCGACGCCGGCCTGCAGAAAGCCCTGCGCGGCGGCTGTTGCAGCGCGATCGTCTCGCCCGAAGGCGTGCTGCTCGCCGAACCGCTGCGCGACGGCGAAGGCCTGGTCGTCGCCGACCTGGACATGGCGCTCGTCGCCAAGCGCAAAAGGATGATGGATTCGGTCGGCCACTACGCCCGGCCGGAACTGCTGAGCCTGGTCATCAACGACCGGCCCGCGAAGACTTTCACTGCCTGGAGCGATTCCCATGAACACGCCGCCGCTGCCGTTGTCGAGCCCATCCAAGCAACTGATGACGGAGCTGCAAAGCTACGGCTTGCGGCTGGCTGATGCGTCGACCGCAGCGCGCGCCGGCGTGGCCAGCCGCCGCGGCGGTGCGGGCCCGTCGGACCACAAGGCGGTCAGCGTCGATGGCCACGTGATCATGGTCCCGGTGCACACCGGCAGCGCCTTCA
>JANMAP010000049.1:0-6903 GCA_031359905.1 Burkholderiales bacterium | reverse complement strand
GAAGTTGGTGAGCTGCTTGCCGCGCACCGCGTTCACCACCAGATCGTTGTCGCGCGAGTGGATGCCGATGATCATGCCTTCATACAGCGGGTCGCCGGCGCTGACGAACATGCGGCCGCGGTCGTCCAGCTTGCCCAACGCATAGGTGACGATCTCGCCGTCATCCATGCTGATCAGCACGCCGTTCTTGCGCCCGGCGATCTCGCCCTTGTAGGCCTCGTAGCCGTCGAAGATGTTGCTGATCAGGCCGGTGCCGCGGGTCAGGTTCATGAACTCGTTGGAAAAGCCGATCAACCCGCGCGCCGGGATGCGGTATTCCAGCCGCACGCGGCCGCGGCCGTCGGTTTCCATGTTGACGAGTTCGGCCTTGCGTTCGCCCAGCGCCTGCATCACGCCGCCCTGGTGCTGGTCTTCGATGTCGGCCGTCACGAGTTCGATCGGCTCGTGGCGTTCGCCGTTCACTTCGTGGAACACGACGCGCGGCTTGCTGACCGCCAGCTCGTAGCCCTCGCGGCGCATGTTCTCGAGCAGGATCGTCAAGTGCAGTTCGCCGCGGCCGCTGACTTCGAAGATGCCGTCTTCGCCCGATTCCTTGACCTTCAAGGCGACGTTGCTCTGCAGTTCCTTCTGCAGCCGGTCCCAGATCTGCCGGCTGGTGACGAACTTGCCTTCGCGACCCGCCAGCGGGCTGTTGTTGACGCAGAAGTTCATCGTCAGCGTCGGCTCGTCGACGTGCAGCATCGGCAGCGGCATGGGTTGCAGCGGGTCGGTGATCGTCACGCCCAGGCCGATGTCGGCGATGCCGTTGATGAGCACGATCTCGCCGGGGCCGGCCTCGGTCGCTGGCACGCGCTCCAGGCCTTCGAAGGTCAGCACCTGGTTGATGCGGCCCTTGTAGGTCTTGCCGCCTTCCTCGGGCGTGCCCTCGCAGATCAGCACGTCCATCATCGGCCGGACGGTGCCTGCGGTGACGCGGCCGACACCGATGCGGCCGACGAAGGTCGAATAGTCCAGCGACGAGATCTGCAACTGCAGCGGCGCGTCGGGCGAGCCTTCGTGCGCCGGGACGTGCGTCAGCACGGTGTCGAACAGCGCGCTCATGTCCGGGCCCCACTGCTCGCCGGCGGTGCCTTCGGTCAACGACGCCCAGCCGTTCAGGCCCGAGGCATAGACCACCGGGAAGTCGAGCTGTTCCTCGGTCGCGCCGAGCTTGTCGAAGAGTTCGAAGGCGGCGTTGATGACGTAGTCCGGCCGCGAGCCCGGTTTGTCGACCTTGTTGACGACGACGATCGGCTTCAAGCCCAGTGCCAGCGCCTTCTTGGTGACGAAGCGCGTCTGCGGCATCGGGCCTTCCTGGGCGTCGATCAGCAGCACCACGCCATCGACCATCGACAGTGCGCGCTCGACCTCGCCGCCGAAGTCAGCGTGCCCCGGGGTGTCGACGATGTTGACGTGCGTGCCCTGCCACTCCACCGCGCAGTTCTTGGCCAGGATGGTGATGCCGCGCTCGCGCTCGATGTCGTTGCTGTCCATCACGCGTTCGGCGACCTTCTCGTTCTCGCGGAAGGTGCCGCTCTGGCGCAGCAGCATGTCGACCAGGGTGGTCTTGCCGTGGTCGACGTGGGCGATGATGGCGATGTTGCGGATTTGCTTGGTCATGGCGGTTCAGGCAGTGGACGGCTGCAGGTCGGCCTGCACCTCGAGGGGACTGAGAAGACGGTCGGCGATAAGCTCGCCGCCGGTGATGTGGGCGCTGCCCAGAAAGGCCCGCGGTTGTTCAGCGTAGACGCGGACCGCGGCGGCGTCGGCCAGCGCCACGCGCCGGCGCAGGCCACACAGGAAGCGCCCGGCCTCGTCGTCGTCCAAGCGAACCTCGGGCCAGCCGGCGACGAGCACGTCGGGTGGCAGCAGGCGATCTTCGCGTTCCTGCTCGTTCATTGCCAGCAAGGCGTCGATGCCGATGCTGTCGGCCACGTCCAGCGTCCCGCTGGCGGTGCGGCGCAGCGCCGCCAGGTGCGCGCCGCAGCCCAGCGCGGTGCCGATGTCTTCAGCCAGCGTGCGGATGTAAGTGCCCTTGCTGCAGACCACGTCGATGACGAGTTGCGGAGATTGCCAGTCGACGATGTCCAGGCGATGAATCATCACCTCACGCGGCTGGCGTTCGATGGTCAGCCCCTGGCGGGCATAGTCGTACAGCGCCCGGCCTGCGTGCTTCAGTGCCGAGTGCATCGGCGGCAGTTGCGCAATGCGGCCGGTCAGCGCCGCGCAGGCGGCTTCCACCGCGATGCGGCCGACGGCGACCTCGCGCGTCTCGACGATCTCGCCTTCGCCATCGCCGGTGCTGGTGCGCTGGCCCAGCCGCAGCGTGGCGCGGTAGCGCTTGTCGGCGTCCAGGCTGACCTGGCTGAACTTGGTCGCCGCGCCGAAGCACAGCGGCAGCAGCCCTGTGGCCAGCGGATCGAGCGTGCCGGTGTGGCCGCCCTTCTCGGCGCGCAGCAGGCCCTTGGCCTTCTGCAGCGCGTCGTTGCTCGTCCAGCCCAGCGGCTTGTCGAGCAGCAGCACGCCGTGCAGCGCACGGCGTTGAATGCGGGCGCGCGCTGGCGGGCTCATCAGTCGTCCTTGGCGCGAGTCGCGTTGGCTTTCGCGATCAGTGCGGAGAGGTCGGCAGCGCGCTCGGTGGTACGGTCGAACTGGAAGTGCAAGGTCGGCACGGTGTGGATCGACAGGCGCTTGAACAGGCCGTTGCGCAGGAAGCCGGCAGCCTCGTTCAAGCCGTCGGCACATTCCTGCGCATCGCCGAGCAGCACGGAGAAGAAGACCTTGGCATGCACGTAGTCCGGCGTCACCTCGACGGCGTTGATCGTGACCATGCCCACGCGCGGATCCTTCAGCTCGCGGATGAGCTCGGCCAGATCGCGCTGGATCTGATCGGCGACGCGGTAGCTGCGGTTGACGGTGGATTTCTTGTGTCGCATGGTGGTCAAGGAGGCCCCAAGAAGAAACCCCGCCGTCTTTTTGGGAGGGCGGGGTTGCTCGGGTGAGTCAATCTCCGCACTACAAGGTGCGCGCGACTTCCTTCACTTCGAAGAACTCGAGCTGATCACCTTCCTTGATGTCGTTGTAGTTCTTCAGCTTGATGCCGCACTCGAAGCCTTCCTTGACCTCGCGCACGTCGTCCTTCAGCCGCTTCACCGATTCGACTTCGCCGGTGTAGATCACCACGTTCTCGCGCAGCAGGCGGAAGCGCGAATTGCGGATCACCTGGCCGGCGGTGATCATGCAACCCGCCACCGTGCCGATCTTGCTGGCCACGAACACCGTGCGGATCTCGGCCGTGCCGATGACTTCCTCGCGCTGCTCGGGCGCCAGCATGCCGCCCATCGCAGCCTTGATCTCGTCGACCGCGTCGTAAATGATGTTGTAGTACTTGATCTCGACGCCGTTGCCTTCGGCCAGCTTGCGCGCACCGGCATCGGCCCGCGTGTTGAAGCCGATGATCACCGCCTTGCTGGCGATGGCCAGGTTGATGTCGCTTTCGCTGATGCCACCAACGGCGGCGTGCACGATCTGCACCTTGACCTCGGGCGTCGACAGCTTCAGCAGGCTTTGCGCCAGGGCTTCCTGCGAACCCTGGACATCGGCCTTGACGATCAACGACAGCGTCTGCGCGGCGCCTTCGCCCATGTTCTCGAACATGCCTTCCAGCTTGGCGGCCTGGCGCCGGTTGAGCGTGACCTCGCGGTACTTGCCCTGGCGGAAGGTGGCGATCTCGCGGGCCCGGCGCTCGTCGGTCAGGACCATGAATTCGTCGCCGGCCTGCGGGACCTCGGTCAGACCCTGAATCTCGACCGGAATCGACGGCCCGGCTTCCTCGATCGACTTGCCGTCCTCGTCGAGCATCGCGCGCACGCGGCCGTAACTGCTGCCGGCGAGCACGATGTCGCCCTTGCGCAGCGTGCCGCTCTGGATCAGCACGGTGGCCACCGGGCCGCGGCCCTTGTCGAGCTTGGCTTCGATCACCAGGCCCTTGGCAGCAGCGTCGGTCGGTGCCTTCAGTTCCAGCACTTCGGCCTGCAGCAGCACCTGTTCGAGCAGGGTGTCGACACCCTGACCCGTCTTGGCCGACACGCCGATGAACGGCGATTCACCGCCGAAGTCCTCGGGGATCACGCCTTCGGCAACCAGTTCGCTCTTCACGCGCTCGAGGTTGCTGTCGGGCTTGTCGATCTTGTTCATCGCCACCACGATGGGCACGCCAGCGGCCTTGGCGTGGGCGATGGCTTCCTTGGTCTGCGGCATCACGCCGTCGTCGGCAGCGACCACCAGGATGACGATGTCGGTGGCCTTGGCCCCCCGCGCACGCATTGCCGTGAAGGCGGCATGGCCCGGCGTGTCGAGGAACGTGATCATGCCGCGCGGGGTTTCGACGTGGTACGCACCGATGTGCTGGGTGATGCCGCCGGCCTCGCCCGCCGCCACACGCGCGCGGCGGATGTAGTCCAGCAGGCTGGTCTTGCCGTGGTCGACGTGGCCCATCACGGTGACCACCGGGGCGCGCGGCAGTTCGTCGGCGCTGTGCGCGGCGACCTCTTCCTCGGTGAACGCTTCCGGATCGTCGAGCTTGGCGGTCAGCGCCTTGTGGCCCATTTCCTCGACGACGATCATCGCCGTCTCCTGGTCGAGCTGCTGGTTGATGGTCACCATCTGGCCCAGCTTCATCAGCTGCTTGATGACCTCGCTGGCCTTGACGCTCATCTTGTGCGCCAGGTCGGCCACCGAGATGGTCTCCGGGATGTGGACTTCCTGGACCTGCTGCTCGGCAGGTGCCGCGAAACTGCCGTTGCCGGCATCGCCGCGATCGCCGCGACGGGCGCCACCGCGCGGTGCACGCCAGCCGGCGCGGGAGCCGGACGAATCGCCGCGGGTCTTCAGCGCCGCGCGCTTCTTGGCCGCGTCGTCGGCCCAGCTCGACGACAGCTTCTCGCTCTTGACCTGCTTCTTGTCGCCAGGCTTGGCCACGGTCGCCCCGGGGGCTCCGGGCTTGGCAGTCGGCTTGTGGATCGTGCCCTTGATGGCTTCCTTGGCGGCCACTGCCGGGTCGACGGGCTTGGCCTCTTCGGGCTTCTTGGCCAGCATGACCTTCTTCGGCGCCGACATCATCGCGCGGATGGCCGCAGCTTCGGCTTCGGCGGCCTTGCGGCGGCGGGCCAGGTCTTCGGACTTGGCAATGTCTTCGGCGGCCTTGTCGGCGGCCTTGACGATGCGCAGGGTGGGCTTGGCAGGTTCGGCAGGCTTGCCTGATTCGGCGGTCGGCGCGGCGGCTTCGGCCACCGGGGCCGGTGTGGCCGCTGCCAGCTCGGCGCCGCTGGCGGCGCGCGCTGCGGCTTCGGCAGTACGCGCCGCGGCCTCGCTGGCGGACTGGGCCGCCGCAGCGGCGGCTGCAGCTTCAGCGGCTTCGCGCGCCACACGTTCCTGCTCGTCGCGAAGCCGGCGGGCTTCGGCCAGCTCGGCTTCCTGCACGCGGATGGCTTCGGCCTGGGCGCGGGCTTCTTCTTCGCGGCGCTGCAGGTCGAGTTCCTCGGCGCTGGGGCCGGCCGGTTCCTCGACCGCGGGCGACGCGTCATCGCGCTTGACGAAGACCCGCTTCTTGCGCACCTCGACCTGGATGGTGCGGGCACGACCACTGCTGTCGGCCTGCTTGATCTCGGTCGAGGTCTTGCGCGTCAGCGTGATCTTCTTGCGCTCGGCGCTGGCAGTCGTGCCATGCGCGCTGCGCAGGAATTCGAGCAGACGCTCTTTGTCGGTCTCGGTCAGCGCATCGTCGGCGGACTGCTTGGTCACGCCGGCGGATTGCAGCTGCTCGAGCAGCGCCGTCGTCGGGCGGTTGAGCTGCGCGGCGAACTGGGCGACAGTGGTCACGGCCATGTGTCGGGATTCCTCGGGTGAAAAGCGTGCGGGCGGGCGCTGGGCTGCTGGTTGCTGGCTGCTGATTGCTCTAGGCAGTGAACCAGTGCTCGCGCGCCTTCATGATCAGCGCACGGGCGCGATCATCGTCGATGCCGGTCATCTCGGTGAGCTCGTCGACGGCCAGATCGGCCAGGTCGTCGCGGGTGTGGATGCCACCGTCGGACAGCTTGCCGATCAGCTCGGGGGACAACTCGTCGAGGTCGCGCAGATCCTGCGACACCTCCTCGACCGACTCTTCGCGGGCGATCTCCATCGTCAGCAGCGCGTCCTTGGCACGCGTGCGCAGTTCGTGCACCGTGTCCTCGTCGAAGCTCTCGATTTCCAGCATTTCGGCCAGCGGCACGTAAGCCACTTCTTCCAGGCTGGTGAATCCTTCGGCAATCAGGATGTCGGCGACTTCCTCGTCGACGTCGAGCTTGTCGACGAAGAGGGCGCGCACCGATTCGCTCTCGGTCGCCTGCTTGGCCTGCGATTCCTCGGCGGTCATGATGTTGATGCGCCAGCCGGTCAGGTCCGATGCCAGGCGCACGTTCTGCCCGCCGCGCCCGATGGCAATGGCCAGGTTTTCCTCGTCGACGACGACGTCCATGGCATGCGGTTCTTCGTTGACCACGATGCTCTGCACGTTGGCCGGCGCCAGTGCGCCGATCACGAACTGGGCCGGGTCGTCGCTCCACAGCACGATGTCGACGCGTTCGCCGGCCACCTCGGTCGTCACACCGTTGACGCGCGAGCCGCGCACGCCGACGCAGGTGCCGATGGGGTCGACACGGCGGTCGTGGCTGACGACGGCGATCTTGGCGCGGCTGCCGGCGTCACGGGCGCAGCTCTTGATCTCGAGCAGGCCTTGTTCGATCTCCGGCACTTCCTGGGCGAAGAGCTCGATCATGAAGCCCGGCGCGCTGCGCGACAGCATGATCTGGGCGCCGCGCTGGG
>JANMAP010000034.1:0-9510 GCA_031359905.1 Burkholderiales bacterium | reverse complement strand
GCCCAGTTCCTGTGCCACCAGGCCGCCGATGGTGTCGAAGTCTTCCTCGGGCAGGCGCGTGCCGAAGGCCTCGTTGACGGCACCGATGCTCACGTCGCCGGCCACGCGGTGGCTGCCGTCGGCCAGCGTGTAGATGCCGTTTTCCTGTTCCTGCTCGTCGAACTCGTCCTCGATCTCGCCGACGATCTCTTCCAGCACGTCCTCGATGGTGATCAAACCCGCGGTGTTGCCGAACTCGTCGATGACGATGGCCAAGTGGTTGCGGTTGCTGCGGAAGTCGCGCAGCAGCTCGTTCAGGCGCTTGCTCTCGGGCACGAACACCGCCGGGCGCAGCAGCGTGCGCAGGTTGAGTTCGGGCGCGCGCTGCAGCTTCAGCAGATCTTTGGCCATCAGGATGCCGAGGATGTTCTCGCGCTGCCCTTCGTAGACCGGGAAACGCGAATGCGCGGTGTCGATGACCGCGCCGAGCAGTTGGTCGTAGTCGGCGTCGATGCTCAGCAGGTCCATGCGCGGCGCGGCGACCATCACGTCGCCGGCGGTCATGTCGGCCATGCGCAGCACGCCTTCGAGCATCAGCCGCGATTCGGGCTCGATCAGCTCGCGCTGTTCGGCATCGGCCAGCGTGCGGATCAGTTCGTCCTTGCTGTCCGGGCCCGGCGAGACGAATTCGACGAGGCGCTCGAAGAGCGTGCGCTTGTCGAGTCGGTCGGGGCGGTCGGGACGGTGCTCGGAGCGGTCCGACCGGTCTGTGCGTTCCGGTCTGTCCGCGCGCGCAGCCGATGAGGCAGGGCGCGCGGACCGAGGAGGATGGGGTTCTGACACGAGGCGTGTGTCGGCAGTCGCGTGGAGGGGGAGAATAACCGAGGGTGCGGCGGCAGGCGTCCAGCGCGCGCCTTGACACCCGCAGGGGCTTGCAAGACAGTCATCGACCCCCACATCTCCGCATCCGCGCCGCCCAGCGCATCTCAGGTCTGCCGCACGCCATGTCACTGATTCCCGCCACCATCCTCACCGGCTTTCTCGGCTCGGGCAAGACGACGCTGCTCAAGCGTGTGTTGACCGAGGCGCATGGCCAGAAGATCGCCGTCATCGAGAACGAGTTCGGCGAGGAGAACGTCGACAACGACATCCTGGTCGAGAACACCACCGAGCAGATCATCCAGATGAACAACGGCTGCGTCTGCTGCTCGATCCGCGAGGATCTGCGCAGCACGCTGGCCGATCTGGCCGAGAAGAAACGCAAGGGCGAGCTCGACTTCGACCGGGTGGTCATCGAAACCACCGGCCTGGCCGACCCCGGCCCGGTGGCGCAGACCTTCTTCATGGACGACGAGATCGCCGAAAGCTATCTGCTCGACAGCATCCTGACCCTGGTCGACGCCAAGCACGCCGAGACCCAGCTCGACGAGCGGCAGGAAGCGCGCCGCCAGGTCGGTTTCGCCGACCAGATCTTCATCAGCAAGACCGACCTGGTGGCCCAGGACGAGGTCGACGCGCTGATGCACCGGCTGAAGCACATGAACCCGCGCGCGCCGCAGCAGGCAGTGCACTTCGGCGAGGTGCCGATCGCCAAGGTCTTCGATCTGAAGGGCTTCAACCTCAACGCCAAGCTCGACATCGACCCCGATTTCCTGAACGCCGACGACGGGCCCGGTCACGACGACCATGCGCACCACGACCACGCGCCGGGCGAGGCCTGCGATCACCCGCACCACCATGCCCACGACGACGACGTCAAAAGCTTCGTCTTCCGCAGCAAGAAGGCCTTCAACCCGGCCAAGCTGGAAGATTTCCTCGGCGCCATCGTCCAGGTCTACGGCCCGAAGATGCTGCGCTACAAGGGCGTGCTGCTGCTCAAGGGCAGCGAGCGCAAGGTCATCTTCCAGGGCGTGCACCAGCTGATGGGCAGCGACCTCGGCCCCAAGTGGGCGCCGGGGGAAGAGAAGGGCAGCAAGATGGTCTTCATCGGCATCGACCTGCCGAAGGAGGTGTTGTTGCAGGGCCTGGAGCAATGCCTGGTCTGACCGGCCGGCGGCCCGCGGCGCGAGGGCGCCAGGCGGGCCCGGGTGCGTGGCTACAATCCGCGCGCCCTGAAGACCCCCCGGCCGTCGGCGGCGTCCCGCCCCCCGGCGGCCATCACAGTCAAGAGCGTCCCATCCAGGCGAGGAGAACCCCGTGAGCAAGCCTCCGGCAAAAGCATCGACCGCCACCAAGACGGCGGCCAAGCCCGCCGCCAAAGCGGCCCCGGCAGCCGCCAGCAAGACCGCCCCGCCGCCGGTTGCGAAAGCCCCCGCCAAGGCCCCAGTGAAGACCGCTGCGAAGCCCCCGTCCAAGCCCACGAACGCGCCCAACAGCGCGCCCACCACCGCGCCCGCCAAGGCCGCCCCGGCGGCGCCAGCCGTTGCGGCCGTCAAGACGCCGGTCGCGCCCAAGCCCGGTCGCGGCGGCAAGGTCTCGCTGGGGTCGATGGTCCATCCGACCTCGCCGCCGTCCAACCGCTTCACCGACCGCTTTGCGCCAGCGCGTCCGAACAAGCATCCCGATCCGATCGAGGTGCAGAAGTCGTCGTTCAAGGCCGATCCCAGGCTGGTCAACGCGTGGAAGAGCAAGCCCGGCCGCGAGCTGACCGAGCCCGAACTGCTGGCCATGCCCGATGCCGAGTACATGAACGACAAGCAGCTGGACTTCTTCCGCGCCCGGCTGCAGCAGCAGAAGGACGACCTGCTGTCCAACGCCGGCGAGACCACCGAGCACCTGCGCGAGGACACCTCCATCGTCCCGGATCCCGCCGACCGGGCGACGATCGAGGAAGAGCACGCGCTGGAACTGCGCACCCGCGACCGCGAACGCAAGCTGCTGAAGAAGATCGCCCAGTCGCTGGCCCGGCTGGACAGCGGCGACTACGGTTTCTGCGATGAGACCGGCGAGCCGATCGGCCTGGCCCGGCTGCTGGCCCGGCCGACGGCCACGCTGTCGCTGGAAGCCCAGCAACGCCGCGAACTGAAGCAGAAGATGTTCGGTGACTGAGGGCGGCCGAGCAGCGGGCCTTGGCAGTCCGTTGTCGCCGCTCGCGGGGCCCCCGGCCGGCGCATCCGAAGGCTGACGCAGGCGGCACGACGCCCCGCAGTACATTTCCGCAATCCATGGCCGACAACGAGAGTTTCTTCCGCAAGGTGGTGCGGTTCGTCGCGAATCCGTCCACCGATTGGACCGAGATCAATTCGCGCCCGGAAGACTCGCGGGAACTCGAACTCGAGAAGTCCGAGCTGAAGGCCATGATCGAGCGCAAGCGGCGCAACGATTTCGTGCGCAAGCGCGAATTCGACATGCTGCGCCGGGTGCGCCGCGAAGGCTTGTCGCCAGATCAGCTGGCCGCTCTCGGCGGGTCGTCGCGGCTCGACGACTCCGAGGCCCGGCTGCCCGACCCGAACCCGACCCGGCAAGATACCGGCGTGAAGGCCAAGATCGACGAGATCGAGCAGCAGATGGTCGGCGACGGCGGTTTCCGCCCGAGCACGCGCCGGCCCATGGGGCAGCTCGGCGCCGGTCTGCCCCCGACCGTGCCGGCACCGGTGCCCGCGCCGCGCCCGGCGCGGATGGACTTCAAGCTCGACAGCAACCTGCCCGAAGAAACCGAACAACTGCCCGCCCTGCCGCCGCTGGGCTTCGACGACAGCGGCAGCGGCGTGCTGTCGCCGCCCGCCGCGCCCTCGCCGGTCCAGATGGCCGGTGGATTGCCGCCGCTCGCGCCGTTCGCGCCACTGCCGCCGCTGGCGCCCATGTCGCCCGTCTCCTTCGATGGCGGCGCCGCACTCGCTGGCGGCGCTGCTCTGGCCGGCATCGCCGACAAGGGCGAGTTCGACAGCCCGTTCGCCGTCGAGGTCAGCGAGGTGGCCCACGACCCCGAACTCGACGAAGCCGTGATTGCCTTCGCGAATGCCGATTTCACCCAGTGCGAGGACGCGCTGCGCCAGCTGACGGGCCTGGGCGGCGCGCGGGCCCAGCATGCCGAAACCTGGCTGGTGCTGTTCGACTTGTACCGGGCCACCGGGCAGCAGCACCGCTTCGAGAGTCTGGCGCTGGATTACGCACGGCAGTTCGGCGGGTCGGCGCCGCAGTGGTATTCGCTGCCGCAGCTGGTGGCCGACGCGCTGGGCGACGACGCGCCGGTGCCATCGGCCGCACGCTCGGTGCAGCCCGGCGACGTGGGCTGGCTGAGCCCGGAGCTGCTTGACATCGATGCGGTGGCCCGGCTGCGGTCGCAGACCCTGCAGCTGCCGCTGCCCTGGGTCTTCGACTGGAGCCGGCTGCAGCGCATCGACCCCGAAGCCGCGATGCAGCTGTCGTCGCTGTTTCGCCTGTGGGCGGGGCAGAACCTGGAAATGCGCTGGCTGGCCGGCGATCGCCTCTTCGGGCTGCTGCAGGACGCTGCGCCGACCGGCGTGCGCGACGCCGACCCGGCCTTCTGGCTGACGCGGCTGGAAGCCTTGCGCCTGGCCAACCGCGTCGACCAGTTCGACGAAGCCGCCATCGACTACTGCGTCACGTACGAGGTATCGCCACCGTCCTGGGAGCCCGCGCGCTGCAAGGTCTACATCAGCGGGACCAGCCTGTCCACGCGCCATCCGCAGATGTCGATCATCGGCGAGGTGTCGACGAGTTTTCTCGAATCGGGCCTGCAGGACGACAGTTCGGGCGGCGGCATCGAAATGGCGCATGTCGAGCTGTCCGGCCAGCTGGTCGGCGACATCGGTTCGACACTGGCGCAACTCGACACCCAGCTCGGCACCGCGCCGATCGTCAGCGTGTCCTGCGCGCGGCTGATCCGCGTCGATTTCATCGCCGCCGGCGACCTGCTGAACTGGGTTCTGGCCAAGCGCAGCGAACAGCGCAGCGTCCATTTCGTCGACGCCCATCGGTTGCTGGCGCTGTTCTACGGCGCGATGGGCATCAACGAGCACGCCAAGGTGCAAGTCCGCAAGGTATGACCAGCCTCCCGTAGCGACCTGGCAGTCGCCGCCAGACCTGACGCAGCGACGCCGGCGACCCGGCGCCACCGGTTGCGCAGCGTCTCCCGGGCCGGACGACCGCCCCCACCGACCGCCCCCGGCACCCAGCACCCAGCACCCAGCACCCCATGGACAGTTATCACGGCACCACCATCGTCAGCGTGCGTCGCGGGCCGCTGGTCGCCCTCGGTGGCGACGGCCAGGTCACGCTCGGGCAGATCGTCGTCAAGTCCAGCGCGCGCAAGGTCCGGCGGCTGTACCGCGAGCAGGTGCTGGCGGGCTTTGCCGGGGCCACGGCTGATGCCTTCACGCTCTTCGAACGCTTCGAGGCCAAGCTCGAGAAGCACCAGGGCCACCTGGTGCGCGCGGCCATCGAGCTGACCAAGGACTGGCGCACCGACCGCGTGCTGCGCCGCCTGGAAGCCATGCTGGCCGTGGCCGACAAGGAAACCTCGCTGATCATCACCGGCAACGGCGATGTGCTCGAGCCGGAACACGGCATCGTCTCGATCGGCTCGGGCGGGGCCTATGCGCAGGCCGCGGCGCGCGCCCTGCTCGAGCACACTGCGCTGTCGCCGACCGACATCGTCAAGCAGGCACTGACCATCGCCGGCGAGCTGTGCATCTACACCAACCAGCATCACACCATCGAAAGCCTGGGTTGACGAAACACCCCCGTAGCGGCTCCGCCGCTTCCCCCTCAAGGGGGCGCCGCCAGCGGCCCGGCCAAGCCGGTTCCGCGGCGGCCGCTCGGCCTCGCGCGTCGCGCGCTGGTAGCCACTGACATGAGCGATTCGATGACCCCGCAGGAGATCGTCTCCGAACTCGACCGCCACATCGTCGGCCAGCAGGCGGCCAAGCGCGCGGTGGCCATCGCGCTGCGCAACCGTTGGCGGCGCCAGCGCGTCGACGACAAGTTGCGTGGCGAGATCACGCCGAAGAACATCCTGATGATCGGGCCCACCGGCGTCGGCAAGACCGAGATCGCCCGCCGGCTGGCGCGCCTGGCCGACGCGCCGTTCGTCAAGGTCGAAGCCACCAAGTTCACCGAGGTCGGCTATGTCGGCAAGGACGTCGACACCATCGTGCGCGACCTGGTCGAGGTGGCCGTCAAGCAGGAACGCGAACGGCAGATGCGCCGCCAGCAGGCCGCCGCGGCCGACGCCGCCGAAGACCGCATCCTCGATGCGCTGGTGCCCCCGCCCCGCGACGCGCGAGACACCCGTGACGCGCGCAGCATCGGCTTCACCAGCGAGCCGGCTGCCGACAACACCGCCCGCCAGGTGATGCGCAAGCGCCTGCGCGAGGGCCTGCTCGACGACAAGGAGATCGACATCGACGTCGCCGACGGCAAGCCGCAGATCGAATTGCTGGGTGCGCAGGGCCTGCCGGGCATGGACGAGATGGCCGAGCAGCTGAAGGGCCTGTTCAGCCAGATGGGCCAGACCAAGCGCAAGACGCGCAGGCTGAAGATCGGCGTGGCAATGCAGCTGTTGCTCGACGAGGAGGCGGCCAAGCTCGTCAACGAAGACGAGGTGCGCAGCGCGGCGCTGGCCAATGCCGAGGGCAACGGCATCGTCTTCATCGACGAGATCGACAAGGTGGCGTCGCGCAGCGAAGGCAGCGGCGTCGACGTCAGCCGCCAGGGCGTGCAGCGCGACCTGCTGCCGCTGGTCGAAGGCACGGCGGTGAACACCAAGTACGGCATCGTCAAGACCGACCATATCCTGTTCATCGCCAGCGGCGCCTTCCACCTGGCCCGGCCCAGCGACCTGATCCCCGAGCTGCAGGGCCGGTTTCCGATCCGCGTCGAACTCGGCGCGCTAAGCGTCGACGACTTCGAGGCCATCCTCACCAGCACCCAGGCGAGCCTGATCAAGCAGTACCAGGCGCTGCTGGCCACCGAGGGCGTGACGCTGGAGGTGGCACCCGACGCGGTGCGGCGGCTGGCGCAGATCGCCTTCGACGTCAACGAACGCACCGAGAACATCGGCGCGCGCCGCCTGGCCACGGTGATGGAGCGGCTGCTCGACGAGATCAGCTTCGATGCCCCGCACCGCGGCGGCCAGACCATCGTCATCGACGCCGCTGCGGTCGACGCGCGGCTGGGCGAGCTGTCGCACAACGAAGACCTGTCCCGCTACATCCTGTGATCCCGCCATGACCGCCGTGACCCGACAGCTGCGCCCGCTCGGCCGTTCCGGGCTCTTCACCGCCCCGCTGGCGCTGGGCGGCAACGTCTTTGGCTGGACGGCCGACGAAGCCACCTCGTTCGCGTTGCTCGACGCCTTCGTCGATGGCGGCTTCAACCTCATCGACACCGCCGACGTCTACTCGCGATGGGCCCCGGGACACCAGGGCGGTGAGAGCGAAGCCGTGATCGGCCGCTGGTTGAAGGCCAGCGGCAAGCGCGACCGCGTGCTCATCGCCACCAAGGTCGGCAAGCCGATGGGCGACGCCGGATCGGGCCGCACGGGCCTGTCGCGACGCTGGATCCGCCAGGCCGTCCACGATTCGCTGAGCCGCCTGCAGACCGACCACATCGACCTGTACCAGAGCCACGACGACGACACCGAGACGCCCCCCGAAGAGACCATGGCGACCTTCGGCGAGCTGATCCGCGAAGGCAAGGTGCGGGCCGTCGGCGCGTCGAACTTCAGCGCGGCCCGGCTGGCCGAGGCGCTTTCGGTCAGTGCGCGCCTGGGCCTGCCGCGCTACGAGACGCTGCAGCCGCTGTACAACCTGATGGAGCGGTCGGTCTACGAAGACGAACTCGAACCGCTGATCCGCGCCGAGCAGATCGGCGTGATCAACTTCTTCGGCCTGGCGCGCGGCTTCCTGACGGGCAAGTACCGCAGCGAGGCCGACCTCGGCAAGAGCGTGCGCGGCGCCGGCGTCAAGGGCTACCTCAACGAACGCGGCAGGCGCGTGCTGGCTGCGCTCGATGCGGCGGCCGCCGACCTGCGGGCCACCCCGGCACAGGTGGCCCTGGCCTGGCAGATGGCGCGCAACGGGATCAGCGCGCCGATCGCCAGTGCGACCAGCCTGCCGCAGCTGACCGAACTGATGGGCGCCGCGCGCCTGCAGCTCGGCGCGGAGCAGGTGTCGCGGCTGGACCAGGCCAGCGCGGCGGGCTGACGGCCGGCCGCTGACGCACGCTGCGGGCCGTCGCGCCTGCCAGCCCGCCGCACCGGGGCAGTCGATGGGGCCCGAATTAGAATTTCGGATGCATACCCCCACCTTCACCGCCCCGGCCCGCTTCGACGATCCGGCCGCCGCTTTGGCCCTCGTGCGCCAGATCTACGACCGCAGCATCGTCCATCTTCGCGACAGTCTGCGCAGCTTCGTTGCCGGCCAGGTCCTGCCCGGCCATGTGCGCGCCTGCTACCCCTTCGTGCGCATCCGCACCGACACCGTGGCGCGCGCCGATTCGCGGCTCAGCTACGGTTTCGTCGCCGGCCCCGGCCACTTCGAGACCACACTGACGCGCCCGGATCTGTTCGCCAATTACTACGCCGAGCAGTTCCGCCTGCTGCTCAACAACCATGGCGTGCCGCTCGAGGTCGGCACCAGCACACAGCCGATCCCGGTCCACTTCTCGCTGGCCGAAGGCGATCATCTCGAAGGCTCGCTCAACGTCGACCGGCGATTACAGATGCGCGACCAGTTCGACCTGCCCGACCTGGCAGCGATGGACGATGGCATCGCCAACGGCACGCACGAACCGATGCCGGGCGAAGCCCAGCCGCTGTCGCTTTTCACCGCGCCGCGCGTCGACTATTCGCTGCACCGCCTGCGCCACTACACCGGCACGGTGCCCGAACACTTCCAGCACTTCGTGCTCTTCACCAACTACCAGTTCTACATCGACGAGTTCATCAAGCTCGGCCATGCGCTGATGGCCGACAGGGCCGCGCCTTACGACGCCTTCGTCGAGCCCGGCAACGTGCTGACCCGCCGGGCCGGCACCGCGGCCCAGTCCGGCGACGACCAGGGCAGCGCGCCGCCGCGGCTGCCGCAGATGCCGGCTTACCACCTGGTGCGGCCCGACGGCAGCGGCATCACGATGGTCAACATCGGCGTCGGCCCGGCCAACGCCAAGACCATCACCGACCATGTCGCCGTGCTGCGGCCGCACGCCTGGTTGATGCTCGGCCACTGCGCCGGCCTGCACAACAGCCAGCAGCTCGGCGACTACGTGCTGGCCCACGCCTACATGCGCGAGGACCATGTGCTCGACGAGGACCTGCCGCTGTGGGTGCCGATCCCCGCACTGGCCGAAGTCCAGGTGGCGCTGGAGACGGCGGTCGCCGACGTCACCCAGCTCCAGGGCTACGAGCTCAAGCGCATCCTGCGCACTGGGACGGTGGCCAGCACCGACAACCGCAACTGGGAACTGATGCCGGCGCGCGCCGTGACGACACCCGAGCGCCGCTTCAGCCAAAGCCGCGCGGTGGCGCTGGACATGGAGAGCGCCACCATCGCCGCCAACGGCTTTCGC
>JANMAP010000033.1:0-10500 GCA_031359905.1 Burkholderiales bacterium | reverse complement strand
GCGCTTGTTGGTCTGGATCGTCGCGCCCAGGCCCAGCACGGCGGCGGGGTAGCAGGCCGCCGGGTCGTTGTTGGCCAGGCTGCCGCCCAGCGTGCCGCGGTTGCGCACCTGGCGGTCACCGATGTGGCCGGCCAGTTCGGCCAGCGCGGGGATGGCGGTCTGCACATCGCGCGACGCGGCCACCGCCGCATGCGTGACGCCGGCGCCGATGGTGACCTTGCCAGCGCCGACGGTGATGCCCTTGATTTCGGCGATCGCGCTGATGTCGACGACCGTCGACGGCGCGATCAGCCCCAGTTTCATCGACTGCAGCAGCGTCTGGCCGCCGGCCATCAGCTTGGCGTCTTCCTGCATCGCGGCGCGTGCCGCATCGGCCACCGTGGCGGCCTGGTTGTAGGCGAATGTTTGCATCTGGGTGTCCTCAGCGGGCGTTGGCCTGGATGGCCTTCCACACATTGTGCGGGCTGGCCGGCATCGGAACGTCTTTCACGCCGATGGCGTGGCAGATGGCGTTGATGAGCGCCGGTGGCGAGCCGATCGCGCCGGCCTCGCCGCAGCCCTTCACGCCCAGCGGGTTGTGCGTGCAGGGTGTGCCCTTGACGGTTTCGACGGTGAAGTTGCAGAAGTCGTCGGCGCGCGGCATCGCGTAGTCCATGTAGCTGCCCGACAGCAACTGGCCGCTCTCGGGGTCGTAGACGCAGTCCTCGCGCAGCGCCTGGCCCAGCCCCTGGGCAATGCCGCCGTGGACCTGGCCTTCGACGATCATCGGGTTGATGACGTTGCCGAAGTCGTCGCAGGCGGTGAAGCGATCGACGCGCACCACGCCGGTCGCCGGGTCGACCTCGACCTCGCAGATGTAGGTGCCCGCGGGGTAGGTGAAGTTGCTCGGGTCGTAGAAGGCGTTCTCGTTGAGCCCCGGCTCGAGCTTGTCGTGCGGGAAGTTGTGCGGCACGTAGGCCGTCAACGACACGTTGGCGAAGGGAACGCTCTTGTCGGTGCCGGCGACCTTGAAGACGCCGTTCTCGAACTCGATGTCGCTGTCCGATGCCTCCAGCAGGTGGGCGGCGATCTTCTTGCCCTTGGCGATGACCTTGTCGATGGCCTTGACGATCGCCGTGCCGCCGACGGCCAGCGAACGGCTGCCGTAGGTGCCCATGCCGAACAGGATCTTGCCGGTGTCGCCGTGCTCGATGGTGATGTCTTCGAGCGGGATGCCGAGCTTGTCGGCAACGACCTGCGCGAAGGTCGTCTCGTGGCCCTGGCCATGGCTGTGGCTGCCGGTGAAGACCGTCACCTTGCCGGTCGGGTGCACGCGCACTTCACCGGCCTCGAACAGGCCGGCGCGGGCGCCGAGCGCCCCGGCGACCGCGCTCGGGGCGATGCCGCAGGCTTCGATGTAGGCCGAGTAGCCCAGGCCCCGCTTCAAGCCCTTGGCTTCCGATGCGGCCCGGCGCGCTTCGAAGCCGCTGACCTCGGCGAGCTGGATGGCACGGCTCATCGTCGCTTCGTAGTCACCGGTGTCGTAGGTCAGCCCGACCGGCGTGGCGTAAGGGAAGGTCTTGATGAAGTTGCGCCGGCGCAGTTCGGCCGGGTCGATGCCGAGTTCGCGCGCCGTCGTCTCGACGATGCGCTCGACGGTGTAGGTCGCCTCGGGCCGGCCGGCGCCGCGGTAGGCGTCCACCGGCGCGGTGTTGGTGAACATCGAGGTCACCGTGCAGACGATCTTCGGCGTCGCGTACTGGCCGGCCAGCAGCGTGGCGTACAGGATCGTCGGCACCGCCGACGCGAATGTCGACAGGTAGGCGCCGAGGTTGGCGGTGGTGTCGACCTTGACTCCGAGGAACTTGCCGTCCTTGTCCAGCGCCAGCTCGGCGTGCGTCAGGTGATCGCGGCCGTGGGCGTCGGACAGGAAGGCTTCCGAACGCTCGCAGGTCCACTTGATCGGGCGCCTGATCTGCTTGCTGGCCCAGACCAGCGCGGTTTCTTCGCCGTACAGGAAGATCTTGCTGCCGAAGCCGCCGCCGACATCAGGCGCGACGACGCGCATCTTGTGCTCGGGGATGCCGAGCACGAAGGCGCACATCAACAGGCGTTCGACGTGCGGGTTCTGGTTGGACACATACAGCGTGTAGCTGTCGTCGCTCTGGTTCCAGGCCGCGTTGGCGGCGCGCGGCTCGATCGCATTGGGCGCCAGGCGGTTGTTGCGGAAGCTCAGCTTGGTGACGTGGGCGGCGTTCTTGAAGGCTTCCTCGACGCCCGCGGCGTCGCCGATCTGCCACTTGTAGCAGCGGTTGTCGGGGGCTTCGGCGTGCAACGCGGCGGTGCTCGGCTTGGCCATGTCGATGAAGGCCGGCAGCACGTCGTAGTCGACCTCGATCAGCTGTGCCGCGGCGCGCGCCTGCTCCAGGGTTTCGGCCACGACCAGTGCGACGCGGTCGCCGACGTAGCGCACTTTGCCGTCGGCCAGCACCGGGTGCTTGGGCTCCTTCATCGGCGAGCCGTCCATGTTGTTGATCAGCCAGCCGCAGGGCAGGCCGCCGACGGTCTTGAAGTGCTCGCCGGTGTAGATGCCCAGCACGCCCGGCGCAGCGGCTGCCGTTGCCGTGTTCAGCGACTTGATGTTCGCGTGGGCATGCGGGCTGCGCAGGAAGTAGGCGTAGGTCTGGCCGTGCAGCGTGATGTCGTCGGTGAACTGGCCGCGGCCGGTGAGGAAGCGCGCGTCTTCGCGGCGCGTCACGCTCTGGCCGATGAATCCGGGTCGTGCTGTCATGTCGTGTTCCCTGTCAAACGAAGAATGGAGCGGGAGAGGATCCAGCAGGCGCCGTGGAACTGGCTCCGCCGGGCCACCAGCGCTGCCCCCTCGAGGGGGCAGCGCCGCAGGCGCTCCGGGGGTGGTCACATTCCAGCAGCACCCTGCTGCACCGCCTTGACGATGTTCTGGTAACCCGTGCAGCGGCAGAAGTTGCCTTCCAGGCCTTCACGGATCTTGGCTTCGCTGCTGCAGTCGTGGTGTTGCACCAGGTCCAGGGCACTCATGACCATGCCAGGGGTGCAGAAACCGCATTGCAGACCATGGCATTGATTGAACGCGGCCTGCATCGGATGCATGTCGCCGTTGGCCGCGGCCACGCCTTCGATGGTGGTGACTTCGGCGCCGGCGGCGTGCAGCGCGAGCAGCGAGCACGACTTGACCGCCTGACCGTTCAAGTGCACGGTACACGCGCCGCACTGCGCGGTGTCGCAGCCCTGGTGGGTGCCGGTCAGGCGCAGGTCCTCGCGCAGGAAATTGACCAGCAGCGTGGCGGGATCGACGCTGCGGGTGATGGACTGTCCGTTGACTTTCAACGTCAGCGTGGGCATGGGGTGACCTCCGGGGAGTGACTACAAAGCGCACCGGCAGCCCTGGGCGAGGCCTGCAACGGTGCATGCATCGAAGGATGCTAGGGACCGCCCCCGGGCTTGGCTTCCTGCGGCAAACCCTTATCGGGTTCGCGGGCGACAAGCCAGTGGCATGCGCCAGACTCCTGCAGACTCGGGCCCGCCCGCCGATCGCCGCAGACGCCGCAGACGCGGTATCCCGCGGTATCCGCCGTCGCCGCTATATCCGCCTCATCCGCCTCATCCGCTTGATCCGCTATTTCCCCACCGCACCCACCTCGCCCGCCATGTTCGCCATGTCCGCAACCTCCGTCCTGAGCACCACGCTGTCCCTGATCGCTGCGGCAGCCCTGCTGCCCGCGGCGGCGCAGACCCCCCCGCCGGCTGCTGCCGGCCAGACCTTGATCGTCACCGGATCGCTGCGCGAATCGGCGCTGCTCGACGCGCCGTACGCCATCACCGCCATCGACGCGGCGGCACTGCGCAACGCCGGGCCGATGATCAATCTGTCGGAAGCCCTGGCGCGGGTGCCCGGGCTGGTCGTCGCCAACCGCAACAACTACGCGCAGGACCTGCAGATCAGCGCCCGCGGCTTCGGCGCGCGGGCGGGGTTCGGCGTGCGCGGCGTGCGGCTGTATGCCGACGGCATTCCGGCGACGATGCCCGACGGGCAGGGCCAGGTGGCGCACTTCGACCTGGCCGGCGCGCAGCGCGTGGAGGTCCTGCGCGGCCCGTTCTCGGCGCTCTACGGCAACAGTTCGGGCGGGGTGATCGCGCTGGTCAGTGCGCCGGCAACCGCGGGTCGTGTCGAACTCGGCGTCGACGGCGGCAGTTTCGGCCTCCAGCAGGAACGCCTGGCATTGGCCGCGCCGCTGGGCGCTGGCTTCGACCTGAAGGCGTCGCTCAGCCGCGTCGACATCGACGGCTTCCGCCCGCAGAGCGAGGCCCGGCGCACGCTGGGCCAGGTGCGCCTGGGCTGGACCGGTGACAGCGACCGCGTCACGCTGCTGCTGTCGGATCACGCGCAGCGCGCCCAGGACCCGCTGGGCCTGAGCCGCGCGCAGTTCGACGCCGACCCGCGCCAGACGACGGCCCAGGCCAGCCAGTTCGACACCCGCAAGACCATCGCCCAGACCCAGGGCGGCGTGCGCTGGCGGCACCTGTTCGGCGACACCGGCAGCCTGCGCGAGACCAGCCTGGCGATCTACGACGGCCACCGCGCCGTGGCGCAGTGGCTGGCGATCGCCCCGGCCACCCAGGCGCCGGCGCGGCACGGCGGCGGCGTCATCGACTTCACCCGTGACTACAGCGGCGTCGACCTGCGCGCCCGCTGGCAATGGGGCGCCACCGAACTCGCGGCCGGCGTGGTCCAGGAACGCCAGGCCGATAACCGCCAGGGCTACGAGAACTTCACCGGCACCGCGCCCAACCAGGTGCTGGGAGTGACCGGCAAGCTGCGCCGCGACGAGGTCAACCGGGCGCGCAGCCGCGAAGCCTATGCGCAGCTGGCCAGCGATGTCGGCGACGGCCTGCAGGCCAGCGCCGGCCTGCGCGGTGGCCGCGTCGAGTTGACGGCGAACGATCGCTACCTGAGCAATGGCGACGATTCGGGCGCCGTCAGCTTCAACTTCGTCAACCCGGTGGTCGGCCTGCGCTGGGCGCTGGCCCCGGCCTGGGTGCTGCATGGCAGCGTGGCCGGCGGCTACGAATCACCGACGCTGGGCGAACTGGCCTACCGGCCCGACGGTGGCACGGGGTTCAACAGCGGCCTGCGCGGCCAGCGCAGCCGGCAGTTCGAAATCGGCAGCAAGTGGCGCGGGCGCGGCGATGGCCGGGGGCTGGAACTCGACGCCACCGTCTTCGGCATCCGCACCACCGACGAGATCGGCGTGCAGACCAACGCCGGCGGACGCTCGACCTTCCAAAACGTCGGCCGCACGCGCCGCTGGGGGCTGGAGCTGGCCGCCGCCGGCGAACTGGTGCCCGGCTGGCGTGCGCAGGCCGCGCTGACACTGCTGCACGCGGCGTATGCGGATGGGTTCCTGACCTGCACGGCAATCCCCTGCAACGCCGCCAACGTGGCGGTGCCGGCCGGCAACCGCATCGCCGGCACGCAGCGCGGCAGCCTGTGGGCCGAACTGCAGTCGCCGACCTGGGCGGTCGGCCAATTCGCGCTGGAATGGCGGGCCAGCGCGCGCAGTGCGGCCAACGATCTGAACACCGAGAACGCACCCGGCTACGCGACGTTCAACCTGCGCTGGAGCCGGCGCTTCGAGCTCGGCCCGGGCCTGACGCTGGAAGCCCTGGCGCGCGTCGACAACCTGGCCGACAAGGTCTACGCCGGCAGCGTCATCGTCAACGACGCCAACGGTCGGTTCTACGAGCCTGGCGCGCCGCGCAACGGGCTGCTGTCGCTGCGCCTGGCGCGCAGCTTCTGACGGCTTGTCGAAGCGCCGCGCCGCGCTGGGCCGCGGCCGGCGGCGTCACGAACTGGCGCGCACTTCCTCGATCGTCGTGTGGCCGGCCAGCACCTTCTCGATGCCGTCCTGGCGCAGCGTGCACATGCCGTCGCGCAGCGCCTGCTGCTGCAGGTCGTCGGCGCGGCTGCCGGTCTGGATCATGTGGCGCAGCGGCCGCGACACCGTCATCAGTTCGTGGATCGCGGCGCGACCGCGGTAGCCGGTGCCGGCGCAGTGTTCGCAGCCGACCGGCTTGTAGAGCATCAACCGGCCGGGCGGTTGGCTGTCGGGGCTGCCGAAGCGGCTGTGCCAGTCGGCCAGCACGATGTCGGGCAGCGGGCGGTGTTCGGCCGCGGTGATCGGGTGCAGGTAGTCCTGCAGCAGCTCGTCGATTTCCTCGGCGCTGGCCTGGCGCGGCAGGCGGCACTGCGTGCACAGCCGGCGCACCAGGCGCTGGGCCAGCACGCCGAGCAGGGCGTCGGCGAAGTTGAACGGGTCCATGCCCATGTCGAGCAGCCGGGTGACGGTTTCCGGCGCGCTGTTGGTGTGCAGCGTGCTCAGCACCAGGTGGCCGGTGAGCGACGATTCGATGGCCACCGCAGCCGTTTCCTGATCGCGGATCTCGCCGACCATGATGACGTCCGGATCGGCGCGCAGGAACGAGCGCAGGGCCTTGGCGAAGGTCCAGTCGATGCGCGGGTTGACCTGCACCTGGCGCAGCCCGGCCTGGGTGATCTCGATCGGGTCTTCGGCCGTCCAGATCTTGCGTTCCGGCGTGTTGATCACCGACAGCGCCGAGTGCAGGGTGGTCGTCTTGCCCGAGCCGGTGGGGCCGACGCACAGCAGCATGCCGTAGGGACGCTGCACGACCGCGGTGAAGCGCGCCAGGTTGTTCGGGCTCAGGCCGATCCTGTCGATCGGAATCGGCTTGCTCGATGCCAGCAGGCGCAGCACCGCGTCTTCCAGGTTGCTGTGCGTCGGGATGGTGGCGACCCGCAATTCGAGCCGCGCGCCCTGCACGAACTTGCTGAAGATGATCTTGCCGTCCTGCGGCTTGCGGCGTTCGCTGATGTCCAGGTCGCACATGATCTTCAACCGGGCGATCAGTGCGCTGCGGTAGGTGTGCGGCAGTTCCAGGTAGGGGCGCAGCTGGCCGTCCTTGCGAAAGCGGATGCGCACCTTGTCGCGCCCCGGGGCGCACTCGATGTGGATGTCCGAGACGCCCTGCGCCTGGGCTTCGAGGATCATCGAGTTGATCAGCCGGACCAGCGAGTTGTCGCTCTGCTCGATCGGCGGCGCGTCGTCGTCGGGCGCGTCGGGCTGTTCCATCGACGCCAGCAGCTTGCTGGCGTCGTGATGGTCGAAGTCCAGCGACGTGGCGCCGCCGTCGCCGCCGCGCTGGTGGTTCAGCGCGCCGATCTTTTCGTAGGCGCTGTCGATGGCCGCCGGCAGCACGCCGGCACGCGCCAGCACCGGCACGGCCTTGCACTGGGCGGCGAACTCGATCTCGTCGATCGCCATCCGGCTGCTGGGATCTTCCAGCGCGACCACCAGCCGGCCGCTGCGCATCATCAGCGGCAGCGCCGGAATGCGCGCGGCCACCGCATGCGGCAGCCGCGCCACGGCCTCGCTGTCGACCGTGAAGCTGAGCACGTCGACCAGCGGATAACCCATCTTGCGCGCCAGCGCGGTCTGCAGGTCGGCGCGCGCCACCAGGCCCTTGCGCACCAGCAGCTCGCCCAGTGGCACGCTGCGGTCGCTGCGTTGCTGGATCAGCGCCTCTTCGAGCTGCGATTCGGTGATGAAGCCGAGCGCCGTCAGCGCTTCGCCGATGCGCACCATCGGCATGCGCGCCTGCTGCTCGATCGCCGTGTCGAGTTCCTCGGCGGTGATGATCTGGCGCACCACCAGGATGTCGCCGAGCTTGCGCTGGCGCAGCGCCTGCTGTTCGACGAGCGCATCGGCGACCTGGTCGGCGGTGGCCGCTTGGTTGGCGACCAGCGCCTCGCCGATGCGCATGCCGACCTCGCTGTGCGTGTAGGCCGTGCGCGGCACGAAGACCCGCCGCACCACACCGCTGTCGCCGACCGGCTCGAACAGGAAGATCCCGCTGGGGTCGTCGTGGTGGCCGATCGTCGACCCGTGCCAGACCGGGGCGTCCTTGAATTCCACGCGGAAGGGCAGCCGCGGGCGCTGTGTCAGCAGGGTGTCCTGCGGGTTGTGGTTGGCGTCGGGCAGCGGCGCCAGGGTTGGCGTCAGGCGCAGCCGGCGGAACTGGTCGAAGCGCAGCGGCAGCGGCGTGCGCGACGACGCCAGGCGCAGATACAGCACGCGGGCCACGGGGTCGAAGCCGGTCAGACGACCTTGCATGCACTGGCCGTTCAGGCCTTCGACCTCGCAGGCTTCGGCGGCCGTCACCGGCGCGGGCGCCGGATAGCCGGCCAGACTCGGCGTCGGCCAGGCGAACGCCCCGCTGCCGGCGGCGGTGGACGGGCCCGCCTCGACAGGCACCAGCGTCAACGGCGGATTGGACAGATCGGACATCACGCTCCCTGGACGGCACCGGCCGCCACGCCCCGGCCCGTGGGACGGCAGGATGGCGGCCATTCAGCCGAATGCTAGGCAGATCGATGGCGAGCCAGGGTGGGAAGTGAAGGGTGTTCGCCCCGCAATTGATGCCCCGGAGTGCGGCGAATGCAGCCCGCCGCGCGGCTCTCGCAGGACCCGCCATCGGTCTCGGTGCCGTTCTGCGATGGCATCATCGATCGAGAGGCCCGAGTGGATTGGCGGGGCTGCGACGAACCTGTCGCAGCGCCGCGCCGGCCGCTGTGCCTGAACCTGCTGCCTGAACCTGCCGCCTGAATCGAGCGAGGACCCCGTGATGACTCCCCATGACCGGCGCTGGCAATTCTGGATCGACCGCGGCGGCACCTTCACCGACGTCGTCGGCCGTGCGCCCGACGGGGGGCTGCGCACCTTGAAGCTGCTGAGCGAGAACCCCGAACAGTACGCCGACGCGGCGGTCGAAGGCATGCGTCGGCTGCTCGGGCTGGCGCCGGGCGCTGCGATCAGTGCCGGGCAGGTCGCGTGCGTGAAGATGGGCACCACGGTGGCCACCAACGCCCTGCTCGAACGCCAGGGCGACCGCACGCTGCTCGTCATCACGCAGGGCTTTGCCGACGCGCTGCGCATCGCCTACCAGGCGCGCCCGCGCCTGTTCGAGCGCCAGATCGTGCTGCCCGAGATGCTCTACGAACGCGTCGTGCAGGCCCGCGAACGCGTCGGCGCGCAGGGTGACGTGCTGCAGCCGCTGGACGAAGCCGCATTGCGCGGCGAATTGCAGACGGCCTTCGATGCCGGCATCCGCGCCTGCGCCATCGTCTTCATGCACGGCGACCGCCACGTCGCGCACGAACAGGCCGCGGCGCGGCTGGCGCGCGGCGTGGGCTTCACGCAGGTCAGCGTGTCGCACGAGGTCAGCCCGCTGATGAAGCTGGTCTCGCGCGGCGACACCACGGTGGTCGACGCGTACCTCAGCCCGATCCTGCGCCGCTATGTCGATCAGGTCGCCGCGCAGATGCCCGGAGTGCCGCTGTACTTCATGCAGAGCAGCGGCGGGCTGACCGAGGCCCACCACTTTCAGGGCAAGGACGCGATCCTGTCGGGCCCGGCCGGCGGCATCGTCGGCATGGTGCGCACCGCGCTGGCGGCGGGCCACGAACGGATCATCGGCTTCGACATGGGCGGCACCAGCACCGATGTCAGCCACTTCGCCGGCGGCGCGGCCGGCGTGTTCGAGCGCAGCTTCGACACCCAGGTGGCCGGCGTGCGCATCCGCGCGCCGATGATGAGCATCCACACGGTGGCCGCCGGCGGCGGATCGGTGCTGCGCTTCGACGGCGCGCGGCTGCGCGTCGGCCCGGAAAGCGCCGGCGCCAACCCCGGCCCGGCCAGCTACCGCCGCGGCGGGCCGCTGGCCACCACCGACGCCAACGTCATGCTCGGCAAGATCCAGCCGGACTTTTTCCCGGCCGTCTTCGGCCCCGCTGGCAACCAGCCGCTGGACCGCGAGGTGGTGGTCCGCAAGTTCACGGCGCTGGCCGCGCAGGTGGCCCAGGCCAGCGGCCGGCCCGCGGTACCCGATGGGCGGGTGATCGCGACCGAGACCCTGGTGCATCCGGCGGGCCAGAGTCCCGGGCGTGTGACCACACCCGAGGCCCTGGTGCATCAGGCGGGCCAGGGTTCCGGGCGTGTGACCACACCCGAGACCCTGGCGGAGGGCTTCCTGCAGATCGCCGTGCAGAACATGGCCAACGCGATCAAGCGCATCTCGGTGGCGCGCGGCTACGACGTCACGCAATACACGCTGCAGTGCTTCGGCGGCGCCGGCGGCCAGCATGCCTGCCTGGTGGCCGACGCGCTGGGCATGACGCGCGTCTTCGTGCATCCGCTGGCCGGCGTGCTGAGCGCCTACGGCATGGGCCTGGCCGACCAGATCGCCATGCGCGAATCGTCGATCGAGTTGCCGCTGGACGCCGCCGGCCTGGCCGCCGCGGCAGCCCGGCTGCAGGCCCTGGGCGCGGCGGCACGCGCCGAAGTGCTGGGCCAGGGCGTGGCCGCCGCGGCGATCACGCTGCACCAGCGCGTGCACCTGCGCTACGCC
>JANMAP010000001.1:0-2859 GCA_031359905.1 Burkholderiales bacterium | reverse complement strand
GCCTGGTGCCGCCGCCGCCCGACAGCAGCGTGGCCGGCGGCGCGGGCTGACGCCCGGCCGCGCCGCGCCGCACCGAGTGCGGCCGGCCCGGCTCGGCGACGGATCAACCAGGATTCAAAGGTGGGATCGAGCCCGGGATCGAGCGCGGGTTCAGCGGGGGGTCAGCCAGCGCAGCGGCTCGCGCAGCGCGGCCTCCATCGCCTGGACGTAGCGGCCGACATGCAGGCCGTCCATCAGCGCGTGGTGCACTTCCACCGAGAACGGCAGCCACAGGCGCGCGCCATCGGCATCGGCGCGGCCGAAGGAGATCTTTGGAATCGAGTCCTCGCGCCCCCAGTTGCGGGCGTGAGAGAAGCTGCTGAAGTGGAGCCACGGCAGCGTGGTGAAGTGGATCACTGCATCGTCGTCGGGCCGCGGATCGAAGGGCACCTGGCCTGCGCGCGCCGCGGCCATCGCTGCCGCAGCGCGCAGCGCGAAGCGCGCGTAGTCGGTGTCGTGGTCCAGGTAGGCGAAGCTGAAGCTGTCGTCGTCGCGCAGCACCGTGGCGCCGCCGCGCACCTGCTCATGGATCAGCACCCGGCGGCCCTGAAGCCGGTAGCGCAAGGGCTCGTGCCGGTTGGCCAGGCACAGCGCGATGAAATGGCAGGCGAGCGAAAAGCTGCCCACGCCCAGATCGGCGACCGCTGCCTTCAGCGGCGCGACGTCGAGTTGCACGCAGACGTTGAAATAGGGCTTGTCGAAGCCGAGGAAGTATTCGAAGGCGTCGCGTCGCGACCAGCGCTGGGTGTCGAGATAGACGGCCATCGCGGGATGCTACTAGCGGCCCGCCCCGCCCCGCCCCGCCGCACCCCGCGCCGGGCCGCCGGCCGACGGGCGATTACAGTGGCCGCCGCCCCATCCACCCCCGCCTGAGCCCCATGCGCGTGACCATCGCACCCAACGTCCGTCTGTTTCGTCGACGTCGACGGCTGCCGCCTGATTCCCGCGCGCAGGACATCGCCGATTCCAGCGCCGTGGGGGGCCGCGTGGTGAGCTTTCCGTACGCCGGCCACGGCGCATGGCGCGACCAGCCCGATGGGGCGATGGCGGTGCTGCGCGAATTCATCAGCGCGGCCTGAACGCAGCGGCCGGACCAGCGCGCGCCGGGCCTGCACGCGCGCTGGCGCACCGATGGGCTCGCGCCGGCGGTGCATGCTGCGCCCGGCGGCGCATGACAACAGCGTGGAGACGACGATGGATCAACCGCCGACGCCAGGCCCCGGCAGCCCGGTCGACAGGACGAGCACCAGCCCGATCGATAGTCCGAACGGCGGGACAAACAGCGGTACGAACGGAAGTCCGATCGGCAACCCGAACGCGACCCCGAACGACAACCCCGACCCCCCTGCGGCGCCAGCCGACACCGACGGGCATCCACTGCAGCACCTGCGCATGCCGGTGGACGTGCGCAACGTGGCCATGGCCGTGCTGGCGGTCTTGGCCAGCATCTACACGCTGCACTGGGCCTCGGCGGTCTTCATCCCGCTGCTGCTCGGTGTGATGGCCAGTTATGCGCTGTCGCCGGCGGTCGATCGCCTGCAGCGCTGGCGCGTGCCGCGCGCCTTGGGCGCCGGGCTGCTGATGTTGTCGGCGCTGGGCAGCCTGGGCTGGATCGGCTATGCGCTGGCCGATGACGCCGCAGCGCTGGTCGAATCGTTGCCTGCCGCGGCCCAGAAGCTGCGCGAGACCTTGCGCGACAGCCGCGCGGTCAGCGAAGGCCCGATCGACAAGGTGCAGCGCGCGGCCACCAGCCTGGAGCAGGCGGCCGAGGAAAACGCCGCGCCGGCAGCCGCACCGACCCGCGGCGTGGCCCGCGTGCAGATCGAACGCCCGCGCTTCAACATCAAGGACTACCTGTGGAGTGGCACGCTCGGGCTGGTCGGGCTGATCGGGCAGGCGCTGGTGGTGGTCTTCATCACCTTTTTCCTTCTCGCTGCCGGCGACGGCTTCCGGCGCAAGCTGGTGCGGGTGACCGGGCCGACCTTCAGCCGCCGCAAGCTGACGGTGCAGACGCTGGACGAGATCACCGGCCAGATCCAGCGCTACCTGGCGGTGCAGGTCTACACCAGCGTGCTCGTCGGCATCGCCACCTGGCTGGCCCTGCTGGCAGTGGGCCTGGAGCGCGCGGCCGTGTGGGGGGTGGCGGCGGCGCTGCTCAACCTGGTGCCCTACATCGGCTCGCTGGTGCTGACCGCCGGGCTGGTGCTGGTCGGTTTCGTGCAGTTCGGCCAGACCAGCACCGCACTGTGGCTGGGCGGCTTGTCGCTGGCCATCCATACGGTGTCGGGCCAGCTCCTGACGCCCTGGATGACCGGCCGCGCCAGCCGCATGGACCCGGTCGTCATCTTCGTCGGCGTGTTGGCCTTCGGCTGGCTGTGGGGCGTCTGGGGCCTGCTGCTCGGCGCGCCGGTGCTGATGGTCGTCAAGGCGGTGTGCGACCGCGTCGAGGAGTTGCAGGCGGTGGGCGAACTGCTGGGGGACTGAGGGGCGCGGTCAGAGCGCCGCTCCGTCGCCGGTGGCGGTGGCGGTCTTGGCGGAGGCGCGCGCGATCGGGCTCGGCTGCGCCGCCGATGCCGGCGCCGGCTTGGCCTTGCACACCAAGGCCCCCGACTCCGACATCATTTCTCAGACGTCGATATTCGCCGCCCTGAGCGCATTGCTCTCGATGAAATCCCGCCGTGGCTCGACCTCGTCGCCCATCAGCATCGTGAACACGCGGTCGGCCTCGATCGCGTCGTCGATCTGCACGCGCAGCAGGCGGCGGATCGTCGGGTCCATCGTCGTTTCCCACAGCTGCTGCGGGTTCATCTCGCCCAGCCC
>JANMAP010000508.1:0-3789 GCA_031359905.1 Burkholderiales bacterium | reverse complement strand
CGCCTGGGCAGCGAGCGGCGCCGCGGCGAGCAGGGCGGCGAAAGCGCCCAGCGCTTGCAGCAGTGGGCGGCGGGTGGTGATGGTCATGCGGGGATCTCCTGCAGCGAACGCTGCGGCCAAGGGATGGGCGGGACGGGTGCGCGCGTCGGTGTCGGAACACGCGCCGCGCGGGTCATCGAACAAGCGCGGGGCGGGTCATCGGACAGGCGCGGGGGGTGTCATCGGACAAGCGGGGGGGCGGGTCATCGAACAAGCGCCGGGCGCTTGGGATCGAACGTCCAGCCGGGAACGAGGAACTGCATCGCCGCGGCGTCGTCGCGTGCGCCCAGCCCGTGCTGCAGGTACAACTGGTGCGCCTTCTCGACCTCGACCATGTCCAGCGTCACGCCCAGGCCGGGCTGTTTCGGCACCTGCACATGGCCGCCGACGATCTGCAGCGGGTCCTTGGTCAGGCGCTGCCCGTCCTGCCAGATCCAGTGCGTGTCGATGGCCGTGACCTTGCCCGGTGCGGCGGCGCCGACATGGGTGAACATGGCCAGCGAGACGTCGAAGTGGTTGTTCGAGTGCGAGCCCCAGGTCAGCCCCCAGTCGCGGCAGGTCTGCGCCACGCGGACGCTGCCGGCCATGGTCCAGAAATGCGGGTCGGCCAGCGGGATGTCGATGCTCTGCAATGCCAGCGCGTGGCTCAGCTGGCGCCAGTCGGTGGCCACCATGTTGGTGGCCGTCGGCAGGCCGGTGGCGCGGCGGAATTCGGCCATCACTTCGCGGCCCGAAAAGCCGTCTTCGGCGCCGCACGGGTCCTCGGCGTAGGCCACCACGTTGCGCTGGTCGCGCATCAGGCGGATCGCGTCCTTGAGCAGCCAGCCGCCGTTCGGGTCGAGCGTCACGCGGGCCTGCGGGAAGCGTTCGTGCAGCGCGGTGACGGCAGCGATCTCGTCGTCGCCGCGCAGCACGCCGCCCTTGAGCTTGAAGTCGTTGAAGCCGTAGCGCACGCGGGCGGCCTCGGCCAGGCGGACCACGGCCTCGGGCGTCAGCGCCTTCTCGTGGCGCAGGCGGAACCAGTCGTTGTCGGCAGCGGGGTCGCTGACGTAGGGCAGATCGGTCCGCGCGCGGTCGCCGACGTAGAACAGGTACCCCAGCATCTCGACCGCGTCGCGCTGCTGCCCTTCGCCGAGCAGCGCCGCCACCGGCACGTCCAGATGCTGGCCGAGCAGGTCGAGCAGTGCCGACTCGATGGCCGTGACCGCGTGGATGGTGGTGCGCAGGTCGAAGGTCTGCAGCCCGCGGCCGCCGCTGTCGCGGTCGGCAAAGGCCTGCTGCACCCGCTGCAACACCCGCTGGTGCGCGCCCAGCGTCTGCCCGACGACCAGTGCCGCGGCGTCTTCCAGCGTCCGCCGGATCTTCTCGCCCCCCGGCACCTCGCCCACGCCCGTGCGCCCCGCGCTGTCGCTGAGGATCAGCAGGTTGCGGGTGAAGAACGGCCCATGCGCGCCGCTCAGATTCAGCAGCATGCTGTCGCGCCCGGCGACGGGGATCACGCGCAGCGCCGTGACGACAGGGGTGGACGCAGTGCTCATGGCATTCGGATGAGGCGAGGAAGAGGAGGGAAGTCAGCGCGGGTGGCCGAAGCGGGGACGCTGACCGCGGCCGCGAAGCGCCGCGACCTCAAGCGGCCGCCGCGGATCCGGCTCCGCCGGTCCGCCAGCGGCGCCCCCTTGAGGGGGCAGCGCCGCAGGCGCTCCGGGGGTGGGCTCATCTAATCTGCGGTGATCTTGCGCAACTCGATCAGCTTCTTCCAGCGCGCGAACTCGCTGGCCTGGAAGGCGGCGAACTGTTCCGGCGTGTTGGCGACGATCTCCAGCCCGACCGACAGGAACTGCTGCTTGGTCGCCGGATCGTTCAGCGCGGCGACGACCGCCGCGTGGAACTTGCTGCGCACCTCGGGCGGCAGCCCCCTGGGTGCGGCGATGCCCTGCCACGAATAGACGTCGACGTTCTTCACGCCGGCCTCGGCCATCGTCGGCACGTCGGGCAGCACCGGCGAACGCTTGGCGCCGGTGACCGCCAGCGCGCGCAGCTTGCCGGCCTTGATCTGCTGGAAGACGGTGTTGACGTTCTGGAACGACGCGTCGACCTGGCCACCGAGCAGGTCCGACACCGCAGGGCCGCCGCCCTTGTACGGGATGTGCACGCCGGTGGTGCCGCTTTCCAGCCAGAAGAGTTCGGCGGTCAGGTGATCACTGGAGCCGTTGCCCGACGACGCGAAGGTCATCTTGTCGGGGTTCGCCTTCTCGAAGGCGACGACATCGGCCAGCGACTTGTGCGGCGAGTTGGCGGGCACCACCAGCACGTTGGGCGCCTGCACGGCGATGGTGATCAGGTCGAAGTCCTTCAGCGCGTCGTACTGCACGCCCTTGATCAGGTGCGGCGCGATGACGAACGGCCCGAGTGACGAGACCAGGAAGGTGTAGCCGTCGGCCGGCGCGCGCTTGACCGCGGCGGCGCCGATGGTGCCGGTGGCGCCAGCCTTGTTGTCGACGATGAAGGTCTGGTTGAAGGTCTTGGTCAACGGCGGCCCGATGGCGCGGGCGATCGAGTCGGTGGAGCCCCCTGGCGGGAACGGCACCACCAGCGTCACCGGTTTGTTCGGCCAGGCCTGGGCCTGTGCGCCGCTGGCCGCGACGAGGCCCAGCAGCAGCGAAGTCAGCAGCTTCTTCATGTTCGTTGGTCTCGTTGAAGGCTTGGGCATCGGGCGACCGCGAGGCGGGGGCTTGCGCTTGCAGTCGCATGTGCAGGCGCTGCCGGGGACGTGGTCATGAGTCTTGATGTCATCAGTCATCGTACAACTTGTCCACGGCAGAGCACATCGGGAAATCACTGAGTCCCCATTCAGATGATCGCCGCCTGCGCCCGCCGCCGCCGTTCGCGGCTGTTGGCCAGGTGGGTGCGCATGGCGGCGCGCGCGGCTTCGGTGTCCTGGTTGCTGATGGCGTCGAAGATGCTCTCGTGCTCGCCGTTGACGCGCCGCAGGTACTGGCGTCGTTCATCGTTCGACGCGGCCGGCGCATCGAGGCGGGCGCGCGGGATGATCATGCTGCCCAGCGTGCTCATCAGTTCGACGAAGTGGCCGTTCTGGGTTGCCCGCGCGATTTCGAGGTGGAACTCGAAGTCCGCCGCCACCGCATCGCGGCCGGCCTCGACGCCTTCGACCACCGAGTCGAGCGCCGCCCGAAGCGCGGTCAGGTTGCTGGGCGTGCGCCGCTGGGCGGCCAGCGCGGCGGCTTCGGTCTCGACCCCGATGCGCAGTTCGAGCACCGCGATCACGTCGCGCAGGGTGTTGAACTGCTCCGGCGCGATCCTGAAACCCGGCCCGTCGCCCAGGCCGAGCACGAAGGTGCCGATGCCGTGCCGGGTCTCGACCAGGCCGGAGGCCTGCAGCTTTGACAGGGCCTCGCGGACGACGGTGCGGCTGACCTCGAATTCACCCATGATCGCCGCCTCGGTGGGCAGCTTGTCGCCGGTCTGCAGCCGGCCTTCGCGGATGCGGTCGCCGAGCGCTTCGACGAGTTCCAGCGCCAGACTGCGCGGCTTGCGGCGGGTGAGGATGAGGCTGCTCATGAGGACGTGTTCACCCTGAAGTTGCTGCCATTGAGTGGATTTGGCGTTATCCTAGTTGTACGACAACTGTCGACCGACGACAAGCCCGCGGTGCGATGGAAATCTCCCGCTTCCCGCCATGACCATGACCGCCACAACCCTTGCCCGCCCGCCGTTGACGATCCGCATGCA
>JANMAP010000499.1:0-1960 GCA_031359905.1 Burkholderiales bacterium | reverse complement strand
GATCAGCTCGGCCTCGGTCATGTGGTCGCGCAGGTTGTGGCTTTTCAAGCGCTTGATCTTCTTGTGGTCCTGGACGCTGACGCCGCTCCACTCCTGGTGGATGACGTTGGTCAGGATGGCGAACTCGGCGCCTTCCCGGATGTCGTGGCCGCGCCAATAGTCGGTGAGCTTGTGGCGCGTTTCCGGGCCGGTCATGCGCTGCTGGATCCACTTGTCGCTGCGGCCATGCTGCTGCCAGGTCTGGCGCGCGCGGTCGAGCGACAGCGCCGGGTCGGCCATTTCCTGCATGCGTTCGTAACCCACCTTGGCCAGCCACAGCTTGATCGGCTCGGCCTTGGGGCTGGGGATGCTTTGCACGACGCGCAGCAGGGTGGGTGCGCTGGCGCAGTCCGTCAGACGCTGTTTGCCATCGGGGGCGGGCAACTTCAACCGTACGATTTTCTCGTACGGTTGCTCGGAACCTGCCTCTTGCGCGAGCTTGCGCTTCAGGTCCGACCAGTAGCGGCGGGCATTGCTGCTGTCGGTCAGCACTTGCACCACGTCGACGACCGAGAACCACCAGGTCTCGGTGGCCTCGTCGTAGACGCGGCGGATGTTCTGGCCGTCGAACTGGGTCGGCAAGACCTTCATCGGTTCGCTCCCTGTCTGCTCTTGTGCCGAGATGATGCCGGACTACAGGGCGCCGCTGAAGCCTTGGTGGAGCAGGGATTTCTTCAGTTCGTCAAGGGTGGCGAGCTTGCGCTCGCACAACTCCTCAAACCGCTGAACTTCGGCAGACAACTCATCCAGGAGGCTGACCACGGTGGCCGGCGCGCGAAAATCATCGCGGCGTTGTGGTCGGGCTTGCCGTCGGGGGTCTTGGGCGCGGCCCACGCTTCCCAGCGAAAGCTCTCGGCCAGGATGAACGCGTGGCGCTTGCCTTCCAGCTCGGCCTCGGCCTGCTTGTCGTGTTCCAGCGCGTCGAGGTATTTCAGGAACAGCAGCCACGACGACTGCTCGGTGTAGTCCAGCTCGCTGGTGCAGCCGGCGTCCTTGTGCAGGATGTCGTCGATGTTCTTGAAGGTCTGCTCGAACATGGTGGCCTGCGTGCGACGACTACGCGGCCATGCGCCGTCGCGGCAGCGTGGCCGCCTGCTCGCCCAGGTCCCAGTACAGCCCGGTCATCAGCGTCAGCGCTTCGCGCACTACCGGCACCAGCAGGTGTTCGTCGGGCGCGTGCTGGCTGCACGCGGCGTAGCTGTGCGGCACCCACACGGTGGGCAGGCCCAGGATGTCGGCGAAGACGTCGTTGGGCAGGCTGCCGCCCAGGTTGGGCAGCAGCGCCGGCGGCTTGCCGGTGCTGCGCTGGATGCTCGCCAGCGCGAAGCGCACCCAGGCGTTGTCCGGGTCGAGCCGGGTCGCGGCCATGATCACCGGGGTGCTGACCTCGATGCCGGTGAAGCCCTTGGCGGCCAGGTGCTCGCGCACGCGGCCGGCGATGTCCGACACGTCGGTGCCGACGACGAAGCGCAGGTGCATCGTCGCCTTGGCCGACGCCGGGATGGCGTTGACCGGAAAGTCCGGATTGCCGGTGCGGTAGGCCAGCACTTCCAGCGTGTTCCAGGCGATCACGCGCTCGCCGGGGGTCAGGCCGGGCTCGCCCCAGTCGGCGTCGACGGCCGGGTCGCCGGCGTCGCCGCCGAAGCGCAGGTCGGCCAGCGCGGCGCGCACGTTGGCCGGGATAGCCGGCGGGCGCAGCGCGTCGACGAGGATCCGGCCGCGCCCGTCGACCAGGCTGGCGATGGCGTTGGCCAGCACCGTGCCCGGGTTGCGCAGCAGCCCGCCCCAGTTGCCCGAGTGGTGGGGGCCGGCGGCCAGCCGGAGGGGCCGCCGGGGGGGTTGGCCGCGGCGCCCCGGCCGGGACACGCGGGGCGGGGGGGGCGGGGGGCGGGGGGCGGGGGGGGGGGGGCGCACCCCGGCG
>JANMAP010000488.1:0-18158 GCA_031359905.1 Burkholderiales bacterium | reverse complement strand
ACGAACTTTTGCCGTTGATGAGACAGCGCGGGCGCTTCGTGGACCAGGAAGTCTTTGGATGCGGAAGCGCGTGAACGGCCCGTCGGGTACAGACGGGACGCTCCGTGCTGCCGAGGAGAGGGCCATGTGGCTCGGAGGAGGGCGGTGCAACACCGCAGCGGTTGCCTCGATGGGGTTGTTGGCGCGCTCGAAACGCATGGTGCTCGCCGAACGGCCTGACAAGGCGAGGCAGACCGCAGGCCGCCAACAAAATATCAGACAACTGTCTGATATTCCGGACTTTCGCCAATGAAAAAGGGGTCACGTTCGCACGTAACCCCTTGATTTTATTGGCTCCCCGACCTGGGCTCGAACCAGGGACCTACGGATTAACAGTCCGGCGCTCTACCAACTGAGCTATCGGGGAATGAAGCCCTCAAGTATAGCCCGCCGCATCGACTTCAAAATGTCGCTTGCACCGAGGCGCGTGCGGTGCGCGGCGGCAGTGGGTACAGGTAGACGTGGCCGAATTCGTAGGGAGACTCCTTCCACGCCCGGCGGTTGCCGACGTTGTCGACCGCCGCGCGCCACACCAGGGTCGTGGCGCCGACGGTGTGGCGCCAGCGCAGGCCGACGTCCCAGCGTGACCAGGCGGGAATTCGAACGCTGTTGTCGTCGGGCAGAACGACGCGATCGGTTTCCGCAGCTGCGCCGGCGATCAAGGACAGACCAGGCAGCGCGGCGATGCGGTATTCGGCGCCCAGCCGCAGCGTGCCGCGCGGCACGTTCACCGGGCGCTGGCCATTGACGGCCGCATCATCCGAGCCTTGGCGCTCTGCATGCAGGCGCATCGCACTGGCCTGCCAGGTCCAAGCTCCTTGCTGGTATCCGAGTTGGGCCTCGATACCGCGATGGCGCGCGTTGCCATCGATGGCGCGGCGGCAACTCGCGGGCGCATCGCAGGCGCCGACGTCCGCTGCCACGGGTCGGGTGATGTCGAACACCGTGGCCGCCCATTCGAGCGCGTCGCTGGCATGCTTGATCCCGGCTTCGATCTGCCGGCTCTTCAACGCCGGCAGCGGCTGGCCGGCGTTCGTGTAGCGCGCGCGATTGGGCGCGACGTCGGATTCCAGGCCCTGGCCCCAGCTGGCATAGAGCAGGTCCTCCGGCGTCAGGCTGTGGGCCAGAGCCAGCCAGGGCAGGGTGGCCGTCTGCGCGTACTGCGTGGCCCGCAGGCCGTCGGCTGCCGGGCTGGTGCGCTGGCTGGCGCGGTCCAGATGGGTTTGGCGCACACCGGCCCACAACTGCCAGCGGTCGCTCAGTTGCACGGCGTCGCGGGCGAACCATTCGACGCTGCGTTCGTCGCGGTTGGTGTTGGCGTCGGTGGACCCGGCCGAGGGCGGTGCGATCAGGCTGCCGTCGATACGCCCGGTCCCGGCGATGTCGAAGATCTGTTCTTCGAACCGGCCGCGGTAGCGCGACTGCAGCCCGCCGACTTCCAGGCTGTGCTTCATGCCGGCCAGCACGACCTGGCCGCTGAGCGTCAGCGACCAGGCATCGCTGGTCCGCCGCTCGTTGTTGCTGACGTACTCCCAGTACGTGAACGTGCCATCGGGGGCGAAGCGGTTGCACCACTGCGGGCACTCGTAGTCGGCGTTGTAGACGCCGTAGGGGAAGGCCGTCCGGTCGTCACTCTTCAGGCGTTGCGTCATGGCCTGCGCGGTCAGGCGCCAATCGTCGGACAGGCGTTGCTGCCAGCGCATCGATGCGGTGTTGCCGTCCAGCACCACCGGCCGGCCCCAGGGCTGGTCGTTCAGGTTGACCCGCGGATCGACGCTGCGCGCGGGCGGCACCTGGTTGCCGAGCAGGCTGAAGCCGACCACGCTGGGTTGGCGCTGGTGGCTGCTTTCGACCTCGGCCTGCAGCAAGCTGTCGGGGGCCAGCTGCCAGTCGGCGGCCAGCGCGAACAGGCCGCGTTCGCCTCGCGACGGGCGTGCAGTGGCTTCCAGCCGTTCGGCTGCGGCGTTGACGCGCACGCCGAACTGCCCCTGGCTGCCGAAGCGTTCGCCCAGGTCGACGGCGCCGAGCACATCGCCGGGCGCGCGCAGTTCAAGCCTGGCGTTGCGGATGCTGCCGGCCGGCCGCTTCACGACCAGGTTGACCAGGCCGCCCGGCGCGCTGCTGCCGGCCTGGATGCCACTGGTGCCTTTCAGCACTTCGATGCGTTCCTTGTTGTCGAGGGCGATGGCCGTTTCGGCGTTGATCGGCAGGCCATCGCGGCGGTAATTGAAGCGGTTGTCCAGCGCATAGCCGCGCGACGACAGCTGCGCCCAATAACCGTCGGCGTTGTAGGCGTCGCCCAGGCTGGCGTCGAGCCGGGTTAGGCCGCCCAGCGTGGCCACGCCGCTGTCGGCGAGCTGCTGCGTGCCGTACACGCTGGCCTGCATAGGCGACCGCGACAGCGGCAGGTCGCCGAAGCCGGTGACCCCGGGTGCCCCACTGCGCGGGCCGATGATGGTGAAGGTGCTGGTGTTGGAGTTGATGCCGTTGCCGTTGCTGGCGCTGACGCCGGTGGTCTGGGCCTGCGCCGGCCAGCAGCAGACGGTGGCCGCGGCGCAAGCCGCGGCGCGCGCGATGCGCGTGGGACGAAATAATGTTCGGAATGCCATCCTGTGCCTTGCGGTTGATGGCAGGTCGGCGGCTCGAGCGCCCGGCCCGCGGCGGGGCTTGGCTGGAGACTGCTTCCCTGCGCGAGGATTACCTCAATCAGGTTCAAAGGGACTCTCTCAGTCGATCGCGGCATGCACCGCGGCCAACACCCCTAGCGAAGTGGCGCGCAATGTCCTGCACGCCGGGCGCGATTATGGCCCGCCGGCTGGCGGCCTGCGCAGATCGCGCAGATCTGGCGATCAGCCGCTGGCCGCGTCTGCCACCACCCCCAGCAGCTGATGCAGCCGCGGGCTGGTGGTCGTGTACTGCAGCGGCACGCGCTGGCCCGGGAAAACATGCGCGGCCACGCCGAAGGCGGCCAGCGCCGCTTCGTGGAAGCCCGACAGGATCAGCTTCTTCTTGCCCGGATAGGTGGCGATGTCACCGATGGCGAAGATCCCCGGCACGCTGGTCTCGAACTTCTCGGTGTCGACGACCACCTGCTTGTGGTCCAGCCCCAGGCCCCAGTCGGCGATCGGGCCCAGCTTGGGGCTCAGGCCCAGACAGACCAGCAGGCCGTCCAGCATCAGCGCCTGCGTCGTGCCGTCGGCCAACGCCACCTGCAGACCGCTCAGACGGTCGCCGCTGACCGTGAAACCCACCGGCTGGCCGACGACGAAGCGCATCGCCCCGGCAGCGCACAACGCCTGGACGCGTTCGATGTGCTCGGCAGTGGCGCTGAGCAGCTCGCGGCGGTGGACCAGCGTCAGGCTTGCCGCCTGCTGCGGGCCGGCCTGCGCCAGCTGCAGCGCGGCCGCCAATGCCTCGTCGCCGGCGCCGACGATGACCACGTGCTGCCCGGCGAAACGGCCGGGATCGTCGAGGTTGTGGACAAGCTGCCGGCCTTCGAAGGCCTCGATCCCCGCCACCTTGATGCGGCGCGGCAGGAACGCGCCGACGCCGCCGGCGACGATCAGCGTGCGCGCGACGAAGCGCATGCCCTGGCTGGTGGCGACCAGGAATCGGCCATCGGACTGGCGCTCGACCTGGCTGACCACCTGGCCCAGGTGCAGCGGCGCGGCAAAGGGTTCGATCTGGCGCAGCAGGCGGTCGACCAGTTCGCGGCCGGTGCATCGCAGCACCGACGGGATGTCGTAGATCGGCTTGTCGGCGTAGAGCTCGACGCACTGACCACCGGGATGGGGCAATGAATCGACGACGTGGGCACGGATTTCGAGCAGCCCGAGCTCGAAGACCTGGAACAGACCCACCGGGCCGGCACCGACGATCAGTGCGTCGGTCTCGAACGCGCCGGCGTGATCCGTCGGTGCGTCGGCGAGGCGCGGGTCGACCTGCATGCGCGGCACCCGACCCTCAGCCGGTCAGCGGACCAGCTGGTCGAGCTTGTCCTTGCGGTCCTTCCACTCGTCGGCCTCGGGCAGTGGCGCCTTGCGCTTGGTGATGCTCGGCCATTTGCGCGACAGGTCGGCGTTGATCTTGATCAAGGCCAGCTGTTCATTCGGCACGTCTTCCTCGGGCAGGATGGCGTTGACCGGGCATTCGGGGATGCACACCGCACAGTCGATGCATTCGTCAGGGTCGATCACCAGCATGTTCGGCCCCTCGCGGAAGCAGTCGACGGGACAGACATCGACGCAGTCGGTGTACTTGCACTTGATGCACGATTCGAGAACGACGTGGGTCATGAAGGCGGCTCGCTGGGACGGCTGTGGGGCATGGCTCGATGGAAGGGCGGCGGCGCTGCGTTGCGGCAGCACCGCCCTGAGGCAACCGCAGATTTTAAGGTGCCAGGGCGGCGCCCGCTGTCTGCGACACCGCGCGGCGCCGTCCTGCGGTGCTGGCGGTGACGACCCGCGCGCCGGCGCCGACGGTCACGACGGTGGGCCGCCCGGCGTGCAGCAGCGCCGCCGCGGCCAGGCCGTCGAGCCGGTGATCGCTGTGCAGCGCGTCGGGCCAGCCGGCGCGCGAGACCACCAGCGCCGGGGTCTCGTCGGGCCAGCCGCCGGCCCGCAGGCGGCGACCCAGCGCTGCGAGCTGGCGCCCGGCCATGTAGAAGTCTTCGGTGTCGGCGTGGCGGCCGGCGGTCAGCGTGCCGTCCTTGGTCATCGCCGTGCTCAGGCTGACGCTGCGACCGCTGCCGCGGCGCGTCAGCGGCCGGCGCGTGTCGGCCGCGGCGGCCAGCGCAGCGGTCACACCTGGGACGACTTCGCAGGGCACGCCGGCGGCGTCCAGGGCTTGCAGTTCTTCCTCCAGGCGGCCGAAGACGCTGGGGTCGCCGCCTTTCAGCCGCACCACCACGCGGTGGCACTGCGCCAGGCGCACCAGCATCGCGTCGATGGTCGTCTGGCCGGTGGAGTCGCAGAAGCCGCGCTTGCCGACATCGATCCAGCGCGCCTGAGGCGCGAAGCGGCGCAGGGCCGGGTCGGTCAGTGCGTCGAACAGCACCACCTCGGCTTCGCCGAGGCGCTGCACGCCGCGCAGGGTGATCAGGTCGGCCGCGCCCGGGCCGGCGCCGACGAAGATCACGGTGCCCACGCCGCCCGGTGTGCCGCCCGTCGCGCTGCCCATCGAGCCCCTCGCCGGTCTCCCTGCCGGGCGCATCACACCGCCTCCAGCGACCGGCGCACCAGCACCGCGCCACTGGTCCGGTGGCTGGCCGGGTCGACGACGATCAGCGCGCCGGCGTCGCGATGCTGCGCGTAAGGCGCGAGCGGCAGCGGCTGCTGCAGGTCGAACACCACATCGGCAATCTCGTTGACCGCCAGCGTCGCGGCGGCCACCGGCTGCAGGCTGTGGATGTCCAGCCGGTGCTCGATCGACGCCAGCCGCGCCTGCACCCAGCGATGCCCGTGGCGCAGCAGGTACTTGCGGCCGGGCGTGGCCGGTTCGGTGTCCAGCCAGGCCAGCGTGGCTTCGAAGCGGCGCACGCTGTGCGCTGCGTCGGGCGCGGCCAGCCAATCGCCGCGCGAGATGTCGAGTTGGCGATCGAGCACCACGCCGGCCGAGCGTCCTGCGCCGACCGAGGTCGCCGCGCCGTTGGCGTCACGCAGTTCGCTGACGATCGCGCGCTCGCCGCTGGGGAAGGCCTGCAGGGTGTCGCCGACGCTCACGCGGCCTTCGGCCACCCGGCCCCAGAAAACGCGCGACTGGTCGCCGGTGCCGCCACCATCGCGGGCCACGTACTGCACCGGCAGACGCAACGCCCCATCGGCGGATGCCGCGCCCGCAGGCAGCGATTCCAGCAGTTCGAGCAGCGAGGGACCGTCGTACCAGGGCGCCGCCAGCGCCTGCACGACGTTGTCGCCGCGCAGCGCCGACACCGGCACGATGGCCGCAACGTCGATGCCGGCCTCGGCCGCGAAGCCCTGCAGCGCGTCGCGCACCGCCGTGTAGGCCTGGCCGGGGTCGGCCACCGCGTCAAGCTTGTTGACGGCGAAGACGATGCTCGGCACGCGCAGCAGGTGGGCCAGCAGCGCGTGGCGGCGGGTCTGCGGCAGCAGCGGCACCGGGCTGGCGGCGAGGTCGAGCTTGGTGATGTCGACGAGAACCACCGCGGCATCGCTGCCGGCGGCGGCCGTGACCATGTTGCGCGTGTACTGCTCGTGGCCCGGCGCGTCGGCGATGATGAACTTGCGCCGCGGAGTCGCGAAGTAGCGGTAGGCGACGTCGATGGTGATGCCTTGCTCGCGCTCGGCTTCCAGCCCGTCGGTCAGCAGCGACAGGTCGAAGTCGGGGCCGGCGTCGCTGCGCACGGCACCGGCGGCGCGCGCCTGCAGGTTGCCGATCTGGTCGGCCAGCAGCGCACGGCTGTCGTACAGCAGCCGCCCGATCAGCGTGCTCTTGCCGTCGTCGACGCTGCCCGCGGTCAGGAAGCGCAATGCGCGGTGCTGGTCCTGTTCAGCATCGCGCGCAGTAGCGGTAGCGGGCGCGAACGCGGGCGATCGGGTCTCGAGAACGGCGGACATCAGAAATACCCTTCCTTCTTGCGCCGCTCCATCGAAGCGTCGGAGCTGCGGTCGTCCATGCGCGTGGCGCCGCGTTCGCTGACCGTGACGGTCAGCGTCTCGGCGACGATCTCGGCGGCGCTGGCGGCGGTGCTTTCCACCGGGCAGGTGCAGGTCATGTCGCCGACAGTGCGAAAGCGCACCTCGGCGGTTTCCACCATTTCGCCAGGTTGCGGCGGCGTGACCGTGGTGACCGGCACCAGCAGGCCCTTGCGCCGCACCACCGAACGCTGGTGGCGGTAGTACAGACCCGGCAGGGGAATGGATTCGCGGGCGATGTACAGCCAGACGTCGAGCTCGGTCCAGTTGCTGATCGGGAAGGCGCGAAAGTGTTCGCCGGGGCGCAGCCGGGTGTTGAAGAGGGTCCACAGCTCGGGCCGCTGTTCCTTGGGCTGCCATTGGCCGAAGCTATCGCGGTGGCTGAAGATGCGCTCCTTGGCGCGCGCCTTTTCCTCGTCGCGCCGCGCGCCGCCGATCAAGGCGTCGAAGCGGTGTTCCTCGATGGCCTCGAGCAGCGTCACGCTCTGGTGGCCGTTGCGCGATTCCAGCGGGTCGGCCAGACGCACCGTGCCGCGCTGGATCGAATCCTCGAGGTGACCGACGACCAGGCGCTCGCCCATCTCGGCGACGCGCCGGTCGCGGAATTCGATGACCTCGGGGAAGTTGTGTCCGGTGTCGACGTGCAGCAGCGGGAAGGGCAGGCGGCCGGCGAAATCGTCACCGGCGATGCGCGTCTTGAAGGCCTTCTCGGCCAGCCGCAGCACGACGCACGAATCCTTGCCGCCGGAAAACAGCAATGCCGGTCGTTCGAAGCTGGCGGCGACCTCGCGCAGGATGAAGATGGCCTCTTCCTCGAGGCCGTCGAGATGGCGGTCGTCGACCACCGGCAGCAAGTGTTCGAGCGTGGCGGGCGCGTTCATGCGCGGGCCTCCTGGGGTTGGGGCAACGACGAAACGGCATGCACGTGCAGGCCGCATTCCTTGGCGCCTTCCTGTTCCCACCACCAGCGGCCGGCGCGGAAGTCCTCGCCGAGGGCCACGGCGCGGGTGCACGGCGCGCAGCCGATGCTGGGGAAGAACTGGTCATGCAAGGCGTTGTAGGGCACCTGGTGCTCGCCGATGTAGTGCCAGACATCGGCCCACGACCAGTCGGCCAGCGGGTTGATCTTCTGCCGGCCCTGCGCATCGGCCTCGACGAAGTCGACCGCACCGCGGTCGCCGGACTGCTCACGGCGCAGCCCGGTGACCCAGGCGCTGCGGCCCTGCAGCATGCGGCCCAGCGGTTCGAGCTTGCGCACCGCGCAGCAGGCCTTGCGCAGTTCGATGCTCTCGTACATGGCGCGTTCACCGTGGCGGCGAACGAAGTGGACGACCTGCTCGGCATGCGGCAAGAAGCGGTCGACGGGCAGGCCGTAGCGGCTTTCGATGCGCGGGATCAGCGCCAGCGTTTCGCTGTGCAGTGCACCGGTGTCCAGCGTGGCCAGCGCGATGGGCAGGCGGTGGCGGGCGATCAAGTCGGTGACGACCATGTCCTCGGCGCCCAGGCTGGTGGCCTGGACGATGCTGCCGGTGTGTGCCGCGGCGGCGTCGCGCAGCACCTGCAGGGCGTTCGCGACACGGGCCTCGAAACCCGGGCGCAACCGGGCATTGGTCTGGATGGCGTTGGTCATTGTTGTGCCTTCGTTCTGCGCACTTCGGTATGAGCCCTTCGGGCGGCCGGGCGTGCTCATGAGGGTCGGTGTTCCGAGGCGGCCTCGGCGGTCTGCAGCGATGCCGTGGGCCAGACCGTCGTCTGGTAGTGGTTGTCGAAGAATCCCAGCGCGCGCTGCGCGGCTTGCAGGGACTGGTCGGCGCGCATCTGCACGGCGCTGAAGCCGCAGCGGCGCAGCAGCGGCAGCATGTCGGCCAGCACCTCGCCGGTGGCGACGATCTCACCGGCATAACGCAGGCGTGAGCGCAGCAGCACGGCCTGCGAATAGGCGCGGCCGTCGGTCCATTTTGGAAAATGCAGGGCCAGTGCCGAGGCACCCCGCAGTTCGTCGGCGCGCGCCAGCACATCGTCGTCGTTGGCGATCAGCAGCGTGCCGGGGTCGAGCCCGGCGTCGGCGGCGATGAAGTTCATGTGGGCTCTTTCATGCCGCTCATGCGGCGACCCGGGCCGTGGCCCGGCGCACCGCGTCGGTCGCGGCACGGAAGGGCTGGGTGCCCAGGCGCCGCGCGGTGTCGATGAAGCGCTCGCCGCTGTGGCGCTGGGCGCGGTAGGTGTCGATCACGGCTTCGAGGGCGTCGGGCACCTCGTCGGCGGCGAAGGCCGGGCCGATGACCTTGCCCGCCAGCGCCGCGCCCGACAGCAGGCTGCCGTCGGCGCCGCCCAGCGTCACCTGGTACCACTCGCTGCCGTCCTTGTCGACGCCGAGGATGCCGATGTGGCCGCTGTGGTGGTGGCCGCAGCTGTTGATGCAGCCGCTGATGTGCAGGTCGATGTCGCCGATGTCGTGTTGTTCGTCGAGGTCGGCGAAGCGCTCGTTGATCGCCGCGGCAATGGGAATCGAGCGCGCGTTGGCCAGCGCGCAAAGGTCGCCGCCGGGGCAGGCGATCATGTCGGTCAGCAGCCCGATGTTGGGCGTCGCGAAGCCGCCTTCGCGCGCCGTCAGCCACAGCGCGTGCAGATCGCCTTCGGCGACCCACGGCAGCAGCAGGTTCTGATCGTGGGTGACGCGCAGTTCGCCCTGGCTGAAGCGTTCGGCCAGCGCGGCGGCGCCATCCATCTGGTCGGCGGTGACGTCGCCCGGCGGCAGCCCGGCACGCTTGAGAGACAGCGTCACCGCGCGCAGCCCGGGCAGGCGGTGCGCGTGCACATTGCGCTGCAACCAGCGACCATAGGCCGCTGGCGTGTCGGTGGGCGCCTGGCTGCTGCGGCCGGCGGGCACGGCCGGGGCGACGAAGTTTCCGGCCACGCGGTCGAACTCGGCCTGCGGCACGAACTGCGTCGCCGGGTCGGCGCACAGCGCGGCGAACTCGTGGTTGACAGCGTCGACGAAGCGTTGACCCTCGGCCTTGACGAGGATCTTGATGCGCGCCTTGTACATGTTGTCGCGCCGGCCGTAGAGGTTGTAGACGCGGACGATGGCCTCGATGAAGACCAGGATCTGAGCCCACGGCACGAATTCGTTGACCAGAGTGGCGATGACTGGCGTGCGGCCCATGCCGCCGCCGACGGCGACGCGGAAACCGACCTCGCCGGCGGCGTTGCGGCGCATTTGCAGGCCGATGTCGTGCCAGTCGGTGGCAGCGCGGTCTTCGCGTGCGCCGGTGACGGCGATCTTGAACTTGCGCGGCAGGAAGGCGAATTCCGGATGCAGCGTGCTCCACTGGCGCAGGATTTCGCAATACGGCCGCGGGTCGACGTCCTCGTCGGGCGCGATGCCGGCCAGCGCGTCGCTGGTGATGTTGCGGATGCAGTTGCCGCTGGTCTGGATGCCGTGCATGTCGACATCGGCGAGCAGGTCCATCACATCGGCCGAGCGGGCCAGCGGAATCCAGTTGAACTGCAGGTTCTGGCGCGTCGTGAAGTGACCAAAGCCGCCGCGTTCCTGGGGGCTGCCGGCGTCCTGCAGGTCGTGCTCGCGGGCGATGCGGGCCAGGGTGCGTAGCTGGCGGCTGCTCAGCTCCCCGTACGGCACGGCGACGCGGAGCATCGGCGCATGGCGCTGCACGTACCAGCCGTTTTGCAAGCGCAGCGCACGGAAGTCCTCGTCGGGCAGGTCGCCGGCCAAGTGGCGCTGCAGCTGGTCGCGGAACTGCGCTGCACGGGCATGAACAAAGCGGCGGTCAAAATCGGAATAGCGGTACATGGGCGCAAACAGCGTCGAAGGTGCCGCACTGTAGTCAGCCGCGCCCTGCGGCCGAAGGACTTTGAAGTTGCTAGCTTATTCCTGCCTGTTTTTTGAGCACCGAGCCCACCGGCCCGGCGTCTGCGCGGGGTTGGTCGCGCTGCTGGTGGCCCTCGGCGGCTGCCAGACCGCGCCGCGCACCGCAGCGCCACCGCTGGCGCCGCCGGCGGCCGAGCCGCCGCCGGTCGTGGCGCCAATGCCGCGGCCGCCGCGCATCGGCCTGGCGCTGGGCGGCGGGGCAGCGCGCGGGTTCGCGCACATCGGCGTGATTCAGGTGCTCGAAGAGGCCGGCATCCGCCCCGACCTGGTCGTCGGCACGTCGGCGGGGAGCCTGGTCGCGGCCCTGTACGCCTCGGGAAAGACCGGCGCCGAGCTGGCCGCGCTGGCGCAAAGCATGGACGAGGGCGCGATCACCGACTGGTCGTTTCCGTCGCGCGGGCTGATCCGCGGCGAGGCCCTGGCGCGCTACGTGCGCGAACAGACCGGTTCGCGGCCGATCGAGCAGATGAAGCTGCCGCTGGGCATCGTCGCCACCGATCTGGACAGCGGCGCAGGGATCCTCTTCCAGCGTGGCGACACCGGCAGCGCGGTCCGGGCGTCAAGCGCCGTGCCGGCGGTGTTCCAGCCGGTCAAGATCGGCAACCGCGAATACGTCGACGGCGGCCTGGTCGCACCCGTGCCGGTGCACTTCGCGCGGCAGATGGGCGCCGAGCTGGTGCTGGCCATCGATATCTCTTCGCCGCCCGACGGCAACGCCACCGGCGACGTCATGAAGATGCTGCTGCAGACCTTCGCCATCATGGGCCGCAGCATCAACCAGTTCGAGCTGCGCGACGCGGACGTGGTCCTCCGCCCGCAGCTGGCCGGGGTGACGAGTGCCGATTTCGGATCGCGGCTGAAGGCCATCCAGGCCGGGCGCGAGGCGGCCCTGCGGCAGCTTGGCGAACTGCGCGCACGCATTGCCGCATTGACCCGGTAGCGCCACGGGTCCAGCTGGCCGTCCAAAAGAAAGCGGCCCGGTCAGAGACCGGGCCGCAAGACACCGAGGAACGAAAAACTTCCCGTGGTGCCGTCGAGAGGACATTCCACCAAACCCTCAGGCCGAAGCCTGTGGGCATCAGGTGGACGGCGCGGCGGCCGAAAAGTTCAACCGCCGTGCCGTCGTCGCCGAAATCAGGCGGCGCGCTTCGTCTTGGTGGCTTGTTGCGTGGCCTTCACAGCGGTGTTGGTCATCGCGGTGAAGTTGGCTTCGGCGACTTCGGTGGCCTGCTTGGCAGCCTTGTGCACGCTTTCGTAGGCGTTGTTGGCCGCGGCAACCGCCGACTTGACCAGGGCCACGGCGTTCTCGGTACCGGCCGGCGCGTTCTTCACGGCGGTGTCGACCAGGGCCAGGACCTTCTTCTGGCCATCGGCCATCGTGGCTTCCGCAGCACGCGTCACTTCGGCGTTGGTGCCGGCGACGATGTCATACACGTGGCGGCTGTACGCGGCAGCCTTCTCGGCGGCCGGCTGCAACAGGCTGGCCTGGAGGGCCAGCAGCTCTTGCGCGTCCTTGATCGACAGAGCCGACTGAGCGGTCTCGGCGGCTTCGACCAGCGAGGTCTTGGCGACTTGCAGGTTCAATTCGATCAGCTTTTCGACGCCTTCGAAGGCCTTGGTGGTCAGGCCGAAAAGGGTTTCCAGGTTGGCTTTTTGGGCGGCGATGATTTGTTCAGCAGTGAAAGTCATGGTGAGTCTCCGGTCAAGGGTGGGGGATGAAGATGCCGCGCTGACTGGTCTGTTTGACAAGATTGCTGCGCTGCAACATGAAACGAAGTATAGGACCTGGCGGCAGCAACGCAAGCACTTTTTGCTGCGCCGCAACAAATTAGTGGTGCGTTTCTAGAATCCCGGCAGTGCGCGCCTTTCATTCCGACAGCTTCGTCCTGCCCCTGCCGGCCGGGCATCGCTTTCCGATGGGCAAGTACCGACTGCTGCGCGAGGCTGTCGAATCCAGCCTGCCCGGACTGCGCATCAGCGAGGCCTTGCCGGCCAGCGATGGCGAATTGGCACTCGCCCACGACCCGGCGTGGATCAGCGCCGTCAACAACGGCACGACCAGCGCGGCCCAGCAGCGGGAGATCGGCTTTCCGTGGTCGGAACGCATGGTCGAGCGCGCCCGCCGTTCGGTCGGCGCGACCATCCAGGCGGCACGCACCGCGCTGTTCGGCGATGTCGACCCCGGCGACGCCGTCGGCAACGCCGGCCGCGGCGAAGGCGTGGCGGCCAACCTGGCCGGTGGCACGCACCACGCCGACGCCCACAAGGGATCGGGCTATTGCGTCTTCAACGACGTGGCGGTGGCGGCGCGGCTGATGCAGGCCGAGTGGCACCGCCGCCAGCGCCGCCTGTTGCGGGTGATGGTCATCGACCTCGACGTGCACCAGGGCAACGGCACGGCGGCGATCTTCCGCGACGACCCGACCGTGTTCACGCTGTCGCTGCACGGCGCGCGCAACTTTCCGTTCCGCAAGGAAGCCAGCGATCTCGACGTCGACCTGCCCGACGGCTGCCGCGACGAGGCCTACCTGATTGCGTTGGACCAGGCATTGCGCACCGCCTGGGCCCGCCAGGCCGATCAGCCGCCCGGCCTGGCCTTCTACCTGGCCGGCGCCGACCCGCACGAGGACGATCGCCTGGGGCGGCTGAAGCTCAGCGCTGCCGGTCTTGCCGAGCGCGACCGTCGGGTGCTGGACTTCCTGCGCTGCCAGCGTGTTCCGGTGGCGCTCGCGATGGCCGGCGGCTACGGGCGCGACATCGCCGTGACGGTGGCCATCCAGCGCCAGACGCTGGCGGAGGCCTGGACGGCCTGGGGGGCGTGGGCTGCATTGGGCGCACCGGCAGCACCGGCAGCACCGGCCGGATCGGCCGCATTCGGCAGCGCCGCCAAGACGGCAGAATCGGGCGCCTGATCCGGTTTCGCCCGCCGTTCCGCGCCGCGGGCGGCCCGACCGGCCCGTCTTCCCCAGCTTCGTTGTTGTCCGTGAACGTTCGCCAGCATCCCCGCCCGCGCTCGCACTACCCGCGCTTCAGCCGCCTGGACACGCGCTGGATGGACAACGACGTTTACGGCCATGTCAACAACGTCGTTTACTACAGCTTCTTTGACAGCGCGGTGAACCGCTGGCTGATCGAGGCCGGCGCGCTGGACATCCGCGGCGGCCGCGTCATCGGCTTGGTCGTCGAGACGCAGTGCAACTACTTCGCGCCGCTGGCCTTCCCCGATGCGGTCGATGCCGGGCTGCGGGTGGCACAGGTCGGCGGCACCAGCGTGCGTTACGAGGTGGGCCTGTTCGCTGCCGGCGCCGCGATGTCCGCGGCCGCCGGCCACTTCGTCCACGTCTATGTCGACCGCGACACGCGCCGCCCGGTGAACCTGCCGGCCGACCTGCTCGCCGCCCTGCAACCCCTGCGATCCCTGCCACCCACCGAGTGACCCCACCGATGAAGATCAGTCCAGAAACCACCGCCGCGGTCGACGCCGCCATCACCTCGCGCCGCTCGATGCGTGCCTTTCTGCCGACGCCGGTGCCGCGCGCGGAGATCGAAGCCATCCTGGCGGTGGCCTCGCGGGCCCCGTCGGGCACCAACACCCAGCCCTGGAAGGTGCATGTGCTGACCGGTGCGGCCAAGGCCGCGTTGTCCAGCGAGATCCGCTCGGCCTACGACGATCCCGAGCAGCGCGCCCAGCACACCGAGCAGTACGCCTACTACCCGACGCAGTGGCAAAGCCCGTACATCGATCGCCGGCGCAAGGTCGGCTGGGATCTGTACGGGCTTCTCGGCATCGCCAAGACCGACAAGGAGCGCATGCATGCGCAGCACGGTCGCAACTACGCCTTCTTCGACGCCCCGGTGGGCCTGATGTTCAGCATCGACCGCGTCATGCAGCAGGGCAGCTGGCTGGATTACGGCATGTTCCTGCAGAGCGTGATGGTTGCGGCGCGCGGGCGTGGTCTGGACACCTGCCCGCAGGCCGCCTTCACGCAGTTCCACCGCATCATCGAGCGCCACCTTGGCCTGACTGAGCACGAGATGGTGGTCTGCGGCATGTCGCTGGGCCACGCCGACCCGGCGGCGGTGGAGAACTCGCTGGTGACCGAGCGCGAGCCCGTCGCCGGCTTCACCCGCTTCCATGAGTGAACCGGCCGCGGCCCCAGCGCTGCGGCGCCGGCCCGGACGATGAAGGCCGCCCGCGCGGCGGCGTTGACGGTCGTGCCGCTAGCGCCGTCTGCGCCGTCTGCGCCGTTCGTGCGGTTCGTGCTGTGACGCTTGTGCCGTTTGTGCCGTTTGTGCCGTTTGGGCTGTTTGTTCTGCTCGTGCCGGGACGGGCCCAGGCGGCCGACCTCGACGGCAGCCAGCTTGGCGCCTGGTGGGCCCTGCCGTTTGCCGGGTTGCTGTTGTCGATCGCGGTGCTGCCGTTGCTCGCGCCGCGGGTCTGGCACCACCACGTCGGCAAGATCACGGCCGCCTGGTCGGCCGCCATGCTGCTGCCTCTGGCCGCCAGTGTCGGCCCCGGCCTGGCAGCGGGTAGTCTGGTCCACGCACTGGTCGTGGACTACATCCCATTCACCGTCGTGCTCGTCGCACTCTTCACCGCCGCCGGCGGCATCCACGTGCGTGGCAACCTGCACGGCAGCCCGGCCTTCAACACCGGCCTGATGGCCATCGGCGCTGTGCTGGCCAGCGTGATGGGGACGACCGGGGCTTCGATGCTGCTGATCCGGCCGCTGATTCGTGCCAACGACAACCGCCGGAATGCTGCCCACGTCGTGGTCTTCTTCATCTTCATCGTCGGCAATGCCGGCGGCTCGTTGACGCCGCTCGGCGATCCGCCACTGTTCCTGGGCTTCCTGAAGGGCGTGAGCTTTTTCTGGACGGCGAGCCACATCCTGCCGCAGACGCTGTTCCTGATCGGCAGTCTGCTGGGGGTGTTCTATGTCCTGGACCGCTGGCTTTACGGCAATGACGGCGTGACCCGCCCCGACCCGACGCCCGACGACGCGGCCTTTGGCCTGGACGGGGCCATCAACCTGCTGCCGCTGGCGCTGGTGGTCGGCCTGGTGCTGCTGAGCGGGACCTGGAAGTCGGGCCTGTCGGTCGACATCTTCGGCACGCCCGTCGCGCTCGAGCAGGGGCTGCGCGACGTGCTGCTGGTCGGCGTGATCGCGCTCTCGCTGGCCATCACGCCCAGCGGCGTGCGCGAAGCCAACCAGTTCTCGTGGGCGCCGATGCAGGAGGTGGCCAAGCTCTTCGCCGGCATCTTCGTGACCGTGATCCCGGTGCTGGCCATGCTGCGCGCGGGTCTGGCGGGCCCGTTCGCCGCCACGGTGCGCCTGGTCACCGGGCCCGACGGCCAGCCCCAGCCGTGGGCCTACTTCTGGCTCAGCGGCATCCTGAGCTCGTTCCTCGACAATGCGCCGACGTATCTGGTGTTCTTCAACCTCGCCGGCGGCGACCCGCAAGTTCTGATGACGACACTGGCGCCGACCCTGGCGGCGATCTCTGCCGGGTCGGTCTTCATGGGCGCCAACACCTACATCGGCAACGCGCCCAACTTCATGGTCAAGGCCATCGCCGAGGACCGCGGGGTGAAGATGCCCAGCTTCTTCGGATACATGCGGTGGTCGGCGCTGGTCCTGATCCCTCTCTTCATGGTGATGACGCTGCTATGGTTCAAATGAATAACCCACGCCCCGCGGTCCTGGTCGCCAGGAACGTCTTCCCCGAGATCGTCGAGCGCCTGCGCGCCCACTTCGAGGTCGAACACAACCCCGACGACACCATCTTCGACAAGGCCGAGCTGACCCGGCGACTGCACGGCAAGGCCGGTGCCTTCACCACCGGCAGCGAGCGCATCGACGCCGAGGTGCTGGCCGCCAACCCGCAACTGCGGGTGGTCGCCAACATGGCCGTGGGCTACAACAACTTCGACGTCGCCGCCTGCACCGCGGCCGGCGTGCTGGCCACCAACACCCCCGACGTGTTGACCGAGACCACCGCCGACTTCGGCTTTGCGTTGATGATGGCCACGGCGCGGCGCATCGCCGAGAGCGAACATTTCCTGCGCCGCGGCGACTGGACCAAGTGGTCCTACGACATGTTCACCGGCAGCGACGTGCACGGCGCCACGCTCGGCATCCTTGGCATGGGGCGCATTGGCCAGGGCATCGCACGGCGCGGGGCCCTGGGCTTCGGCATGCGGGTGATCTATCACAACCGCAGCCGCTTGCCCGCCGAGCAGGAAGCGCCGCTGGGCGCGCGCTATGTCGACAAGGCCACGCTGCTGCGCGAGGCCGACCACCTGGTGCTGGTGCTGCCGTACACGCCGGCCAACCACCACGCCATCGGCGCGGCGGAACTGGCCCAGATGAAACCCACCGCGACGCTGACCAACATCGCCCGCGGCGGCATCGTCGACGACGCTGCGCTGGCCCAGGCCTTGCGCGATCGGCGCATCGCCGCGGCCGGCATCGACGTCTTCGAGGGCGAGCCGCGGGTGCACCCGGCGCTGCTGACGGTGCCCAACGTCGTGCTGACACCGCACATCGCCAGCGCCACCGTCGCCACGCGACGGGCGATGGCCGAGCTGGCCGCCGACAACCTGATCGCCGCGCTGACCGGCGGCACACCGCCGACGCCGATCAATCCCGGAGTCCTGCCCCTGCGCGCCTGATCGTCGCCCGCGCCGCGGCGCCGCCGGCGACGGCCCCTGCGACAATCGACCGATGCCCGAATGGATCGTTGCAGCGCTGCTGGCGCTGTGTCTGCTGTTGTTGCTGTGGATCGCCTTGCGCCGCCCCGCAGACACGCTTGCAGCACCGCTGGAACGCCTGGAGCGCGAACTCCGCGACGAGCTCGGCCGCCAGGGGCAGGGCACGCGTGCCGACCTGGGCACCTTCCAGCAGATGCTGCTGGCGCAAAGCGGCGCCGAGGCGCGGGCCCAGAACGAGCAGATCGACGGCTTCCGCCTGCAACTCGGCGCGATGCAGCAACAGCAGGACGCTGCGCTGCGCCGCCTTGGCGACACGCTGGCCGAACAGCTGCGGCTGCTCGCCGACGGCAACGAACGGCGCCAGGCCGAGATGCGCCAGGCCGTCGAGACGCGCCTGGTGGCCCTGCAGGACGGCAACGAGAAAAAGCTCGAGCAGATGCGCGCCACCGTCGACGAGAAGCTGCATGCCACGCTGGAGCATCGGCTGGGGGAAAGCTTCAGGCAGGTCGCAGACCGCCTGGAGCAGGTGCACAAGGGCCTGGGCGAGATGCAGGGCCTGGCGCGCGACGTCGGGTCGCTGCAGCGCGTGCTGGGCAACGTCAAGACGCGCGGCATCTTCGGCGAGGTGCAGCTGGCCGGGCTGCTCGAGCAGGTCTTCACCACCTAGCAGTACGCGTCGATCATTGCCACCGTGCCGGGCAGCAACGAACGCCGGCAGGGCGAGATGCGCCAGGCCGTCGAGAGCCGCCTGCTGGCGCTGCAGGACGGCAACGAGAAGAAGCTCGAACAGATGCGCGCCACGGTCGACGAAAAGCTGCATGCCACGCTGAAGCTTTCGCCCAGGCGCTGCTCCAGCGTG
>JANMAP010000487.1:0-3949 GCA_031359905.1 Burkholderiales bacterium | reverse complement strand
GCGGCACCAGCACCGCCGGCACGCCAGCCGCGCACAGCTCGCTGACGGTGATGGCCCCGGCGCGGCAGACCATCAGGTCGCAATCGGCCAGGCGCTGCGCCATGTCGTCGATGAAGGGCAGGACCTCGGCGTCGATGCCTGCCGCGGCATACGCCGCGCGCACCTCGTGGGCTTCGGCGCTGCCGGTCTGGTGCACGACGCGCGGCCGCGCCGCCGACGGCACCAGCGCCAGCGCAGCCGGCAGGATGGCGTTGAGCGTCTGGGCGCCCAGGCTGCCGCCGACGACCAGCAGGCGCAGCGGCCCGCTGCGGCCGGCATAGCGCTCGGCGGGCGCGGGCAAGGCCTCGATCTCGGCGCGCACCGGGTTGCCGGTGACGACGGCGTTCTTGACCCGGGTCGCCGCGTCGCCGGCGAAGCCGAAGGCGACCCGGTCGGCCACCGGCAGCAGCGACTTGTTCGACAGCAGCAGCGCCGCGTCGGCATTCACCAGCAGCAGCGGCTTGTTGAGCAGCGAGGCCATCATCCCGCCGGGAAAGCAGACATAGCCACCCATGCCCAGCACTGCGTCGGCGCCGCGCCGGCGCAGGTGGCGGAAGGCATCCCAGAAAGCCTTCAGCAGGCGCAGACCGCCGGTGGCGGTGTGCAGCAGGCCATTGCCGCGCAGGCCGGTGAAGCTGATGGTGTCCAGTGGCAGGCCGACCTTCGGCACCAGCGCGTTTTCCATGCCGTGCGCGGTGCCCAACCAGCTGACCGTCCAGCCGCGGCGCTGCATTTCCTTGGCCACCGCCAGGCCCGGGATGATGTGCCCGCCGGTGCCCGCGGCCATGACGACGAGGTGCGGCATCACGCTCTGCCCCCACGCATGAGGGCGCGGTTCTGGCTCCGGCCCGGGCGCTGCGCGCCCTTCACATCGCTGCGCGATGTGAGCCTGCACCGGAGCAACGCCCCGGCGCTGCGCGCCGAGACCACGCTGCGCGTGGTCTTCATGCGCGGCCTCCGCGCATGAGGGCTCTGTTCTCGATGTCCACGCGCAGCACCATCGCCAGCGCGACGAGATTGAGCAGGATCGCCGAGCCGCCATAGCTCATCAGCGGCAGCGTCAGCCCCTTGGTCGGCAGCACGCCGAGGTTGACGCCCATGTTGATGAAGGTCTGCGCGCCGAACCACACGCCGATGCCCTGGACCATCAGCCCGCCGAAGACCCGGTCCAGCGCGATGGCCTGGCGGCCGATGACGAAGATGCGTCGCGTGAGCCAGAAGAAGAGCACGATGACGGTGGCCACGCCGGCGAAGCCGAGTTCTTCGCCGATCACCGCCAGCAGGAAGTCGGTGTGCGCCTCGGGCAGGTAGTGCAGCTTCTCGACGCTTTCGCCCAGGCCCTGGCCGAAGATCTCGCCGCGGCCCAGGGCGATCAGTGAATGCGTCAGCTGATAGCCCTTGCCCTGCGCGTACTTGGGGTTCCAGGGGTCCAGGTAGGCCAGGATGCGTTCGCGGCGCAGGTCGTCGAAGTAGAGGTAGACCGCCGCGGTCAGCAGCACGACGACGGTCATCAACAGGAACATCCGCGCATTGACGCCGCCGAGGAACAGGATGCCCAGCGCGATCGTGGCGACGACGATGAACGCACCCATGTCGGGCTCGCGCATCAGCAGCACGCCGACGAAGGCCACCGCCAGCGCCATCGGTGTGACGGCACGGAAGAATTTCTCGCGCGTGTCCATCCGCCGCACCATGTAGTCGGCGGCATACATCGCCACCGCCAGCTTGGCCAATTCGCTGGGCTGGAAATTCATGATGCCCAGCGGAATCCAGCGCCGCGACAGGTTGACGACCTTGCCGATGCCCGGGATCAGCACCAGCACCAACAGCACCAGCGCGAGCACGAAGACGGCCGGCGCCAGTTTTTCCCACACCGCCACCGGCACCTGCACGGTGGCCAGCGCCGCGACGAAGGCAATGGCCAGCGCCAGCAGGTGGCGCTGCAGGAAGTAGGTCGGCGTGTAGGCCGCGAACTTGGGGTTGTCGGGCAGCGCCACCGACGCCGAATAGACCATCACCATGCCCAGCGCCAGCAGGATGCCGATGACCGTGACCAGCGGCTGGTCGAAGGCGCGCAGGCGCACCGGGCGCTCGCCGCCGACGTCGATCTGGTCGCGCACCGGCAGCCCGCCGCCGCTGAGATCCCGCCCGCCGCGGCCGGGCGGCCACCACGCCTTCAGCGCGGCCAGCGACAGCGTCATGCCTGCCCCCGGACGTTGGCCAGCGCCTGCACCGCCTGCACGAAGACTTCGGCCCGGTGCGCATAGTTGCGGAACATGTCCAGGCTGGCACAGGCCGGGCTGAGCAGCACGGCGTCGCCCGGCGCGGCCTGTTCGAAGCACCACGCGGTGGCGGCCTGCAGCGTGTCGAAGCGCTGCAGGGGGACAGCCCCGGTGGCAGCATCGGTCACAGCGTCGATCACATCGTCGATCACCGGCGTGATCGCTGTCGCGATCGCTGTCGCGATTGCCGCCTCGATCGCCGCTGCGTCGCGGCCGATGGTCGCCACCGCGCGCGCCCAGCGTTGCAACGGCAACGCCAGCGGCGCGAAGTCCTGTCCCTTGCCATCGCCGCCGAGGATCACCACCAGCTTGCCCGGCGCCTGATCGGCGCCCAGGCCTTCGAGCGCGGCGACGGTGGCGCCGACGTTGGTGCCCTTGCTGTCGTCGTAGCCGTCCACGCCGCCGACGCTGGCCACCCACTGCAGGCGGTGCGGCTCCCCGGCGTAGTCGCGCAGGCCGTGGAGCATCGGCGCCAACGGGCAGCCGATGGCCGTGGCCAGGGCCAGCGCGGCCAGCGCGTTGGCGGCATTGTGGCGGCCGCGCACGCGCAGCGCATCGGCCGGCATCAGGCGTTGCAGGTGGATCTCGACGCCGTCGTCCTTGCGCGGCTTGAAGCTGTCGTCGACCGGCATGGCGCGGACCAGCCAGGCCATGCCGTTGTCGACGACCAGGCCGAAGTCGCCAGGCTGGCGCGGCGCGTCCAGTCCGAAGCGCAGCACGGCGCGTTCGGGCCGTCGATCCTTGACCTTCACCTTGACCTTGATGTTCAACGCGGGCGGCGCCGGCTGGCAGGCCGCCGCCGCGGCCAGCACGGCGGGATCGTCGCGGTTGACGACCATCAACGCCCGGCTGCCGAAGACACGCCGCTTGGCCGCCGCATAGGCCGCCGACGTGCCATGCCAGTCCAGGTGGTCCTGCGTGATGTTGAGCAGCGCGGCGGCATCGGGCTCGAAGCCGCTGCCGGCGTTGATGCCGCTGCCGCCGCCTTCGAGCTGGAAGCTCGACAGCTCGAGCACCCAGACCTCGGGCCAGTCGGCGCGTGGCAGCGCCGTCTGCGCGGCCAGCGTGTCGAGCAGCGTCGGCCCGATGTTGCCGGCCACGGCCACCCGGCGGCCGGCGCGCTGCACCAGCACCGCGGTCATCGCGGTGGTCGTCGTCTTGCCGTTGGTGCCGGTGATGGCCAGCAGCCGCGGCGCGTAGTCCTGCGCCAAACGCAGGTCGGTCAGCGCGCGCGCGAACAGGTCGAGCTCGCCGAGCACGGCGATGCCGGCGGCCCGCGCTTCGTCGAGCAGCGGCGCGATGCGCGGGTCGTGCGGCGCCAGGCCCGGGCTCTTCAGCACCAGCTGCACACCGGCCAGCTGCCCGGTGTGGAGATCGCCGCCGAGTAGCGTGACGCCCGACACCCCGGCGGCCTGCGCCGCGGCATGCGGGGGCACGCGGCGCGAACCCCTGACGACCACGCGTGCGCCATGGCGCACGCACCAGCGCGCCATCGCCAGGCCGCTGTCGCCGAGACCGAGCACCAGAACATGAAGATCGCGCAGGAAGTTCATCGTCCGGCGCTCTAGCGCAATTTCAAGCTGGCCAGCCCGACCAGGCACAGCAGCATGGTGATGATCCAGAAGCGC
>JANMAP010000485.1:0-3772 GCA_031359905.1 Burkholderiales bacterium | reverse complement strand
TGCGTCACTGCGGCGCGATGTGAGCCGCGATGATAGCGCCGGAGCGGGCAAGCGGCCTGCGCTCGATGCGCGTCCCGGCCTCCGCGACTTGCCGGAGCACAGCGGGGTTCGCTGGGGCCGCCCTGCCGGTTATGCAGTCGGCAACTTGTAGTCGCGGAACGCTTCGCGCAACTTGGTCTTCAACATCTTGCCGGTCGCGCCGAGCGGGATGGCGTCGACGAAGACGACATCGTCGGGCGTCCACCACTTGGCGATCTTGCCGTCGTAGAAGTCGAGCAGCTGTTCGCGGGTGACCTCGGCGCCGGGCTTCTTGACGACCACCAGCAGCGGCCGCTCGTCCCACTTGGGGTGGGCCACGGCGATGCAGGCGGCCATCGCCACGGCCGGGTGGGCCATGGCGATGTTCTCCAGGTCGATCGAGCCGATCCATTCGCCGCCGGACTTGATGACGTCCTTGCTGCGGTCGGTGATCTGCATGTAGCCGTCGGCGTCGATGCGCGCCACGTCGCCGGTCGGGAACCAGCCGCGGCCCTGCGCGTCCTTGACCAGCGGGTCGCCGCCTTCGCCCTTGAAGTACTGGCCGATGATCCACGGGCCGCGCACCAGCACGTCGCCCGACGTCTCGCCGCCCCATGGCAGTTCCTGGCCTTCGGCGTCGACGATCTTCATGTCCACGCCGTAGACCGCGCGGCCTTGCTTGGCCATCACCGCGTAGCGCTGGTCGGCGCTCTGCGTCAGGTGCTGCGGCTTGAACGCGCCGACGGTGCCCACCGGGCTCATCTCGGTCATGCCCCAGGCGTGCAGCACGCGCACGTCGTACTCGTCGCCGAACTTGCGCAGCATCGCCGGCGGGCAGGCCGATCCGCCGATCACCGTGCGGCGCATGGTGCTGAACTTCAGGCCGTTGCTCTCGACATACGCCAGCAGCGCCTGCCAGACGGTGGGCACGCCGGCCGAGACGGTGACCTGCTCGCTTTCGAAGAGGTCGTACAGCGACTTGCCGTCCAGCCCTGCGCCCGGGAACACGAGCTTCGCGCCGACCATGCAGGCTGCGTAGGGCAGGCCCCAGGCGTTGACGTGGAACATCGGCACCACCGGCAGGATGCTGTCGTTGGCCGAGCAGTTCAGCGCATCGGGCATGGCGATGGCGAAGGTGTGCAGCAGCGTGCTGCGGTGGCTGTACAGCACGCCCTTCGGGTTGCCGGTGGTGCCCGACGTGTAGCACAGCGAACTGGCGGTGTTCTCGTCGAAAGTCGGCCAGTCGAAGTGATCCGACGCGTTGTCCACCAGCTCTTCGTAGCACAGCAGGTTGGGGATCTTCGCGGCGACCTCGGCCGCCGGCATGTGCGCGCGGCTGGTCATGGCGACGAACTGGCGGATGGTCTTGGTCCGTCCGGCGATGGCCTGGATCAGCGGCAGGAAGGTCATGTCGAAGCACAGCACGCTGTCTTCGGCATGGTCGGCGATGTAGACGATCTGGTCGGGGTGCAGCCGCGGGTTCAGGGTGTGCAGCACCGCGCCCGAGCCCGACACCGCGTAGTACAGCTCCATGTGGCGGTGACCGTTCCAGGCCAGCGTGGCCACCCGCTCGCCGGGCTTCACGCCCAGGCCGGCCAGCGCATTGGCCATCTGGCGCGAACGCCGGGCCATGTCGCGGTAGGTCTCGCGGTGGATGTCGCCCTCGACGCGGCGCGACACCACCTCGCGGTCGCCGTGGTGGCGCTCGGCGTGCTCAAGCAGCGAGGAAATCAGCAGCGGCTGCTGCATCATTTGACCGAACATCTTGTTGTCTCCTGGAAGCGCGCGCCGCCGCGCATGAGCCGACGATTTTGCGGCATGCCGCAGCCGCCCCGCTCAGGGTTCACTCTGCCGGCGCGCCGCTTTCGAACCAGCGCTTGAGCAGCACGCGTTCGGCCTCGGTGATCTGCGTGGCGTTGTTCATCGGCATCAGCCTGAGCACCACGGCCTGCTGGTACAGCGCCTGGGCGTGTTGCTTGACCAGCGCCGGGGTGTGCAGGGCGACGTTCTTCTGCTGCACCTGGGCGTTGTGGCACGGCACGCAGCGCTGCTGCACGATGGCCTGGACGTCGGCCATGCCGACACGCGCCGGCATCGCCGACGCCAGGGGCGGTGGCGGCGGTGCGAGGGCCGCCGCCAGCACGACCAACAGCAGCGTGCCGCCGGCGGCGTATTCCCAGGCCACGCGGCGGCCTGCGGCCAGCGCCTTGTGGCGCACGACGAAGCTGTGGCGGATCAGCGCCCCGGCCAGCATCAGCAGCACCAGCACCAGCCAGTTGAAGCGGCCCTGGTAGAGCCAGCCGTAGTGGTTGGACAGCATCGCCACCAGCACCGGCAGCGTGAAGTAGGTGTTGTGCAGGCTGCGCTGCTTGGCCCGCTGGCCGTGGATCGCTTCCACCGGCTGGCCGGCCTTCATCTGCGCGATCACCGTGCGCTGCCCGGGGATGATCCAGAAGAAGACGTTGGCGCTCATCGCCGTGGCCAGCATCGCACCGACCATCAGGAAGGCCGCGCGCCCGGCGAACAGCTGGCAGGCGGCCCACGACGCCGCGACGACATAGACCAGCACCAGGCCGCCGACCAGCGCGTCGCCGCCGACCTGGGCCTGGCCGTTGCCCTGGCCCTGACCCGCCCGTCCGGTCCGTTCGCCGAACCAGCGGCACAGCCGGTCGTAGACCAGCCAGAACAGCGCCAGGAAGGCCAGCGCCGCGGCCACCGCCGCGCCCGGCGACCAGTCGTGCACGGTCTTGTCGACGAGGAAGGTGCTGGCGTTGAACAGGTACAGCACGGTGAACAGTGCAAAGCCGGTCAGCCAGGTCGAATAGCTTTCCCAGAAGAACCAGTGCAGGTGTTCGGGCAGCGACTTCGGCGCCACCAGGTACTTCTGCGGGTTGTAGAAGCCGCCGCCGTGCACCGCCCACAACTCGCCGTCGACGCCCTTGGCGCGCAGCGCCGGGTCGGCCGGCTCGAGCAGGCTGTTGTCGAGGAACACGAAGTAGAACGACGAGCCGATCCAGGCGATGGCCACGACGACATGCGCCCAGCGCAGCAGCAGGCTGGCCCAGTCGAGCAGGTAAGCATCCATGCGGGTTCTACCAAGCGAACGCCGCGCCACCGGCACTGCCGGACCGCTGGCGTTGCTCCCATGGCCACGCAGTGGCCCCTGCGGATCCACGGGGGGAGGCCGCCGCAGGCCGCATCGGGGATGGCTTCATGACCCGCGATAGGTGCTGTAGGCCCAGGGACTGACCAGCAACGGCACGTGATAGTCGCCGGCGGCGTCGGCAATGCCGAAGTCGATGGTCACGGTGTCGACGAACGGCGGATCGGGCAGCGGCACGCCGCGGGCGCGGAAGTAGGGCGCGACCTCGAACAGCAGCCGGTAGCGGCCCACCGCCATCTGATCGGCGGCGAGCAGCGGGCCGTCGGCGCGGCCGTCGGCGTCGAGCGTCACGCGCTTCAGCGTCCGCGGGCCGGCCGGCTCGATGCGCTGCAAGGTCACGGCCATGCCCGCGGCCGGGCAGCCGTGGGCGGTGTCGAGGACATGCGTGCTGAGTCTGCTCATGTGCTGGGCCGGCTGGATGCTGGATCGTCGTGCTGGGTCGGCGTCATGGATCGTCATGATGCTGCCATGCAATTCGCAGACCGCCAGACGACAGGCGCGGCGGCCGTGGGTGTGACCATGGGCGTGACCATGGGCGTGACCATGGGCGTGACGGTCGGCGTCGGCGTGGGAATTGCTTGTAAGCTTCCT
>JANMAP010000468.1:0-15153 GCA_031359905.1 Burkholderiales bacterium | reverse complement strand
CGTGGCCGGCGCCGACCCAGCGCGCCGGCGCGCGCGGCGCGGCGGCCGGCGTGCAGCCGAGCGTTGCCAATGCCGCACCGCCGAGCGCAGCACGCCCGAGCAGGGCACGCCGCTTCAGCATGGCTGGCCTCGCCCGCGCCTTGCGGCTGGTGGCGTCACCGCGTCACCTGGCCCCATTCTTCTTCGAAGGTGCTGACCAGCACCTGGTTCGACAGCCGGTTCGGCGCCGCCGCCACCCGCGCCATGTCCGGCGGGAACTGCAGCAGCGCCGGCAGGCCGTCGAGTGTCAGGAAGCGCAGACCCGGCGGCAATGCGCCCGGCAGGCGCCAGGGCCGCCGGCCGGCGACGATGAAACCCCACTCGCCGAAGCTTGGCACGTGTGCGTGCATCGGCGTGGTCGACAGCCCGACGGCGTCGAGCGTGGCCACGATGGTCCAGAAGCTGCGCCGCGCGACCAGCGGCGAGGTGGTCTGCACGACCATGTAGCCGCTGGCCGACAAGGCCTGCTCGGCGCGTTCGTAGAAGCTCGTGGTGTAGAGCTTGCCGAGGGCGAAGTTGGTCGGATCGGGGAAGTCGATGACGATGGCGTCGAAGGTCTCGGTGTTGGCTTCCAGCCAGCGCCAGGCATCGGCGTTGACGATGCGCAACCGGGGGCTGACCAGCGCGTCGGCGTTGAGCTGGCGCAGCAGCGGGTGCTGGCTGAACAGCTTGGTCATGTGCGGGTCGAGTTCGACCAGCGTGACCTGCTCGACGCTGGCGTACTTCAATACCTCGCGCGCCGCCATGCCGTCGCCACCGCCGAGGATCAGCACGCGGCGCGGCGCGCCCATCGCGGCCAGCGCCGGGTGGACCAGGGTCTCGTGGTAGCGGTACTCGTCGCGCGAGTGGAACTGCAGGTTGCCGTTGAGGAACAGGCGCACGCCGACGCGTCCGGCGGTGACCACCACGCGCTGGTAGTCGCTGCTTTCGCGAACGATCACGTCGCTGCCGTAGAAGCCGTCTTCGGCCCAGGTCGTCAGCCGGTCGGCGCCGGCCAGCGCGGCGGCCAGCACGGCCACCACCGCGGCGCAGGCCGCCGCGTGTGCGCGCCAGCGCGGCAGCTGATGGCGGAAGAGGACCAGCGCCCAGACCGCCACCGCCGCATTGAGCAGGCCGAAGAACACGCCCGTGCGCACCAGCCCGAGGTGCGGCACGAAGAGCAGCGGGAAGGCCACCGCGACAACCAACGCGCCCAGATAGTCGAACGTCAAGACCTGCGACACCAGATCCTTCAGCGCGTAGCGTTCCCTGAACTGGCGCTTGAGCATGCGCATGACCAGCGGAATTTCCAGCCCGACCAGCACGCCGACCAGCCCGACCAGGCCGTACAGCAGCACGCGGAACGGCCCCTGCGCGCTGGCCGGCAGGCTGCTGTGGGCGACGAACAATGCCGCTGGCATCAGGCCGCCGATGGCGCCGACCAGCAATTCGATGCGCAGGAACTGCGCCGCCAGGTCGCGTTCGATGAAGCGGCTGAGCCACGAGCCGACGCCCATCGCGAACAGGTAGGCGCCGATGACGGTGCTGAACTGCAGCACCGAATCGCCCAGCAGGTAGCTGGCCAGCGCGCCAGCGGCCAGTTCGTAGACCAGACCGCAGGCGGCGACGACGAACACCGACGCCAGCAGCGCCAGTTCGGCCGGCGCGACGCGGGAAACGGCCGGCGGCGGCTCGCCGGTCAGATGCGCTGACGCCGTGGCGGCTGCAGGGGCGAGGGCATGAGCGGGGGCGGGGGCAGGGGCAGGGGCAGATGCAGGTTCCGGGGGCAGCACCGTCGACATCGGACGAGCGTACTCCAGCGCAACGTCGACGCCGAGCGCGACGCAGACGCAGACGCAGATGCCGACGCCGACCGGCGGTCGCCGACGCGACAGGGGTCGGGCGCCCGTGCCGCAACAATCGCGGCATGGGAACCCTCTATCTCGTGCGCCACGGCCAGGCTTCGCTGGGCGCGGCCGATTACGACCAGCTCAGCGATCTCGGCCAGCGTCAATGCGCGGCGCTAGGCCGCTGGTTCGGCGAGCGCGGCCAGCGCTTCGAAGCCGTACTGCGCGGCACGCTGCGGCGCCACGAACAGTCGCTGGCAGCGCTGGCCGAGGGCCATGGCGACGTGCCGGCAGCGCTGCCCTGGCCGGGCCTGAACGAGTACGACTCGGAAGCCGTGATCCGCGCCATCCACCCCGGCCCGCTGACGGCACCCACCTCGGCCGAGGAGGTCCGCGCGCACTTCCGCCTGCTGCGCCAGGGCCTGGCGCGCTGGATGGCCGGCGAGACGGCGCCGGCCGGCATGTCCAGCCACGCCGACTTCGTGGCCGGCGTGCAGGCTGCGCTGGACCACGTTCGCGCGCAGCACACCGGCGACGTGCTGATCGTCTCCAGCGGCGGCCCCATCGCCACCGCCGTCGGCCTGGTGCTGGGCACCGCGCCGGCGGCGGTGATCGAGCTCAACATGCGCATCCGCAACAGCGCCGTCAGCGAGCTGGTCTTCACGCCCAAGCGCCACGCGCTGCACACCTTCAACCAGTTGCCGCACCTGGACCACCCCGACCGCCGCGGCTGGGCCACCTACGCCTGAGCGGGACGTCCGGCCTGGCCTGCGCCAGGACGGGCGCCAGCGAAGGGGCGAGCGCCTGCCAGCGCGAGCGCGGGCAGCAGGCCTGAGCCGAGCCGGCCGGCCCTCAGCCGTGCACCGCCGCCGCGACCACCATGCCGATGGCGATGCACATCGACCCCACCACGATGGCCAGCGCGACGTTCTTCTTCTCGATGATCTCGCTCCACAGGTCGTAGGGCGTGAGCTTGTCGATGATCACGAAGCACAACCAGAAGATGCCCACGCCCATCAGCGCGAAGAGCATCGAACCGAAGAACACACCGGGCTTGAGCCAATCCATCGCTATCTCCTTGCAGCCTTGAAGCCACCGTCAGTTCACTTGTGTCCGCCGCCGCCGCTGGACCAGCCGCCGAACGACCCGCCGCCAGTGCGGGCGCTGCCGCCACCGCTGGCGAGGTTGGCCCGGCAGCGCTGGTATTCGCCGCTGGCCGCGCCGAAGGTCTTGCGCAGGCCGTCGCAGTCGTCGTTGCCGCAGCGCGCGAACAGCATCAGCAGCAGCAGCACGACCACCACGATGACGACGATCTTGAAGGTCGACAGGCCTGACGACCGGGCGGCCGGCGCGGCGTCGTCGCGCTGCAGGGCCGCGCGCTCGCCGGCGGCAATCCGGAAGGCATCGGCGACGACGCTGGCAGGCAGCTTGTCGCCGGCCGACCAGGTGACCTCGTTACCCACCTGTTCGCGCGACAGCAGCTTGCCGTTGTCGCCGCCCTGCCCGGCGTAGTCGGTGACCTGTGCGGTCTCGTCGCGCTGCACCCGCCAGTAGAATTCGCCCTGCACCCAGGTGACCTTGGCCGGATAGCTGAACTGCTGCGTGTACGTGGTGCCCTGCCAGACGGCGCGCTGGCCAGCCAGCGCCGGCGCGCCGGTGATCGGCCTGACCAGGCTCCAGCCCTCGTCGCTGTCGACGAGGAAGGCGAAGCCCTCAGTGCGCTGGTAGAGCAGGTACTCGCGCCAGAAGCTGGTGTCGTCGTCGCTGTCGGCGGGAACGTCGCAGCGTTCCTGGTAGCCCACCACCTGCCAGGCCACGGCCGCGCCGCCGGCCACCGCGAGCAGGCCGTCGCTGGCCACCGTGCCCAGGGGGATCTGCGGCCCGCGGCCACTGGCGCCAGCGTTGGCCTGCGTGAAGTGCGCCAGCTCGGCGCCGACCCCTTGCGAGATGTCGACCACCGCGTTGCACTGGCTGCAGCTGATGCTCTGCGTGCTGTCGAGCTTGATGTCCAGCGCCGCGCCGCAGTTCGGGCAGGCCAGGCCGCGCGAGGCCAGCGTCTTCTCGGCCACGCCGTCGCGCAGCCCGCTCATCGCCAGCTGCGACAAGGCCACGCTGCGGCCGACCGACCAGCCCGGTGTCTGTGGATTCAGCGCGTCGAGCGTGGCCACTTCGCCGGCCGGGTTGCGCAGGTCGACGACGCCGAACTCGCCCTGCAGTCGCGGCACGCTCGGCAGTTCGCCCTGCGCGGCGATCAGCTGCGCGGTGGTCACCGACGCGACGTCCCAGGCCCGGCCGTCGATCGTCAGGCGCTGCCCGGCGCGCAGCACCGCCAGGGCCTCGGGGTCGCGCGGTGCGTCGGCCGGCAGCGGCGCGTCGAAGGCGACGACGTAGGCACCGTTGTCCTCGCTCAGCCAGGCCGACCGGCCGTTGGCGAAGAGGGCGTGCCATTCGTTCCAGGTGCCGTCCAGGGGCGGTCGGGCTTTGCCGGTCGCCCCTGCCCCCTCGGGGGACGACGACGGCATCGCCGGCGCCAGGGGGCCCGTTCGATAGCCGTACTGCAGCCGTCCGACGAGCGTGAACGCCAGCCCCTGCAGCGTGCCGCCGGCGCCCAGCTGCAGCGGCGAATGGTCGTCGAAAAGTTCGGCCGACTGCCCGATGCGGCGCAGCGATTCGCCGTCGCGCAACAGCGTGCTGCGGCAGAAGCTGCAGACGGCACTCGCCGATGCGGCCGACGCGAAATCAACGGGCGCACCGCAGTTCGGGCAGGCCGCGCGCCAGGCGCGGGATCCTGCGGGGCCGCGCGCGCCGGGCTCGGGGGTGGTCGCCAAGGTCGCGCCGGCAGGCTGTTGCGGCGCGGTCTAGACCAGCTTCTTCAGCAGTTCGGCTTTCTTGGCCGAGAACTCGTCATCGGTCAGGATGCCCTTGGCCTTCAGGTCGGCCAGCTTCTCCAGCGTGGCCATCACTTCGTCGGGCTTCAGTCCGACCGGCGCCGCTGCGGCTGCGGCGGCGGCCGCCGCCGCAGCCCCGCCGCCCTGCAGGCCTTGATTCAGCTGCTGGGCCATCACTTGGCCGAGTGCGACGCCGGCGCCCAGACCCATCGCGTCGCCGACCACGCCGCCCTGCCCCGCACCCTCGGCGAACTTCGGGATCGCCTGCGCCGTCTGGTACTGCATGAACTTGCCCATGTCGCCGCCGACCATGCCCATGCCGATCTTCTGGTCGAGGATCTTCTGCAGGTCTTCGGGCAGGCTGACGTTCTGTACGGTCACCGATTCCAGCGCCAGGCCGAGCTTGGCGAATTCGGCGCCGGTGGCGTCGTGCAACTGCTTGGCGAATTCGATCTGGTTGGCGGCCAGGTCGAGAAAGGGCACACCGCTCTGCGCCACCGCGTCGCTGATGTGCTGCAGCATCAGGCCGCGCAGCTGGCCGTCCAGGTCGTCGACGGTGTAGCGGTCGCGCGTGCCGCTGACGCTGGTGTGGAACAGCTTGGCGTCGGCGATGCGGTAGGCATAGTTGCCGAAGGCGCGCAGGCGCACGGCGCCGAAGTCCTTGTCGCGGATCGTCACCGGCTGGGTCGTGCCCCAGCGCCTGTCGAGCTGCTGGCGGGTGCTGAAGAAGTAGACGTCGCTCTTGAACGGGCTCTGGAACAGCTTGTCCCAGTTCTTCAGGTAGGTCAGCACGGGTAGCGTTTGCGTCGTCAGCTTGTGCATGCCGGGGCCGAAGACATCCGCCACCTTGCCTTCGTTGACGAACACCGCCATCTGGCTTTCGCGCACTGTCAGCGAGCCGCCGTACTGGATCTCGTTGCCGGCCATCGGGTAGCGAAAGGCCAGCGTGCCATCGCCGGTCTCGGTCCACTCGAGGATGTCGATGAACTGTTTCTTGATGAAGTCCATCAGGGCCATGGCATCACCTCCTTGAGGGCGCGGCGGGACAGGGCATCAACCGCGCGGCAGCCGGTTTGCCGGGCGCGTCGAATAATACGCGGCACGCGCTTGAGAACACGATGAACACGATGGCCCTGCAATTGGCGGTGGTGGGTGCCGGCCCGGTGGGGCTGGCGCTCGCGCTGCACGCCGCGCGGCTGCTGCCGCACGCCGGCATCACGCTGTTCGACGCGCGGCCCGCCGAACGCGATGCGACGGGCGATCCACGCACCCTGGCGCTGTCGCTGGGCAGCGTGCAATTCCTGCAGCAGCTGCAGGCCTGGCCGGCCGGTGTCGCCGAGCCGATCACCGCGGTGCATGTCTCGCAGACCCCGGCCAGCGCGCTGTTGCCGCTCGGCGCTTCGCGGGTGCTGCTGCGCGCCGCAGACCTCGGCGTGGCGCAGCTCGGCGCGGTGCTGTCGTACGGCGCGCTCGTTGCCCCGCTGCAGCGGGCCTGGTTCGCCGCCGCGGCGGCCGAACCGCATCGCCTGCGCAGCCGCTTCGGCACGCCGGTGGTCGGCTTGAAGGCGCTGCCGTCGGCGGTGGAAGTCGACGCCGGCATCGCCGAGTCGTGCGACCTTGCGGTGGTCGCCGAAGGCGGGGTCTTCGCGCAGGGCGGCCGGCTGCAGACCGCGGCCGGTGCGTCGCGCAGCCTGCGTCACGACTACGCGCAGACGGCCTGGGTCGGCCAGGTGCGCCTGCGTGGCGCCACGCCCGGCATGGCCTTCGAGCGCTTCACGCGACAGGGCCCGGCGGCGCTGCTGCCGCTGCCCGGCACTGCCGACACCCCGCCCGGCGAGCGCCGCGCGGCGCTGGTCTGGTGCGTGGCCAGCGGCGACGACCCGGTGCGGGGGCTCGACGATGGCCAGCGCATCGCGGTGCTGAACACGCTGTTCCCGGCGGCGGCAGGGCGCATCACGGCGGTCACCGCGTTGAAGGAATTCGCGCTCGGCCTGCAGGCAGAACGCAGCCTGGTCGACCAGCGCACGGTGCGCATCGGCAACGCCGCGCAGACCCTGCACCCGGTCGCCGGCCAGGGCTTGAACCTGGGCCTGCGCGACGCCCATGCGCTGGTCGCCGCGCTGCGCTGGGCCGACGATGTCGACAGCGCGCTGCGGCGCGTCGAATGGGCGCGGGCGCCCGACCGTTGGAGCACGATCCTGACGACCGACTTCCTGGCCCGCAGCTTCACCTGGCAGCTGCCCGGCGCGGCGCTGGCGCGCGGCCTGGGGCTGGCCGCGCTGCAGGCCGCGCCACCGCTGAAGGGCTGGCTGGCGCGCCGCATGATGTTCGGGCTGCGCTGATCGACCGCACGGCCCTGGGCCCGCGGTCGGCCGGCCGCCGGGAACGAAGATGCATCGCCAACCCGCGGCCCATCCCGTCGCCGCAACCGCCGCAGTCGCCAGCCCCGCCGTCGCACGCCGATCGTCGAATGGCTGTACAAATCGCAGCTCGCCCACCGCCGCGCGCAGCGTTCGCCGTGCGCCCGCCCCACCCATCGCCAAGGACCTGCCGATGACCCGCTTCACCCTCAACGGCCAGCCGGCCGACGTCGACGCCGACCCCACCACGCCCTTGCTCTGGGCTTTGCGCGACAACCTCGGCCTGACCGGCACCAAGTTCGGCTGCGGCATGGCGCAATGCGGAGCCTGCACCGTGCACTTGAACGGCCAGGCCGTGCGGAGTTGTGTGACACCGCTGTCGGCGGTGGCCGGCGCGCGCGTCACGACCATCGAAGCGGTGCAGGCCGACCGCGAAGGCCGCGCAGTGCAGGACGCCTGGGTCAAGCACGACGTCGCGCAGTGCGGCTATTGCCAGAGCGGCCAGGTGATGAGCGCCAGCGCGCTGCTCAAGCGCACGCCCAAGCCGACGCCGGCGCAGATCGACGCCGCGATGGCCGGCAACATCTGCCGCTGCGGCACCTACAACCGCATCCGCGCGGCCGTGCTCGAAGCCGCCGCGTCGATCGCCTGAAGCGAAAGCCTGACCATGATCCTCGTCAAGAGCCTTCCCCCCGCGGCCTCGCCGCTGGCTGCCGGCCGCGGCGCCGCGCTGTCGCGCCGCCAGTTCGTCAAGCTCAACATCGGTGGCGCTGTCGGCCTGGCCTGCATGCCGCTGGCCAGCCGCGACGTGCGCGCCCAGAACACCCCCAACGTGCCGCCCGGCCAGAAGCCAACCGAGCAGCCCGGCGCCTTCGTGCACATCGCGCGCGACGGCACGACCACCGTGCTGTGCAACCGCATGGACATGGGCCAGGGCATCGAGACCGCGCTGGCGCTGATCTGCGCCGAAGAACTCGACGCCGACTGGTCCAAGGTGGCCACCGGCTTCGGCAGCGAAGCACCGAACTACATCGACCCGGCGATGGGCATGCACCTGACCGGCGGCTCGATGTCGGTGAAGAACAGCTATCTGCAATACCGCGAGCTGGGTGCACGCACCCGGGCCATGCTGGTCGCCGCGGCGGCCCGGCAATGGGGCGTGGCTCCAGCCGGCCTGACGGCCTCGAATGGCGTCGTCAGCGGCAACGGCATGTCCGCCGGCTACGGCGAGCTGTTCGAGTCGGCGATGAACGAGCCGGTGCCGGCGGCCGTCACGCTGAAGGACCCCAAGGACTTCAAGCTGCTCGGCAGGCCGACCGGCTTGAAGGTCTCGCGCGCGAAGAGCACCGGCGCGCAGCGTTACGGCATGGACGTGCGCTTGCCCGGGCAGCTGACGGCCGTCATCGTGCGCCCGCCGGTGTTCAATGCGAAGTTCGCGAGCTTCGACGCCAGCGCCACCAAGCAGGTCAAGGGGGTGCGCGCGGTGCTGCCGGTCGATCTGGACCGCGGCGGCAAGGGCTTCGCCATCGTCGCCGACGGCTACTGGCCGGCGAAGCTGGGCCGCGACGCGCTGAAGGTCGAGTGGGACACCAGCGGCACGACCAAGCCCGACAGCGCGCGGCTGCTGGCGCAATACCGCGCGCTGGCCGACGCGCCCGGCGCCCGCGCACCGCAGCCGCACCTGCGCGCCGACACCACCGCGCTGGCCGCGAACTTGGCAAACGCGCCGCGCAAGCTGCAGGCCGAATACGTCTTCCCGTTCCTCAACCACGCACAGATGGAACCGTTGGCGTGCACGGTGGACCTCAAGGCCGACGGCTGCACGCTGTACTACGCGGCGCAGATGCCGGGCATCGACGCCGCTGCGGTCGCCAAAGCCACCGGCCTGAAGCCCGAGCAGGTGCACATCGTCGTGCAGATGGGCGGCGGTGGCTTCGGCCGGCGCGCCACGCCGAACTCGGAATACGTGCGCGAGGCGACCCACGTCGCCATCGCGTTGGCCGCCGCCGGCCAGCGCGCGCCCGTCAAGGTGGTGTGGAGCCGCGAGGACGACATGAAGGCCGGCTACTACCGGCCGATGACGTTGCACCGCGCCGCCATCGGCTTCGACGCCACGGGCCGCGTGCTGGCCTGGGACCACCGTGTCGTCAGCCAGAGCATCCTCGCCGGCTCGCCGTTCGAGGCCTTCATGGTCAAGGACGGCGTCGACAGCACCAGCGTCGAGGGCCTGCGCGAGCCCTATGCGTTGCCGATGAACGTCAGCGTGCACCACCCGAAGGTCGACGTGCCGGTGCTGTGGTGGCGCTCGGTCGGCTCGACGCACACCGCCTTCGTGATGGAAACGCTGATCGACGAGATCGCCGTGGCCACCCGGCAGGATCCGGTGGCCTACCGCATGGCGCTGATGGCCGACGAGCCGAAGGCAGCGCGCCACCGCGCGGCGTTGCAGCTGGCGGTCGACAAGTCGGGCTACGGCAGGAAGAAGCTGCCCGCGGGCACCGCCTGGGGCGTGGCGGTGCACGAAAGTTTCGACACCGTGGTCGCCTACGTCGTGCAGGCCCGTTTGCAAGGCCGGGGCAAGGATGTCAAGCCGGTGCTGGTGGACGTCACCGCGGGCGTGCACTGCAACTTCTGCGTCAACCCGCGCAGCGTCGAAACGCAGATCGCCGGCGCGGCCGTGATGGCCCTGGCCACGACGCTGCCGCAGCACGCCATCACGTTGAAGGACGGGGTCGTCGAGCAGGGCAACTTCCACCAGTACGCCGTGCCGCGCATCACCGACGTGCCGCCGGTGGCCGTGCACATCGTGCCCAGCAACGACCCGCCGACCGGTATCGGCGAGCCGGGCCTGCCGCCGCTGGCGCCGGCGTATGCGAACGCGCTGGCGCGGCTGACCGGCAAGCGGCAGCGCGAGCTGCCGTTCAGGATGGCCTGAACGCAGCGCGGCGGCCTGCGGATCACAACCGCCGGTGCGCCAGCGCCGGAAGTTGCCTGCGCACCTGGGCGATGCGCGTGGCGTCGACCTCCGCCAGAACCACGCCTTCGCCTTCGTCGTGCACCGCCAGCACTTCGCCCCAGGGGTCGACGATCATGCTGTGGCCCCAGGTCCGGCGGCCGTTCTCGTGCGTGCCGCCCTGCGCCGCGGCGACCACGTAGCACTGGTTCTCGACGGCGCGGGCCCGCAGCAGCAGTTCCCAATGCGCGCGCCCCGTGGTGTGGGTGAACGCCGACGGCACGCAGATCAGGTCGCAGGGCGGGACCATCAACGCGCGGTACAGCTCGGGGAAGCGCAGGTCGTAGCAGATCGACAGGCCGACGCGCAGCCCGGCGGCCTGCAGCGCCACCGGCGTGGCGCCGCGCTGCAGCGTGCGGCCTTCGTCGTAGCTCTCGCGGCCGTTGTCGAAGGCGAACAGATGGATCTTGTCGTAGTGCGCGGCCTGGCGGCCATCGGGGGCGAAGACACAGCAGCGGTTGAGCACGCGGTCGTCGTGCACCGTGCGCAGCGGCAGCGTGCCGCCGACCAGCCCCAGGCCATGCTCGCGCGCGGCGGCTGACAGAAAGCGCTGGATCGTCGGCGCCGCGCCCGGCCCGCTGACGACGGGGTCGGCCGGATCCAGCATGTCGGACAGCGCGGATTCGGCGATGGCCAGCTTGTCGGTGTCGCGCTGGCCGAGCAGGCAGAAGTATTCGGGCAGCACGACGATCGCGGCGCCGGACGCCGCGGCCTGGGCGATCAGGCGTCCGGCAGCGTCAAGGTTGGCTTGCAGGTTCGGCGTGGACACCATCTGCACGGCGGCGATCTTGGTCATGCCCGCATTCTGCCGCCTGGGTCCTTCGGGCATCTCCCGGTGTCCCCGTCGGCCATGGGTTCCACACTACGCTGGCGAGCCAAAAAAGACGAAGAACGAGATTCAACAGCCGGCGGAGCAGCGCAACGGCATGGCTTTGGAGGGACTTTGGAGGGACTCAGCGTGAGCTTGAACAGCGTCGATGCCGACGCCGGTCACAGCCGCTTCGTGCAGCGCGTGCGCCGGCGTTACGCCGCAGAGCTGGCGCTGCTGCCACCGGGCGCGCCCGACTTCGACGGCCTGCTGGCGCTGGTGGCGCAGTTGCGCGCGGCGCGGCACACGCTGGCCGCAGCGCTGCGCATCGCCCGCCATCTGACGCTGGAGCGGCTGGCGGTGCTCGACGTCGAGCAGGCCTGCCCGCTGGAGGTGGTCACGCAGACGATGACCACGCTGGCCGAAGCGACGCTGGAACTGGCGCTGGCGCAGGCCCTGGACGAGGCCGACGCGCGACACGGGCCGCCGCTGGATGCCGCCGGCCAGCGCACGGTCTCGTTCGGCGAGTACTTTGCCTTCGTCGCCCGGCGCCTTTACGCACTGATCGGCGAGGCGACCGACGATGGCTTCGTCTTCCGCGTCGATCTGGCGCTGCGACCGAACGGCAATTCCGGCCCGCCGGTGGTCAGCCTGGCGATGCTCGAGGAGTACTTCCAGGCCCAGGGCCGCGAATGGGAACGCTTCGCCTGGCTGAAGAGCCGGGTGGTCGCCCCGCGCGCCGCGGTGGCCAGCGGCCGGACGTTGCAGTTGCGCTCGCTGGTCACACCGTTCGTCTACCGGCGCTACCTGGATTACGGCGTGTTCGAGGGCCTGCGCCAGTTGCACCGCAAGATCCGCGAAGAGGCCCAGCGCCGCGCCGCCGGGCGGCCGGAACGGGCCAACGACGTCAAGCTGTCGCGCGGTGGCATCCGCGAGATCGAGTTCATCGTCCAGCTGATGCTGGTGGTGCGCGGCGGGCAGTTCCCCGAGATCCGCACCCGCAGCACGCTGCGCGGCCTGCAGCGGCTGGTCGCCCATGGCTTGATGAAGGCCGAGGCCGCCGACCGGCTGGCCGGGGCCTACACCTTCCTGCGCCGCGTCGAGCACCGCATCCAGTATCTCGACGACCAGCAGACCCACCTGCTGCCGACCCAGGACGACGACCTGCGCTGGATCGCGCTGAGCCTGGGCCCGCCGGCAGCACAGCCGCCGGCACGGGCCACCGCGGCGCTGCTCGACAGCCTGGGCGAAGTCCGCGAAGGCGTGGCCGCCGAGTTCGACACGCTGCTGCGCGAAGGCCAGGACGGTGCCGAATCTCCGGCCCGCGGCGTGTGCCGCGGCTGCGGCCCGGGCCCGCTGCCGATCGACAGCGAGGCCCTGCTCGACAAGATGCCCCCGGCACTCGCCGACCGGCTGCGCGCCTGGGCCCAGCATCCGCGCGTGCTGGCGCTGCGCGACGACAGCCGGATGCGCCTGGGCCGCCTGATGCAGAAGACCGCGCAGGCCCTGAGCGACGGCGTGTGTTCCAGCGCCGGCGCGCTGCGCTTCGTCGACTGGGTCGAGCCGCTGCTGCGCCGCGAGAACTACCTGGCCCTGCTGGTCGAGCGCCCCGACGTGCTGCGCCGCCTGCTGCGCCTGCTGGGCATGGCCCGCTGGTCGACGCAATACCTGATGCGCCACCCCGGGGTCATCGACGAGCTGGCCGACGACCGCCTGCTGCACCAGAAATTCGATCCCGCAGCGTTCAGTGCCGAACTCGACGGCCGGCTGGCGGCCTGGCGCCGGTCGGGCGAGGCCGACGAGGAAATGCTGCTCGACACCCTGCGCCACGCGCACCACGCCGAGATCTTCCGCATCCTGGTGCGCGACGTGGAGAACGAGCTCACCGTCGAGCAGGTGGCCGACGAGCTGTCGGCGCTGGCCGATGCGGTGCTCGACACTGCGGTGCGCTGGGCCTGGGGCCTGCTCAAGCAGCGCCACCGCGCCAGCCCGGGTCTGGCGCTGATCGCCTACGGCAAGCTGGGCGGCAAGGAACTCGGCTACGGCGGCGATCTCGACCTCGTCTTCCTGTTCGACGACAGCGGCGACGACACCGACCCGCACGCCGCCGACGATTCCGCAGCCCACCAGCGCGCGCAAGAGGTCTACGGCGCCTTCGTGCGCAAGCTCATCACCTGGCTGACCCTGCGCACAGCCGCCGGCGAGCTGTTCGACATCGACACCGCGCTGCGGCCGAACGGCCATTCCGGGCTGCTGGTGACGTCGATCGGTGCCTTCGAGGACTACCAACGCGGCCGCGGCAGCAACACCGCCTGGACCTGGGAACACCAGGCCCTGACACGCGCCCGCTGCGTGGCCGGCTCGGCCAGCATTGCCCCGCGCTTCGAAGCCACCCGGCGCGCCGTGCTGACCGCCGAACGCGACCCGGCGTCGCTGCGCGAGGAAGTGCGCGCGATGCGCGACAAGCTGCGCGGCGCGCGCCCGGTGCCGGGTGGGCGCTTCGACGTCAAGCACAGCCCCGGCGGGATGGTCGATGTCGAATTTGCCGTCCAGTTCTTGGTGCTGGCCCATGCGCGTGCCCATCCGCCGCTGCTCGACAACGCCGGGAACATCGCGCTGCTGCAGCGCGCCGAGGCCGCGGGTCTGCTGCCGGCGGGCGTTGGCCGCGCGGCCGCCGATGCCTACCGGGTGCTGCGCCGCGCGCAGCACCAGGCGCGGCTCGACGAGCAGCCCACGCAGTTCGATCCCGCCGCGATGGCCGGCCCGCGCGACGCCGTGCTGACGCTGTGGCAAGCGGTGTTCGGCTGACGTCCCCCGGACGCGCCTGGGCGCTGCTGGCGGCGCTGCTGCTGCTCGGATCGCTGCTCGCCTGGGGCCTGCCCGCTGCCTGGCTGGACTGGCAGCCCGAGCGCGCGCTGGCCGAGCCCTGGCGGGCCTGGACCGCGGCGTGGCTGCACTGGAGCGGGCAGCATCTGCTGGCCAACGCCGCCGGTACGCTGGTGGTCGGCGTCTTCGGCGTGGCGGCGCGGCTGCCGCCGGCGGCCGCGGCCGCCTGGTTCGTGGCCTGGCCGCTGACCCAGGCCGGCTTGTGGCTGCGTCCCGACCTGGCGCACTACGGCGGGCTGTCGGGCGTGCTCCACGCCGGTGTCGCGGTGGCGGTGGTCTGGCTGCTGGCCTGCGCCACGGGCGCGCGGCGGGCCGTCGGCGCGGCGGTCGGCATCGGGCTGTTGATCAAGCTCGGCACCGAGCGGCCGTGGGGCGATGCGCTGCAGCACCCGGCCGAATGGGACATCGCGCTGGCTCCGGTGGCGCACGCCACCGGAGCCGGGGCCGGGCTGGTGTGCGCCGCGCTGGCGCTGCTGATCCAGGCTGCCCGGCATAGACTGCAAGGCCCCATGCCGGAGACCCGACGACCATGATCACCCTGTGCGGCCGCCCAATGTCCAACTACTACAACAAGGTCAAGCTGGTGCTGCTCGAAAAGGGGCTGCCGTTCGAGGAACGCGTGGTCGGCACCGGATCGACCGACGAGGCGGTGCTGAACTGCTCGCCGCTGGGCAAGATCCCTTACGTGCTGATCGACGGCCGGCCGCTGTGCGAAAGCCAGGTGATCGTCGACTACATCGAGGCCGCCCATCCCCTGCCCGCGCTGGTGCCCGCCGACCCGTTGGCGGCCGCCAAGGTGCGCGAACTGGTCACCTTCATCGAACTGCACCTCGAACTGGTGGCCCGCGATCTGTATGGCGTGGCCTTCTTCGGCGGCTCGCTCAGCGACAACAGCCGGGCCCGGGTGCGCACCACGTTGACGCGCAACATCCAGGCGTTCAAGCGTCTGGCGCCGCTGGCGCCTTTCGTCGGCGGTGCGCAGTTCACGCTGGCCGACTGCGCGGCCTGGAACCACCTGCCGCTGGTCGCGCTGGCCAGCAAGCTCGGGCTCGGTGAAGACCTGCTGGCCGCGGCTGGGGTCGACTGGAAGGGCTACGTGCGCCGCGTCGGCGAACGCCCTTCGGCCCAGCGGGTGGCCGCCGACCGCCAGGCCGACATGCCTGCCGCCGCGCGCTGAACCGCGGCCGCCGGTTCAGATCGGCTGCGCTTGCGCGGCGCGCGCGGCGAGCAGCGACGCCAGTTCCTTGCGGTAGCGATTGAGATCCTGGACGCTGGCAAAACTGCGCTCCATCAGCAGGCTCAGGTTGTGCAGGATGCGTTCGACGACCTTGTT
>JANMAP010000466.1:0-14641 GCA_031359905.1 Burkholderiales bacterium | reverse complement strand
AAGCGCACCAGATGGTACGGCTCTCCCAGCGGCCCGCGGACCCAGTTGGCCGCGGCGTCGACTTGCCCGCGCCAGTGCGACCACTGGTGCAGCGCCGATGTCGACCACTGCACTTGTTGCCAGTCGGTGGCCCTGTCGTTGGGCGCGGCGCGAGCGGTCAGATTCAACCCTGACCGGATCAGCGTGGTGCTGTTGGGAGCGAAGGCGACCTGAGCCGAGGCCGAGCCGATCGATGCTGCACCTGTCCGGGGCTGGCTGGTCACGGGCAGGACCAGCGGCCCATCCGGGATCGTCAGCGTCAGTTCGCTCAGCCGCGGCGAACGATCCAGATTCGTCTCATGCCCCAAGGCCACACTGACCTCGCCCTGCACCGCCCAGGCAGACCGTCCGGGCTGGCCCAGGCGCGCCGGCGGCAGGGCAAAGGCCTGGCGTTGTTCTGCGGGAAACAGCTTGGCCCGCAACGCTGGTGGGATGTCGGTTCGACCCTGCCACAAACGCGCCATTTCTTGCAACGCCTGAGGCTCACCCAGTTCCGCCAAGGCCATCGCATGGTCGGCCCGAGTCCCCAGGTTATCCGGGTCCAGAAGCAGCGACCGTTCCAACCAGATCAAGGCCTGGGCCGCGTCGCCGTCGTCGAGCATCAGTGCGCCCAGCAGCCCCAGGAAAACAGCATTGTCGATGCACTGGGTGCGCGCCAGCTGCATCCGCGCGATGTGTGAACGCCGGGCGACGGGGCTGCTGGGCCATACGGCAGGTGCCATCAACTCGCACTGGGGCCGGGTGGGGGTGACCGAGCCTGACGTGAGCGGCCTGGCTTGCGCGCCGTCTGCCCCAGCCGTGCCGCCGTCATGCATCGCAGCGCGGCCTGGCGCAGGCCCCAACAGCGCCATAACCGCCAGGCACCACAGCATGGCGCCTGACTGCCTGACCCTGAAACTCACGCGTTGCGACGTTGAAGTGTGAAGCGTGCCCGACGCGTGCCAGAAGGCGACGGTTCGGCTCTTGAGGTGTCGCCCCATCGTGACCACTCGGACGCGTCTGCTTGCCTGTCGACCGGGTCCACCGCGCTGGTGGCCCAGTTCGGATCGACTGACACCAAGTCCGCCCAACCGACTGGCGCGAACATTTGATAGTGCTTGCCGAGACCTTCCAAGAGGTACTCGCCCAGCGGCTCGACGGAGATGGCTGGCAGCAGCGCCGCGAGTTGGGGGCCGACGAGGATCGGCATGGAGAGATCTGCTGTCATTTCCTGAATGCGGTTGGCCACGCTCACCGGCTCGCCCAAGGCAGCATGTACACGCCGCCGGGCCGGGCCAAAAGACCCGACGATAGCAACCCCGGACTCGAGCCCGATTCCCAAGGCCAAGGGCTGCACAGGGCTGTCGTCGGCAATCGGGTGCCCGCTGGCCAGCAGCTGGCGTGTGTCCCGAACCATCTCCTTCGCTGCAGCCAGAGCTTTCCAAGGATGATCCGCGCACTCGGGCGACGATGCGTTCCAGACAGCCACAACCTTGGACCCCACCACGTTTTCGACGACTCCGCCATGCCGCTCGACGACATCCACCGCCTGGCAACAGAACGAGTGCAACAGAATCGCCACTTCCTCAGGACGGCAGTGGGTCGCCAGAGCTGTGAAGTTTCTGATATCGACGGCCAGGACGCTGACGTCACGCTGCTCGAACTGCAGGCTGCCACTCGGATCTGACGCCATCAGGCGCTGGGCCACCGGCGCCGGCAGGTAGGCGCCCAGATGGGCCGACAGCCGCTCGCGTTGTGCGCGGGCAAAGGCATGTTCCACAGTAGCCAGCGACAGAGAAGCCAGCACCACAAACAGGAAGATCGACAGCCACGGCAGCCACAACCCAAACTGCAGCAAGGCCACCGCGGAACCGACCACGCAAGCACCCGCCAGCGCCAGACCGATCAACGGCAGACGCTTGGCCGGTACGCCGCGCTTGCGAACCGCCACCGCCAACAGCGCCAGCGCCAGGCCCATCAAGACGAAGGCCTGCGCCTTGGGCCAGTGCCGCGGGGTATACGGAATGTTCTGGTCAAGCAGCCCGACGAGTGCCTGGGTGTGGACTTCAAGCCCAGACGCCACCGCACCGTGCGGCGTGGCAACCGTGTCGCCCATACCAAAGGCCGTGGCGCCCACCACGACAATGGCTCCCCGCAGCGGATCGAGGTTGACCCGACCCTTGATCACTTCGGCGGCGGAGATGGACGCGAAGGCCTGGCGGCGCAGGGCGTACGGCACGCGCATGTTGCCCTGATCGTCGAGCGGCACGACCCATCCGGGCAGGCTCGCGGACGTGAGCCAAGCTGTGGGTGCCAGCCAAGCCGAAAACGGCAACGAACCAGCCGACATATTCCATTCCCAGTCGGGCCCGGCAAGCGAAACCCCTGCCGCACCCGGCGCGGGGTCAGCCTGTGCCGCGCGCCACAGGGTGGCCAGTGCCAGACTGACATACGAGCGGCCGTCGCGGCAGATCACGGCCGGCAATTGGCGGACAACACCATCGGCACCGACGCGCGGCGTGATGTGGCCGATCACGGGGCGGGCAGCCAGTAGGCTGCCGGACGTGCCGTAGTGCCCAAACGAAGGTGGCGCAAACGGCGGGCAGCCTGGAGTCGCCAATGCGCCCGCCAGCGTGCCGGTGGTCGGCGTCACCGCCGGGTCGACGGAAAAGAGCTGCGCGACGACAGGCGCCACGCTGCTCCAGGCCGCTTGCAAGGCTTCGTCGCCGGCACGGCTGTCGGCAAACGTGATGTCGTAGGCCTGCACCCGTGCGCCAGCGTCATTCAACCGGCTGGCCAGTTCGGCCATCGTGTTGCGCGACCAAGGCCAGGCGCCGAGCTCGCGCAAGCTGGCCTCGTCGATGTCCACCAGAACGACCCGGCGCTCTGCACGGCTGCTGGCACCAACGCGCCAAAAGAGGTCGCCGACCCTGTCCTCGATGCCCGAAACCGCTTGGGGCGACAAGACTGCAGGCAGCACCGCCGCGGCCGCCGACACGAAAAGCGCCGCCGTGCGCAGCAGCCAAGGGTGTCTGCGCCAGAGTTGCATCAGCGGACGAGTACGGCCTGTTGTCGACAGATCAACTGGACAGGGAATGTCTCAACGCCCCCACAGCGTGCGGCCTCGAAACAGCCCCACGCCGGCACCGCGCTCGAACAGGTAGCCCGCCTCCTTTGCATCCAGCGAAATCGCACCGGAAACAAACTGGTCGGTGTCCCTGACAGTGAAGATGCCGTCAGGGCGCACGCTGCCGGCGACGCGCAACTCGCCAGTGGCACCCGACGTGGACGTGAGGTCCAGAGCCGTGGCGAACGTACGGCGCGAGAAGTCGATGGTGAGGTTTCCCGCATTGACGTGCGCGGCTTCCACCGCCGCGCCGTATTCGTAGGTTGCACTGGCACGATTGAGGCGAAACTCCACCTTCCCGCCGCCAGTCACGGGGAACAGTGTGTCGGATCCACTTTGGTCGAGGCGAAACAGCCCCACGCCGTCGTCGATGCCGTTCTGCGCCGAACCGACCGTCACATGGCGGCCAAGCCGAGCTAAGGCAAAGGGCACAGTCAGTTTGTCGTACTCATTGGCCCGGACCGCATACCGGCCCCAGATCAATTGGCCTGAGAGATTGGATGCTCGGTTGAGATCAGGAACATTGACGGCCGCCAAAGTCAGAAGTTCGGCCGCGGCGCGGTCATTGCCGCGCTGCAACTCCCCGGGCGTGGGCTCGGCAGCCGCCAGCCCGATCGCACGTGCGGTAGACAGGCTCAACGGCTGCGTCGATTCACCGCGTTCGCTACGGCTGGCGGCTCTGGCCACGGACAAGTCTGCTGCGGGCACGATGCGCGTGGCATGGTCGCCCGGCCGCACCTCGGCCATCAACCGGCCCATCTCCACCGACAGCTCGCGCGCCTCGACGCCACCGCAAGGCCCCAGACCCGCCGCCAAGCAGGCACCGCCCAGTGCGCCGACCACGATCGCGCCGTCCGACACCGTGGCGCGCACGCCCGTCGGGTCGGTCTGGACGATGAAATCGGTGCCACGAACGCCGATGGCGGCGATGGGTGTGTTCAGCCTGAATCGAGATTTGTCGAGATCAGTGGCCGCCCCCGAGATCGAACGGCTGGTGCCCTTTTCCACCCGCAGGCGGATCTCGTTCGTTTCCGGCCGCGCGGCGTCGTAGCGGTAGGCCTGGACCTCCAGGCTGCTGTCAGGCCGCACACTGACGGCGGCGTTGTCGACGAATCGCATGTGGACATGGCCGTTGGCCGAGGTCTCAATGCGGTCGCCGACGAGAATCTGCGCGCCACGCTGCAGGATGTGCTGGCTACCATCGGCGCGCACCACGCGAGCGTCGCCGATCAGCAAGCTGACCCGGCCCACGTCGGCAACTCCTGCAGCGTCGCCGGCGCCGGCGGCGCCAGCGGCCACAATCAGACTCGCCCCAGCCAGTTGGGCAGCCAGACGCCGGAGGGTGTGCAAATCGGTCGTCATGAGATCTCCTGAAGGTCCAGCCGGGCGGACTGCGGGGTACACCACAATCGATGGTGCCTCCAAATCAGACCGTCCCGGTGTGTTCTGCGTCACAGGCTCAACGCTTTGTGACGGGCGCGGTCCAATTTCTTAATGTCCATCCTGATCCCGATTCTCCAGGGGCTGCGGCTGTTCGACCAGCTGTCGATCGAAAAACTGGCTCAGCTGGCATCTTTGATGAACGAGCGTCGGGTCGAGCGTCGCGAAGTGGTGATCAAGCGCGACGAAACCGATGCCGGACTCGGGTTCCTGATCGAGGGGCGTCTGCAAGCCGTCAACTTCACGCTAGATGGTAAAGAAGTAGGCACTGACTTTATCGGAAACGGAGACTTTTTCGGGGAACTGTCGGTCATCGACCGGCGGCCGGCGCCGGAGTACGTGATCGCTGTCGCTCCCTCCCGGGTGGCCTTCCTGGAGCGCGAACGTGCCCGCGAGCTGATGTTCTCCACACCGAGTGCCGCCGAGGCCGTGGCCGCCCGGCTGGCCGAACGCCTGCGCCGCGCCGCCAGCCACCGGGCCATGCTGGCCTTGCCCAGCTCGTTTCAGCGCGTGTGCGCGCAACTGGCGCTGCTCGCCAAGGCGCACGGTGCCAGCGGGCCGGTGGTCATCACAATGTTGCCGACGCACCAGGAGATCGCGATCATGGTCAACACCAGCCGGGAAACCGTCACCCGCACGTTGCAGTTCCTTCAAAGCATGCAAGTCGTCACCCGCTCCGGCAACGAACTGGTGGTGCAACAGCCGGACACCTTGCAGAAGGCTGCCGACGGCAAGGTCGCGCCGACGAAGTGAACGGCGGTCGACCAGGGTTTCAGCCCCTCGGCGGCCTGAATTCGGGCACCAGCAGCTGCAGGTGTCGGCGCACGCGGGCGGCACCATCGACCAAGAATTCGCAGTCGCTCAGCGCTGCGGCCGCATGCACCCACCCGGCGATGTCCTGAGCCGGGGGCCCCGCCTGAAGTCGGGCCACGCGCAGGCTGGGGACCGTCGTTGGGATCGACGTGTCGTCGTGCGCCAACAGTTCCTCGAACAGCTTCTCGCCGGGCCGCAGCCCGGTGAACTCGATGGCGATCTCATCGGGCGCGTGCCCGGTCAGGCGGATCAGGTCGCGTGCCAGGTCGACGATCTTCACCGCGTCACCCATGTCCAGCAAGAGCACCTGGCCGCTCTCGCCAATGGCCGCAGCCTGCAGCACCAGCCGGGCGGCCTCGGGAATGGTCATGAAGTAGCGAATGATCTCGGGGTGGGTCACCGTCACCGGCCCGCCCTTGGCGATCTGTTCCTTGAACTTCGGGATCACGCTGCCGCTGCTGCCCAGCACGTTGCCGAAACGCACGGCCATGAAACGCGTCGTCGGGTGCTCGGCGGCCAACGCCGAAACGACGATCTCGGCAGCGCGCTTGGTGGCGCCCATCACGTTCGTCGGGTTGACGGCCTTGTCGGTGCTGATGAGTACGAATCGCTCGGCGCCCGACTCAGCGGCCGCCAGCGCCACGTGGCGCGTTCCCAGGGTGTTGTTCCGCAGCGCCGCCACGGCGTTGTCGGCTTCCATCAGCGGCACATGCTTGAAGGCCGCCGCATGGAAGACAACCTGCGGCCGCCAACGGGTGCAGGTGGCCCGCAGGTGCGACAGATCCTTCACGTCACCCATCAGGCGCACCAATTCAAGCCGCGGATAGACCTCGGACAGTTCCTGATCGATGCTGTAGAGGTTGAACTCAGACAATTCGTACAGAACCAGCCGTGCCGGGCCGTAGCGGGCGAGCTGACGACACAACTCGCTGCCGATGCTGCCGCCCGCGCCGGTGACGAGCACGGTGCGCCCGGCCAGCACCTGGCCGATGCCGGCTTCGTCCAGCGCCACCGGTTCGCGGCCCAGCAGATCGGCCGGCTCGATGTCGCGCAGCCGCTCGATGCGGCTCTTGCCGGTGCGCAGTTCGTCGACGCTGGGCACCGTGAGCACGGGCAGGCCGGTGCTGCCGGCCAGGTCCAGCGCGCGCCGGCGCTGCGCGGGCGTGGCCCCGGGCAGCGCGATCACGATGTGCGTGGCGGCGCCGCGCGTGGCCTTGTCGGCGATGGCCTGCAGCGGGCCGAGCACCGCCACGCCGCCGATGCGCGCGTGGCGCTTGGCCGGGTCGTCATCGAGCAGACCCAGCACGATCCAGCCCTGCTCGTGGATACCGGCCAGCAGCAGCCGCGCGGCCGCGCCGGCGCCCATCACGATGGCGCGGCGGATCTCGCGTTGGCTGCCGGTGATGCGCGAGCGCGTGTGCTCGTAGAGCATGCGGTAGCCGATGCGCAGCACGCACAGGCCCATCAACGTCACCACCGGGTGCAGGGCCAGTACGGCACGCGGCACCTTCACCAGCCCCAGGCCGATGACCGCCGCGGCCGACAGCGCGCCGGCGGCGGCGCAGGCCGCGGTCAGTCGTTTGACCTCGCCGAAGCCGGCGAAGCGCCACATGCTCTGCGGCACACGCCAGGCGACGAAGGCTGCCAGGTACAGCGCGACCACCCCCAGCAGTACCCAGCCGTCGTAGTCCGGGCGCGCGCCGAGCCAGCGCTCGAAGCCCAGGCGAAACAAGTACGTGATGTTCCAGCACGCGGCAATGACCAACGCGTCGATCAGCAGCGACAGCGGCGCCCGGTGCGGGCGCAGCTGCGTCAGCAGCAGGTCCAGGCGGTGCCAGATGGTCAACGGCTGCGCCGTCACGGGGCCCCCAGCGCTAGGCGGCGCAGGGTGCGCCACAGCACGCCCAGGTCGGTCCACAGGGTGGCCCGTTCGGCGTAGTCGGCCGCCTGCTGCAGCTTGGCCGGCAGGATGCGTTCGACATACTCGCGTTCCGGGTCTTCGGCACGCGCCAGCAGCGCGGCTTCGTCGATGAAAGCCAGCGACGACGGGTCGGTGATGCCGGGCCGCACGGCCAGCGCGCGTTCGCGCAGCGCCGGCGGATACAGGGCCACGTAGCGCGGGACTTCGGGCCGCGGGCCGACCAGGCTCATGCTGCCCTTGACCACGTCCAGCAGCTGCGGCAGTTCATCCAGCCGCGTGCGCCGCAGCAGCGCGCCCAGCCGCGTGACCCGCGGATCGCTGCCCACGGTCAGCGGCAGGCCGCGCGTTGCTGCGTCCTCGACCATGGTGCGGAACTTGTGGATGCGAAACGGCACGCCATGGCGGCCCACCCGCTGCTGGCGGAAGAACACCGGCCCGGGCGAGTCCAGCCTGACGGCCAGCGCCAGCAGCAGCAGCAGCGGGCTCAGCACGACCAGCGCCAGGCTCGCGACGAGCAGGTCGAACAGCCGCTTGGCCACGTCACGGGGGCCGTCAGGCGCCGAGCACGTGGCGCACGGCAGCGGCCACGCGGTCGACGTCGGCGTCGCTCATCCGCGTGTACAGCGGCAGGCTGACCATGCGTTCGTAGGCCCGTTGGCTGTGCGGAAACTGGCTGGCCTGCAGGCCGTAACGGTCGCGCCAGTAGGGGTGCAGGTGCAGCGGGATGTAGTGCACGCTGCAGCCGATGCCCAGTTCGTACAGCCGTTCGATGAAGCGGTCACGCGGCAGCGTCGCCGCATCGTTCAGGCGGATCACGTACAAGTGCCAGGCGTGCAGGTCGCCGGCAGCGGGCCGCGGCGGGCGGATCAACGGCAGACCGGCGAAGGCCGCGTCGTAGCGCCGGGCCAGCGCTTCGCGCCGGCGCTGGAAGCCGTCGATGCGCTTGAGCTGGTGGATGCCCATGGCCGCGGCGATGTCGGTCAGGTTGTATTTGAAGCCGGGCGCGACGACCTCGTAGTACCAGCTCGGCACGGTCGCCGTGAAGCGGTCGAAGGCGTCGCGGTTCATGCCGTGCAGGCGCATCGTGCGCGCCCGCTGGGCCAGTGCCGGGTCGCGCGTCACCAGCATGCCGCCTTCGCCGGTGGTGATGGTCTTGTTGGCGTAGAAACTGAACACCGTCGCGTCGCTGTCCAGCGTGCCGACCAGCCGGCCGGCGCTGGTGGTCGGCAGGGCATGGGCCGCGTCTTCCACGACCTTCAGGCCATGGCGCCGGGCGATGGCCAGCAGCCGCGGCATGTCGGCCGCCAGCCCGGCGTAATGCACCGGGATCAATGCCTTGGTGCGCGGGGTGATGGCGGCTTCGACGGCGGCCGGGTCGATGTTCAGCGTCGCCGGGTCGATGTCGACCAGCTTCACATCCGCGCCGAGATAGCGCACGACCTCGGCCGTGGCGGTGAAGGTGTGGGTGGTGGTGATGACCTCGTCACCGGGGCCGATGTCCAGGGCTTCGAGCGCCAGGTGCAGCCCGGCAGTGGCGCTGTTGACCGAGATCGCCTGCAATCCGGCATCGCCAAGGTAGGCCGCGAAATCGGCCTCGAAGCGCTTGGCCTTCGGGCCGGTGGTGACCCATCCGGACTTCAGCGCGTCGACGACTTCGGCGATTTCCTCGTCGCCGATTTCGGGCAGCGCGAAGGGAAGAAAGGACAGCGGTTCGGCCATGGCGCTGAATTATCGCGGCCCGGGCTTGGCGACCCAGGCCAGCAGATGCGTGCGCAGCAGCGGCATGGCGTTGAACAGGCCATACAGCCGCGGATGCCAGCGGCACAACCGGCGCGCCAGCGGCGGCGCCAGGGTGACCCGGTGGTGCTCGATGCGGGCCTGCGGGAACAGCGCCCGCAGCCGGCGCAGCGGAACGCCGCGCACATCGGGGTTGCGCGGGTTGTCGACGGTGAAGTCGTACCACAGCAGCGCGCCGCCCGGCTTCAGCCAGCGCCACATGGTGTCGGCCAGTTGCTGCTGGAAGGCGTCGTCCAGCAGCGACGAGAAGACGGTGAACTGCAGCAGCAGATCCTGGCTGGCGGGCTCGATGTCGGCCCGCAGCGCGTCAGCGCCGATCAGCCGCACCGCGGCAGGCAGGCGTTGACGCGCCTGGGCCAGCCGCTCGGGCAGCAGTTCGATGCCGATCAGATGCTCGGGCGCGCAGCCCCAATGCAGCAAGTCAAGCAGGTTGCCGCCGGCACCGCAGCCGACTTCGGTGACGCGCAGCGATGCCAGGTCGGCGTGGCCGTGCGCTGCCAGCAGCCGCAGGCAGCCGCGCTGCCGCTCCTGCAGCGTCTGCCAGACCTCGGGACGCAGGATGCTGTAGCGATCGGCCATCCCGCCACGGCGGGCGTAGCGCTCGGCGACGGCGCGCAGTTCCTGCTCGCTCACCGCAGGGCCGCCAGGAAGCGTTCGGCCAGCACCGGGTAGGTGTGGTGGGCGCGAACGAAGTCGTGGCCGCGCCGGCCCATCGCCTGACGCTCGGCGAGCGGCAGCGCCGCCAGGCGCAGCAGCCCGTCGGCCACGGCGGCCGCCGACTCGGGGGCCACGGTGATGCCGGCCCCGGCTTCGGCGACCGGATCGTTGCCCGCTTCGACCGAATGGAGCACCGGGCAGCGACCCATCATGTAGTCCATCAGCTTGTTCGGCGCGATGCCGAAGCGGTAGATCGGCGTGCGCTGCCAGCCGATGTAGGCGATGTCGATGCCCGCCAGGAACGAGGGGATCTGCGACTTGGCGATCGGCGGCGCCATCGACACCTGGGTCAGGCCTTCATCGGCGACGCGCCGCGCCAGGCGTTCGCGTTCGTGCCCGCTGCCGATGAGCACGAAGTGCAGCGGCTGCGAACGCAGCAGCGCCGCGGCGTCGAGCAGGGTGTCGAGCGCGTTGGGCCGGCCCATCGATCCGGCGTAGCCGACGACCAGGCGCCCTGCCGCACGCGGGCCGGCCAGCATGCGCGCCAGCGCCTCGTCGAGCGCCGGCGGCACGTCCTGCCACTCGTCGAGCGTGATGCCATTGGGCACGATGTGCAGACGCCGCAGGTCCAGGCCGCGCGAGGCCATGTAATCGTGGACCCGCGGCAGCATCGAGATCACCACGTCGGCGTCGCGGTAGGCCGTGGCCTCGGCCGCGCTGCACAGCAGGGCGAACGGGTGGTGGGGCGACATGCCCGACAGCTCGATGGGGCTCAACGGCCACAGGTCGTGGACCTCGAAGACCAGGCGGGCGCGTGCGCGCCTGGCCAGCCTGCGCGCCACCCAGATGTCCATCGGATACGTGCTCGACGCGATCACCACGTCGGGCACGAACGTGTCGGTCAGCCGGGATGTGTCGGACCACACGGCGCGCAGGAAAGCCCAGATGTTGCGCACCCGGCCGATGCCGTTGCCCTGGTAAGGCGGGGTCGGGTACCAGCGGTAGGCGACGCCGTCGATGACCTCGTCGCCGGCCACCGGCTGGCGCGCCCGGACATGTGAAAAGTCGGCGCCCAGCATCTGCACCTGGTGGCCTTGACGCACCCACTCGCGCGCCAGGTAGAACGGCCGGTACTCCATGCCCAGGCCCGGGCTGCCAGCGTAGTGGTTGATGTAGAGCAGCTTCATGCCGGATGCAGTTCGCGCAGCCGCGTGATGAAGGCGGCCACGCTGGGACCGAACAGCGCATGCCCGGCGACCCACGCCCGATTGTCGCGGGCGATGCTTTCGGCATCGGCAGCCAGTGCCGCCAGGGCTTCGCTGCTCGGCGCCGCATCGGCCGCCAGCAGCAGGCCGTTGCGGCCGCTGTCGACCAGTTCGCGGTTGGCGGGCAGGTCCGAGAGCAGCGGCAGGCAGCCATGGGCCATCGCTTCGAGCACCGAGACCGACACCGAATCGCTCAGCGGCAGGCTCAGGTACCAGGCCGCCCGCGCGTACCAGCCGGCCTGCGCGGCTTCATCCAGCCGGCCGGTGAAGCGCACGCGGTCGCCCAGACCCAGCGCGCCGGCCTGCTCGACGAGGGCGGGGCGCAGGCTGCCGTCGTTGGCCACCACCAGCCGCGCCGCGGCATCGCGTGCGGCGATCGCAGCGAACACCGCGATCACACGATGCGGCGCGTAGATCGGCTCCAGGCCGCGGTTGGCGAAGAAGAGTGCCGGATCCTTGTCCGCCGCGACCGGCGGCAGGCGTTCCAGGCCGAAGGGAAACGTCATCACCTCGCGCGCGCCGAGCGCCCGCATGCGGGCCGCCATGTGCCGCGAATCGCTGGTCGTCAGCGTGCAGGCGCGCAGCACGCAGCGGGTCAGCCAGCGCCAGGGCCAGCCCCGCCCGGGCGTGACCAGGATGTCCGATCCCCAGGCCGAGCCGACCAGCCGGGCTGGCGTGCCCGACAGACGCAACGCCAGCCAGGCCAGCGTGCCGTGGGATGTCAGGTAATGCGCATGAACCCAGTCGGGACGCACCAGGCGCAGCCACGCCGCCACCTGCGGCAGGCTGCGCAGCAGGCCGACGTTGCCGCCGGCCGCGCGCGGCCGCGTGCCGAGCGCCAATTGGCGTTCAGCCGGCAGCACGGCGTCGAACCCGGGCGCGAAGCCGCGGCTGGAAATGGCCCACAGCTCGACCGGCACCGCGGCCAGGGCGCGGGCCCACTTCAGCAGGTGCGGGCTGTCGCCATCGCCGACGAGCAGATAGCGCATCAGCGCGGCGCGGCGGCGGCCCAGGCGTCGTAGTCGGATCGGCTCGCCGGGTTCGCGGCGAGCCAGGCTTCGTCGGCCTGCCGGGTGTCGCCGATCACCCGCGCCGGCTGGCCGGCGACGATCGCGAAATCGGGCACCTCGCCGCTGACGTAGCTGAAGGCCCGCACCAGCACGCCGCGGCCCAGCTTGCTGCCCGGCGCGACCACGCTGTGCGCGCCGATGAAGCTGTACGGCCCGATGAAGGTGGCGGCGCGCACGAAGCCGGCGGGCTGCTCGGCGCCCCAGTAGCGCTGGCCCGCCAGTCGCAGCGCCTGGTGGCTGGAATGCGTCAGCAGCGAGCAGTGCGTGGTCACCTGCACGCCCTCACCGAGCGTCAGCCCGCCGCTGGCGTCGATGAAATTGAAGTGGCCGATGAAGACATGGTCGCCGAGGTCCAGGCGCTGCGGGCACTCCAGGCGTGTCGCGGTGCTGACGCGGGTGTGCGGCAGCCAGCGGCCGTCAGCATGGCGCCAGCCGTAGAGCATGCGCGGCGCCGTCAGCGCCCGCCAGCCCGCTTGCAGCCATCCACGCATCAGCCTTTTCCCCCGAGAGCGGCGCCGGGCCAGGATGCTATCGCCCGCAGATCGCGCGCCAGTTGCGGGCCCGGCCGCAGCAGCGCGGCCAGGGGCAGGCCGGCATGACGCACGAACAACCGCGCCAGCACCGCCACGCTGGTGACGTAGGCCAGCGATGCCGCCACCGCCGCACCCGCCGTGCCCAGCGCCGGCACCAGCACCACTGCCAGCACCGCGTTGACCGCCAGCGACAGCGCCGCCACACGCGCCGGCACGCCGGGCTGACCGGCGTGGTTGGTGAAGTAGGCCGACAGCGCCGACGCGCCGCCGAAGAGCATCGCCCCGGGCAGCAGCAGCGCCAGCGGCAGCAGGCTGGCCCGGTAGTCCGGACCGAGCACGACCGGCAGCACCCACCACGCAAGCAGCCACAGCAGCGGCCCGGCCAGCAGCAGCGCCGTCACGCCGAGCTGGACGACACGCAGCGTCGTCGCTGCCGCCAAGCTGCGGTCGGGGGTGCCGATACGGCCGTAGGCGGCCTGGGTCAATGACGAAGAGACAAACCACAGCAGCTCGGCGCTGACCACCGCGATGGAGTACACGCCGGTCTCCGCCAGCCCGAGCAGGCGTTCGATCACGAAGAGGCCGACGCGGTAGTTCAGCAGGCCGACCAGGTTGGTCAGCCCGATGGTGGCGATGAACGGCAGCTCAATGCGCAGGGCGGCCAGGTCGGGCCGGGCGAAGCGGCCGTCGCGCAGCAGCACGGCCAGCAGACCCAGCCCGACGAGCACCTTGGCCAGCACCCAGCAGGCCAGCACCTGCAGCACGGCGACGCGGTCCAGCCACCACAGCAGGCCGAGCAAGGCCAGGGTCAACCACGGCGGCGCCAACGCGACGCGCGCCATCGGCGCCATGCGGCCCTCGCCCAACCACCAGCCCGCCAGGTTGGGCGCCAGCAGCAGCAGCGGCGCGGCCAACGCCAGCAGCCACAACGGGGCATAGGCCGGCGGGCCCCAACGCGCCATGCCCCACAGCAGCAGACCGGCCAGCGCGCCGAGGGCGGTGCAGGCCAGGGCCATCGCGGCCAGCAAACCACGCGGACGCTCGCCGTGGTGCGACACCCGCCGGGCCAGGGCGATGCCGAAGCCCGACAGCAGCGCCAGCAGCACGCCTTCGACACTGGTGAACAGCGCAAAGGCGCCCTGCGCCGACGGTGACAGGCGCGCGGTGAAGGCGGTGATCGCCAGCACGCCCAGCACACCCAGCAGTCGCGTGCCCAGGTTGATCAGCGTGCCGCGGGCCACGCTGTCCATCTCAGTGTTTCATGGCGCCGTCCGGCACCCGCGACGAATGAATCAAATTGAGCCAGACGAACGCCGCGGAACCGGCTCTGCCGGGCCGCTGGCGTTGCCCCCTGGGGGGAGGCGCCGAAGGCGCTTCGGGGAGATTCATTTCAGTCCCGCCCGGCCGTCCCGAAGAGACTGCACGCCCCCTTGAGGGCCGCGAACGCCAGTGAGCTTGGGGGCTTCATTCAATCCCGCCCGACCGCCCCGAAGGGACTGGGCGCCCGCTTGGGGGCCGCGAACGCCAGTGAGCTGGGGAGCGCCAATTCAGCTCTCTGGCTTGCTCAGCGTCAGGCGAACGATGTCGCCCCTGCCGAAGACGCGCGTCAGCAGCAGCGACGCCGGATTGCGCCACAGCGCGCCATCGCCCGCCACGCCTTCGCTGTGCCAGGCGACCACCGCCAGCCCGGCGCGGGCGGCGGCACGCGCGAGTGTGGGCCGGTCGAACATGCTCAGATGCCAAGGCGGCGTCATCAGGTGCCAGGCCTGGCCACACCGCTGCGCGTAGGCACTGCCCCAGTCGCCAGTGGTCAACACCAGGCGACCGCCGGGGCGCAGCACGCGCGCGGCCTCGACGAGCAGCGGCACCGGATCGGGCACATGCTCGACGACGTCCCACAGCGTGATCACGTCGAAGTGATCGGCCGGCAGCCGAGCGGCTTGCAGCGTGCCGGTGAACACCGGCAGGCCCAAGCGGTCGCGCGCGTAGGCCGAACTCCA
>JANMAP010000446.1:0-2421 GCA_031359905.1 Burkholderiales bacterium | reverse complement strand
CGAACCGCCGCCGGCCTCGGGTGCGCGCAGTTGCAGGCGGCTGCGGCGCCGCCACAGCACGGTGGTGGCGTCGGCCAGCAGGAACAGCAGCGCTGCCACGCCGACCACGCCCTGCCAATGCCACCAGCCGAGCAAGCCTGCCGCCACCATCGGCCCGAGCACGAAGCCGGTCTGGTCGGCCGCCTGCGACAGCGCCAGCACGCGGTCGAAGCGCTGCTCTTCGGACGCGATCTGCGGCAGCAGCACCTCGCGCGCCATCATCCCCTGCGTGGTGAGCACCCCGCAGACGGCCGACAGCGCCACCAGCCAGCCCACGCCGCCCCACAGCGAATGGCCCAGCACCCCGGCTGCGCACACCACGGCGCGCAGGATCTGGCTGACCTGCAGCAGGCGCAGCGGCGATCGGCGGTCGCACAGCACGCCGCAGACCGGAAACGACAGGAAGCGCGGAAAGGCCTCGACCGCAAAAGCGAGGCCCGACCAGGCCATGCTCTGCGTGACCTGGAACACCACGAGCGGCACGAGGAACAGCAGGATCTGGTCGGCCAGCTTGGAGACGAACAGTGACGCCAGGAAGATGCGGAAGCTCACAGGGCCACAGGATCCATCGGCATCGGCGGAACGCCGCGCGCCTCGATCGCCTCGCCAGCCGCCAGACACAGGTCTTCGCGAAAACGCCCCGCCACCAGTTGCACGCCGACCGGGCGGTCGCCCGCCATGCCGGTCGACACCGTGAGCGCGGGCAGGCCAGTGAGCGGCAGGCCGACCATCGTCATCTGCGCTTTCCACACACGGGCACAGGCCTCTGGACCCTGCAGGTCGAGGTCGGCGTCGAAGGGCAATTCGGCGCACACCGGCAGCAGCACCACGGGATGGCGCTCGAGGAAAATTTGCCACAGCCGCGTGATGGTGGCGCGCTTGACCAGCGCAGCCGACAGTTGCGCGGCTGTGATGTTGCGCGCCAGCGCTGCCTGCCCGGCCAGCGCCGTGATGGCGCCCTCGTCGCCTTCGCGATCGGCGGCGGCAACCATGGCCTCGTAGCCGTCGCCCATCCACAGGACGACCTGGCTCTCGATGGCATCGCGGATCGGCGGCAGTGCATCGACCTCGTCGACCGTCCAGCCGGCGTCGCGCAGGCGCGCCGCCGCGTCGAGCAGCGCGCCGACGACCTCGGGTTGTGTCTCCAGGCCGTCGGGCCGCAGGCACAGCGCCACGGTGCGCGGCGCGGCCGGCCCGGTCAGCGGCGCCGGGCACCACCAGGGGTCGCGCGCATCGGGCGCGGACATGGCCGCCAGGCCGAGCCGCAGGTCGGGCACCGTGCGCGCGATGGGGCCCGACATCGCCATGATCTGCCCGCCGATGCTGCGCTCGGGCAGCGCCGCGTTGTACGCTGGCACGCGGCCCAGCGAAGGCCGCAATCCATGCACGCCGCAGGCGTAGGCCGGGTAGCGAATGGAGCCGGCGATGTCGGTGCCGTGCGCCAGATGCCCGATGCCGGCTGCCACCGACGACGCGGCCCCGCCCGACGAGCCGCCGGGCGTGAGCGCCGCGTTGCGTGCATTGAGCGTGGTGCCATGCAGCCGGTTGCCCGTGAACCAGCGGTAGCTGAAGGCCGGCGCGTTGGTGCGGCCGAGGGTCACCGCGCCGGCCTTGAGCAGGTTGTCGACCACCGGGCTGCTGGTGGCGGCGACGAGGTCTTTCTGCAGTGTGAGCCCGTTGCTGGTCGCAAAGCCGGCCTGGTCGATGTTGACCTTGACCGTGACCGGCACGCCTGCCAGCGCGCCCGGATCGTGGCCGCGTGCCAGTGCCGCGTCGATGTCGCCGGCACGCTGCAGCACCGCCTCGGGCCGCCAGTCGACCACGGCGTTGAGCCGCGGGTTGACCGCGTCCAGCCGCGCCAGGGCCGCCTGCGCGGCCTCGGTGGCGGAGACCTTGCGCTGGCGGATCAGCGTGGCCAGTTGCGCAGCAGACAAACGCCAGAGGTCGGACATGGTGCGGCTCCGTTCAGGGTTCAAAACAGCGAGGGCGTGCCGCCCGGCGCCGCCCCTTCGATGGCCAGCATGCGCAGCTTGGTCAGCGCGCCGCCGCCCGCCGAAAAGCCACCCGGCTGGCCGTTGGCCGCCAGCACGCGGTGGCACGGAACGATCGGCGCGAACGGGTTGCGACCCAGCGCCTGGCCGACGGCGCGCGCCAGAGCCTTGTCGCCCAGTTCGTCGGCCACCTCGCCGTAGCTGCGCGTCTGGCCGGGGCCGATGCGGCGCGCGATGGCGTACACGCGCTGGTGGAATTCGGGGACGCCCGTCATGTCGAGCGGCACTTCGCACAGGTCGCGCGGCGTGCCCAGCATCAGCGCCTGCACGCCCTCGATGGCGGCCCGCACGAAGGCCGGCGGCAGCGCTTCGGCCAGCGGGCCGGTGCCGC
>JANMAP010000398.1:0-4555 GCA_031359905.1 Burkholderiales bacterium | reverse complement strand
GCCACTTCTTCGGCGCCAAGCCGGCAGCTCCGAAGAAGGCCTGACCTTTTCGCGAGGTCACAATCAGCCGTCCGGCGCGGTCCGGATGGCTTGTTTTCGAGCAGGCACGATATGCAAAATTTGCTTTTGACCATCGACCGGATCAGCACCTTCGTCGGTCAATTTTTTTCATGGCTGATCGTCGCGCTCACGCTCATGATCACCTGGGAGGTGTTCTCCCGCTATGTGCTGGACCACCCGCATTCCTGGGCCTTCGACGCGATGATCATCATGTACGGCACCCTGTTCATGATGTCGGGCGCCTATACGCTGGCCAAGGCAGGACACGTGCGCGGCGACGTCCTGTACGGCTTCTTCGAACCGCGCACGCAGGCCACGATCGACCTCATCCTGTACATCGTGTTCTTCATTCCCGGTGTGTTCGCCCTGACTTACGCCGGCTATTTCTACGCAGCCGAGTCCTGGGCAATCCGCGAAACGTCGAACATCACCGCCGACGGGCCGCCGATCTATCCGTTCAAGACCATGCTGCCGCTGGCCGGCGTCTTCCTGCTGGCCCAGGGCATCGTGGAAATCATCCGTTGCGTCATCTGCATCAGGCAGGGGGAGTGGCCGTCGCGTGAACAGGACGTGCAGGAAGTAGACGTCGACAAACTCAAGGAGATGGTGCATGTGAAGGACGAAGACATCGCCGGGCTGGACAGGTTCATCGCGCCGCACGGGGGCACGAAATGAAGATCAAGAAGGAGCTCTGGTTCGGCTTCGCCCTGATGGCGATCATCCTCACGACGGTCGTCATCTTCACGCCATGGAGGGGCTTCTTCGACGGCCATCTGGGTCACGAAGACCTCGGGGCGCTCGGCCTGCTGATGCTGGCGCTGATCGTGGTGGCCATCATGCTGGGCTTCCCGACGGCATTCACGCTGATGGGCATGGGGGTGTTCTTCGGCTGGCTGGCCTATCGAAGCGTCAACCCGGCGCTGGCCAACCAGCAGATCCTCGACCTGATGGTGCAGCGGGCGTATTCGGTGATGTCGAACGACGTCCTGATCGCCATTCCGCTGTTCGTGTTCATGGGCTACCTGGTCGAACGCGCCAACCTGATCGAGTCGCTGTTCAAGAGCCTGCACCTGTCGCTGGCGCGCGTCCCAGGCGCACTGGCGGTGGCCACCATCGTGACCTGCGCGATCTTCGCGACAGCCACCGGCATCGTCGGTGCCGTGGTCACGCTGATGGGACTGCTCGCCTTGCCGGCCATGCTGCGTGCTGGCTACAACATCAAGCTCGCCGCCGGCGCCATCACGGCGGGCGGCTGCCTCGGCATCCTGATCCCGCCATCGGTGCTGCTGATCGTCTATGGCGCGACCGCCGGCGTCTCGGTGGTCAAGCTGTACGCCGGCGCCTTTTTCCCCGGCATCATGCTGGCGGCGCTCTACGTCGCCTACGTCATCATCGTGGCCAAATGGAAGCCGCACCTGGCGCCGCCGCTCTCGGCCGCCGAGCGGCACGTCGCCCTGCCGCCCCTGTCGCAATCCTTGAGCACCCGCGGCGGCAACGCGGTCACTGGCCTCTATGGCGGGTTGCGCGATCCGGCGCTGCCCAGGCGCAAGGTCGCCACCCAGCTGTTCGTCGCGCTGCTGCCGGCCCTCTCCATAGCGACCCTGCTGGTGCTGATGTACGCGGGATCGACGGCGCCGAAGGCAACGGTCGATACCACCGGCCTGGTGCAATCGGGTGGGGCGATCAGCGCCGAGGAACCGGTGCCCGAATCCTCCGGGCTGGCGGAGCCGCCCCAGGAATCGGGTGGACTGCGGGAACCGCCGAAGGACGCCGCCGAAGTCAAGGAGCCGGCGGCGGCGCTGCCGCCACAACCGGCGGCGACGGCGCCCGCCGTGGTGGTGGCCCAGCCGGCTCCCGCTGCCCCTGCTGCCGCCTTGGAGGAACGGGTTCCTGCGCCCACCTGGTTCTGGGTGGTGCTGGCGATCGGACTGGCCGCCATTGCCTTCATCACCTGGCTGATGAACTGGCAGCGGCTGGAGATCTTCAAGATGCTGCTCGGGTCGTTCTTCCCGCTGGCGGTGCTGATCGTCGGCGTGCTCGGATCGATCGTCTTCGGCCTGGCGACGCCCACTGAAGCGGCGGCCGTGGGCGCCTTCGGTGGCATCATCCTGGCCGGCATCTACCGCTACCTCGCGGCGCGCCGCACCGGCACGGGCCACGTGGTGTCGACCACGGCCAGGGATCTCGGCGGGATCATCAAGGAGTCGTCCTTCCTGACGGCCAAGACCAGTGCGATGGTGTGCTGGCTGTTCGTCGGCTCCTCGATCTTCTCGGCGTCTTTTGCGCTACTGGGCGGCCAGGATCTGATCGAACGCTGGGTGCTGTCGCTCGGCCTGAACACGATCCAGTTCCTGCTGCTGAGCCAGTTCATCATCTTCATCCTGGGCTGGCCGCTGGAGTGGACCGAGATCATCGTGATCTTCATGCCCATCTTCATCCCCCTGTTGCCGAAGTTCGGTGTCGATCCGCTGTTCTTCGGGCTGCTGGTGGCGCTGAATCTGCAGACGGCGTTCCTGTCGCCACCGGTGGCGATGGCCGCTTTCTACCTGAAAGGGGTGTCGCCGCCGCACGTGACGCTGAATCAGATCTTCGCCGGAATGATGCCGTTCATGGGCATCCAGGTCCTCGCCCTTTTCCTGCTCTATATGTTCCCGGCAATCGGCCTCTGGCTGCCGAGCATTCTCTACAAGTGAGCTGGCGGCTCCGCGCCGGTTTTGACTTCCTGCCTGTGCGCGCCCGGTGGCTCCGGGTCGCGGATCGCGAAATCAATGGCTGCCGCCCAGGTACGCGGCCTTCACGGCCGGGTCGTTGCGCAGGCTGGCGGCATCCCCATGGATCGAAATACGGCCGTTCTCCAGCACATAGCCGTAATCCGCCACCTTCAGTGCCGCCGCGGCGAACTGCTCGACCAGCAGCATGGTCACGCCCTCCGAGCGAAGCCGTTCGATGATGCGGAACACCTCCTGCACCAGGATCGGCGCCAACCCCATCGAGGGTTCGTCGAGCAGCACCACATCGGGGTTGAGCATCATCGCCCGCGCCATCGCCAGCATCTGCTGCTCGCCGCCCGAGAGCGTGCCGGCCAGCTGGGCGCGACGCTCCTTGAGCCGCGGAAAATACTCCATCGCCCGCTCCAGGTCGGCCGCGATGTCGCCGCGGGGCCGGGCGCCGGTGTAGCGCGGGAATGCGCCGAGCAGCAGGTTGTCGTTGACGCTCATCGTCGCGAAGACCCGCCGGCCTTCTGGCGAATGGGCCAGGCCGAGCTTGGCAACGTGGTACGGCTCCAGCCCGGTCACGTCCTTGCCGCCGAGCGTGACCCGGCCCTGGGTCGGCGCGATCATGCCGCAGACCGCGCGCAGGGTGGTGGTCTTGCCGGCGCCGTTGCTGCCGATCAGCGTGACGACCTTGCCCTTGGGCACCTCCAGCGAGATGCCGTGCAGCACCTCGATCTTTCCGTAGCCGGCGTGCAGGTTGGATATTGAAAGCATCGTGAGTTCCGGCGGTTGCTCAGGCGGGCGCCACGTCGGCGCTGCCCAGGTAGGCTTCGACCACTTTGGGATCGGACTGGACCGCGGCCGGTCCGCCCTCGGCGATCTTCTGGCCGAAGTCGAGCACGGTCACGGTGTCGCAGATCGACATGACCACGTCCATGTGGTGCTCGATCAGGATCACTGTGATGCCATGCTCGCGGAGCTGGCGCACGATCGCGACCAACTCCTTGATGTCGGGCGCTGTCAGGCCGGCCGCCGGCTCGTCAAGCAGCAGCAGCTGCGGGCTGAGCGCCAGCGCCCGGGCGATCTCCAGCACACGCTGCTTGCCGTACGGCAGGTTGCGCGCTTCTTCGCCGGCCAGCGCATCGAGGCCGACGAATTCCAGCAGCGCGTGGGCGCGGGCCGCGCCCTGCACCTCCTCGCGCCGGTAGCGCGGCGTGTGCAGCGCCACGTCCAGAAGATTGCTGCGGTAGCTGTGGTGCAGGCCCACCAGCACGTTCTGCAGCGCCGTCATCTCGCCGAACAGCTGCACGTTCTGGAAGGTCCGCGCGATGCCGGACAGGGCGATCTCGGCCGAGGTGCGGCCGACGATCGAATTGCCCTGGAACACGATGGTGCCGGCGGTCGGGACATAGATGCCGGTCAGCACGTTCATCATCGTGCTCTTGCCCGAGCCGTTGGGGCCGATCAGGCCGTGGATGGTGCCGCGCCGCACCTTCAGGTCCACGTTGTTGAGCGCCTTGAGGCCGCCGAACTGCATCAGCACCGCGCTGGCATCGAGCATCTCGGCCGGCGCGTCGGCGTTGGCACGCGACACGCCGTCCTCGACCCTGGGCAGGTTGCGCGCCGCTTCCGAATCGGTCCTGGCATGGCCCTTCAGGTTCAGCATCCCGCGCACGAATCCGATGATTCCGTCCTGCAGGTAATAGACCACCAGCAGCGTGATCAGGCCGAAGATCGACAGCCGCCAGTCGGTCATGGTCTGCAGCATGAATGACAACACC
>JANMAP010000373.1:0-1566 GCA_031359905.1 Burkholderiales bacterium | reverse complement strand
TCTGCGCCCTGCAACAATGCAACTTTTGGTGATCCGGCCGTCGGTCAATGGAAGAAGTGCTGGGTCGACAGCAGTTCTGTTTCGACCGCTCCGACACCAGCAGCTGTGACGACGGCAACCACTACCACGACGCCGACGACCACGTCAACGACGGCCACGACGACCGCCCCCGCACCGGCGGGCGCGACCTCGGCAAGCTTCACCGGCAGCACCACCGACTTCCTCAACCCCGAGCGCGGCTTCTACGTCACCCCCGGCGACGGCGAGATGAACGCGGCGACGCTGCAGCGGTTCTCCGATGTGTATAACACCCGCCTGTTTCTCTACATCGTTCGGCTTGATGCGTATGCAAATACCGCGACCCTCCCGCAGTCGTTTATCGACGCGCTCAACACCCGGTTCGCGGCCGGGCGCGCGGCCGGGATGAAATTCATTGCGGTCCCGGTGTACAACGATGGCCGCGGCGCCGATGCGCCGATCGGCATCGTGCTCCAACACATCGCGCAACTCGGCGCGGTGTGGGCGAAAAACGCCGACGTGATTCCTTTCTTGAAGGCCGGCTATGTCGGTCAGTGGGGAGAGTGGCACGACTCGACCAACGGCCTTGAAAGCGATGCCAACAAGCTTGCGATCAAGAACGCGATCCTGGCCAACACGCCCAGCACGACGATCGTTCACTTCCGCGCGCCGAGCGACATCGCCAAGTGGTATCCCAACAACCCCGCCGCCGCCGCGGCCGCTCGGATCGGGTTCCACAATGACTGCTACATGGCCAACGACACCGATGCGGCCACGTTCACCGGCGGGCTGAGCGACCCGCTACGCGCCTACGCCAAGACGATGGCAGAGAACTCCGGCTTCGGCGGCGAGACCTGCGTCGGCAATGACTTTCTTACCAACCCTGCATCGGCCCGCATGTCATGTGCACAAGCACTCAGCGAGCACCCGGCTTACCACATGACCTGGCTGAATGGTGGCTATGCCGAGGAGTTCATGAACAGCTGGAAGTCTGGCGGTTGCTGGAATCAGATCAGCCGCTCGATGGGCTACCGGCTTCAACTCGACAGCGTGAACCACGCCCCGAGTGCCAGCAAGGGCACCACCGTCGCGGTCAATGTGAATCTGCGCAATACGGGCTGGGCTCGCATGTTCTCCAAGCGGGCGCTGGTGGTCACGCTGCGCAACAAGAGCACGGGCGCCACCATCACCGGCTCGGGTGGTGACTTGACCAGTGTGGCCTCAGGCGCCTCGGCTCAGATGACGGTCAACGTGAGCCTGCCCTCCGGCACCGCCGCAGGCACCTACGACGTGCTGATCAGCGCGCCTGACATTTGGTCCACCATCGCCAGCGATGCGCGCTTCGCCGTGCGCTTCGCCAACGCCGATTCGGGCTCCCAGGCCTGGGACGCCACCAACGCTCGCTTCTCTACCGGCACCTCCATCGCCATCCAGTAACGCGCTCAACCACCCCCAGCGTCCCTTCCCCGGGACGCTCAAGACTCGGCCCCGTTGCTCTTCGGGCGCCGAGTTTTTTTACGCCTCGCCTCAGCTCGCCCCCTCAGCTCG
>JANMAP010000277.1:0-1970 GCA_031359905.1 Burkholderiales bacterium | reverse complement strand
GGCTTCGTGGTTGAAGCCGTAGGCCATGCGCAGACCCTGGTCGAAATAACGTTGCGCGGCCGGCACGCCGCTGCCGATGTCGCGATGCAGGTTGCCGAAACTGTCGAACAGCGGCGGTGTGGGCTGCGCAGCCCCGGCACGGGGCGCCGGCGCTTCACAGGCGCCAAGGCTGCACAACAGCAGCAGGCAGGCGAGCAGAAGACGGGCGTGACCGGGCATGGCGCTGTTCCCGGAAGGGTAGACACGTGGAGCAACGATAGCCCCCGCCCGCAACGGACAGCGGACTCGTTCGGCGGATGCCGCGGAGGCATACTCGCGCTCCCAATCGCGGAGTTGCCGCATGAAATCACGCGCCGCCGTCGCCTTCGCCGCGGGCCAGCCGTTGCAGGTGGTCGAGATCGATGTTGCATCCCCCCGAGCGGGCGAGGTGCTGGTTCGCATCGTGGCGACGGGCGTCTGCCACACCGACGCGTTCACCCTCAGCGGCGACGATCCCGAAGGCCTGTTCCCGGCGGTGCTGGGCCATGAAGGCGGCGGCATCGTGGTCGAGGTCGGCGCCGGCGTCACCAGCGTCAAGCCCGGCGATCACGTCATTCCGCTGTACACGGCCGAATGCCGGCAGTGCAAGTTCTGCAAATCAGGCAAGACCAATCTGTGCCAGGCCGTGCGCGCGACCCAGGGCAAGGGCCTGATGCCCGATGGCAGCTCGCGCTTCTCGTACAACGGCGCGCCGCTGCATCACTACATGGGTTGCAGCACCTTCAGCGAATACACGGTGGTGCCGGAAATTTCGCTTGCTGTCGTCAACCCGAACGCGCCGCTGGAAAAGGTGTGCCTGCTCGGTTGCGGCGTCACCACCGGCATCGGTGCAGTGCACAACACCGCGAAGGTGCAGCCGGGCGACAGCGTCGCGGTGTTCGGGCTCGGTGGCATCGGCCTGGCCGTCATCCAGGGCGCGGTGCAGGCGCAAGCCAGTCGCATCCTTGCCATCGATACCAATCCCGGCAAGTTCGCCCTCGCGCAACAGATGGGTGCAACCGACTGCATCAATCCGGGCGATCACGCGCAGCCGATCCAGGACGTGATCGTGGCGATGACCGATGGCGGCGTCGACTTCAGCTTCGAGTGCATCGGCAACGTCAACGTGATGCGCGCCGCGCTGGAGTGCTGCCACAAGGGCTGGGGCGAGTCGGTGGTCATTGGCGTCGCCGGCGCGGGACAGGAGATCAGCACGCGGCCGTTTCAACTGGTGACCGGGCGCGTCTGGCGTGGTTCGGCCTTCGGTGGCGTCAAGGGCCGCACGCAACTGCCGGGCATGGTCGAGCAGGCGATGCGCGGCGAGATCGACCTCGATCCCTTCATCACCCACGAGTTGCCGCTGGAACGCATCAACGAGGCGTTCGAGCTGATGCATGCGGGCAAGTCGATCCGCACCGTGATCCGCTTTTGAGTGGCGCGCGCTGATGGAGCGCATCGAGGCGCATGCCTGCTTTGGTGGCAGCCAGGAAGTCTGGCAGCACGCGTCGAATTCACTGTCTTGCGCGATGCGTTTCGGCATCTACCTGCCGCCGCAGGCGCAGCACCAGGCCTGCCCGGTGCTGTACTGGCTCTCGGGCCTCACCTGCACCGAGCAGAATTTCATCAGCAAGGCCGGTGCGCAGCGTCACGCCGCCGAGCACGGCATCATCCTGGTCGCGCCGGACACCAGCCCGCGTGGCGCCGGCGTCGCCGATACGGATGGCTACGATCTTGGCCAAGGCGCCGGCTTCTATCTAAACGCGACGCAAGCGCCGTGGTCGGCCCACTACCGCATGCACGACTACGTCGTCGACGAACTGCCGGCGCTGGTCGATGCCTGTTTCGACACCAGCTCGGCACGCGCGATCAGTGGCCATTCGATGGGCGGCCATGGCGCACTGGTCATTGCGTTGCGCAACCCCGGTCGCTATCGCAGCGTGTCGGCATTCGCG
>JANMAP010000325.1:0-3122 GCA_031359905.1 Burkholderiales bacterium | reverse complement strand
CCAGGCCCGGTCGGCCATGTCCTGGGTCAGCGTTTCCATCATGTAGCTGCCGGCCCAGGGGTCGACGACGCTGGTGATGTGCGTCTCCTCCTGGAGGATGAGCTGGGTGTTGCGGGCGATCCGCGCGCTGAACTCGGTCGGCAGCGCGATGGCCTCGTCGAAGCTGTTGGTGTGCAGGCTCTGCGTGCCGCCGAACACCGCGGCCATCGCTTCGATCGTCGTGCGGACGATGTTGTTGTACGGGTCCTGCTCGGTCAGGCTCCAGCCGCTGGTCTGGCAATGCGTGCGCAGCATCAGGCTCTTCGGCTTCTTGGCATCGAAGCCTTTCATGATGCGCGTCCAGAGCAGCCGCGCCGCGCGCATCTTGGCGATCTCGAGATAGAAGTTCATCCCGACGGCCCAGAAGAAGCTCAGGCGGCCCGCGAACTCGTCGACGTCCAGGCCCTTGGCGATGGCCGTCTTCACGTACTCCTGCCCGTCGGCCAGCGTGAAGGCCAGCTCCAGCGCCTGGTTGGCGCCGGCTTCCTGCATGTGGTAGCCGCTGATGCTGATCGAGTTGAACTTCGGCATCCGCTGCGCCGTGTACTCGATGATGTCGGCGACGATGCGCATGCTCGGCTCGGGCGGGTAGATGTAGGTGTTGCGAACCATGAACTCCTTGAGGATGTCGTTCTGGATGGTCCCCCCAAGCTGGTCCTGCGCCACGCCCTGCTCTTCGGCTGCCACCACATAGCCGGCGAGCACCGGCAGCACCGCGCCGTTCATCGTCATGCTGACGCTGACCTTGTCGAGTGGGATGCCGTCGAAGAGGATCTTCATGTCCTCGACACTGTCGATGGCCACGCCGGCCTTGCCGACGTCGCCGGTGACGCGCGGGTGGTCGCTGTCGTAGCCGCGGTGGGTGGCCAGGTCGAAGGCCACGCTGACGCCCTGCCCGCCGCCGGCCAGCGCCTGGCGGTAGAAAGCGTTGGACTCTTCCGCGGTGGAAAAGCCGGCGTACTGGCGGATGGTCCACGGCCGCACCGCGTACATCGTGGCTTGCGGGCCGCGCACGAAGGGCTCGAAGCCGGGCAGCGTGTCGGCGTGCGGCAGCGCGGCGACATCGGCGGCGGTGTACAGCGGCTTGACGCTGATGCCTTCGGGCGTGACCCAGTTCAGGGCCTGCACGTCGCCGCCCGGTGACGACTTGGCGGCGGCCTGCTCCCATTGCGCGAGCGTGGCGGGCTTGAATTCGGGGGCAGGGGTCATGGCGGCGGTTCCTCGACGGACGGCGGGTGCCGGTGGGCAGCCGGCGATCCGTGGGTGCTTGGTGCAGGTCTGGTGTGGCGTCCACGACGCGCCACGACGCGCCCAAGACGCACCCACGGCGCCCACGGGCCCCCGCAAGTCTGCATAATTATAAATTCAAAACCAACGCCCGCCCGATTCCACCGCCCCTTGGACGCACCGGTTCGACCCGTCGCCGGCCCGCTGGCCCGCCGCGCCCTGTACCAGGACGTGGCCGACCGGCTGCGCCAGCAGATCTTCGCCCGCACGCTGGAGCCGGGGAGCTGGATCGACGAGCTCAAGCTGGCCGCCGAATACGGCATCAGCCGCACGCCGCTGCGCGAGGCCCTGAAGGTGCTGGCGGTCGAAGGCCTGGTGACGATGAAGCTGCGTCGCGGCGCTTACGTCACCGAGGTGTCGCGCGACGATGTCGCGCAGGTCTACCACCTGCTGGGCCTGCTTGAAAGCGATGCCGCGGCGGTGGTCGCGACGCAGGCCAGCGACGCCGACCGCGAGCAACTGGCGCTGCTGCACCAGCGGCTGGAACGACAGGCCCGGCAGCGCGATGCCTTCTTCGCCACCAACGAGCTGTTCCACATGACGCTGCTGCAGATTGCCGGCAACCGCTGGGCGCTGCAGATCGTGACCGACCTGCGCAAGGTGATGAAGCTCAACCGCCACCACTCGCTGTTCAAGCGCGGCCGGCTCGGGGAATCGCTGAAGGAGCACCGCGCGCTGCTTCAGGCGATCGAGCGGCGCGACGCCGTGCGTGCCCGAGCGCTGATGCTGGCGCACTTCGCCAGCGGGCTGGAAGCGGCGGCTTGAAGGCCCGGCGCGACGGCGCATGAAAAAGGCCACCTCGCGGTGGCCTGTTGCTGCAGCCCGCTGACCCTGCTGGCCGTCAGCGCTGCGCGAGCGGCGTCACGTCGCGCCGTGGCGAGCCGACGAACAGCTGGCGCGGCCGGCCGATCTTGTACTCGGGGTCGCCGATCATCTCGTTGAGCTGTGCGATCCAGCCCACCGTGCGCGCCAGCGCGAAGATGGCGGTGAACAGGCTGACGGGAATGCCCAGGGCGCTCTGCACGATGCCCGAGTAGAAATCGACGTTCGGGTACAGCTTGCGGCTGACGAAGTAGTCGTCTTCCAGCGCGATCTTCTCCAGCGCCATCGCCAGCTTGAACAGCGGGTCGTCGTGCAGGCCCGTGGCGGTCAGCACCTCGTGGCAGGTCTCGCGCATCAGCTTGGCGCGCGGGTCGTAGTTCTTGTAGACGCGGTGGCCGAAACCCATCAGCTTGACGTTGGAATTCTTGTCCTTCACGGCCTTGATGAACTCGCCGACCTTCTCGACGCCGCCGTTGCGCTGGATCTCCTTCAGCATGTTCAGCGCCGCTTCGTTGGCCCCGCCGTGCGCCGGGCCCCACAGGCAGGCCACGCCGGCGGCAATCGCCGCAAACGGGTTGGTGCCCGAACTGCCGCACAGGCGCACGGTGGAGGTGGAGGCGTTCTGCTCGTGGTCGGCGTGCAGGATGAAGATCCGGTCGAGAGCGCGCACCACCACGTCGTTCGGTTCGTATTCCTCGCAGGGCGTGGCGAACATCATGCGCATGAAGTTCGCCGAATACGACAGGTTGTTGGTCGGGTAGATGAACGGCTGGCCGATGCCGTACTTGTAGGCCATGGCCACCAGCGTCGGCATCTTGGCGATCAGGCGGATGGCGCTGATCTCGCGGTGCTGCGGATTGTTGATGTCGGTGCTGTCGTGATAGAAGGCCGACAGCGCGCCGACCAGCCCCGTCATCACCGCCATCGGGTGCGCGTCGCGCCGAAAGCCGCGCAGGAAAAACTGCATCTGCTCG
>JANMAP010000206.1:0-3240 GCA_031359905.1 Burkholderiales bacterium | reverse complement strand
CGGCGGCATCCTCGTGCACGGCTTGCCGCCGTTGCGCCATGCGCTGGAGGCAGCGGTGCAGGGGCGCGGCAGCCTGGCGCAGGCGGTGTTGCAGGCGCTGGCTGATGGCTTGTTCGGCGTGGTCGCTGGCGGCTTGGTGCTGGGCGCGGTGCTCCTGCTGCGGCAACTCACGCGGCGCGGCGACAAACCGGCAGCGGCGGACTGATCGATCGCCGAAGGTTCAGGGGGCCTTGATCTCGAGCAGCTCGACCTCGAACTGCAGCACCGCATTCGGCGGGATCAAGCCGCCGCCGGCGCCCTTCTCGCCGTAGGCGATCGATGCCGGGCAGGTCAGCTGGGCCTTGCCGCCGACCTTCATGCGCTGCAGGCCTTCGGTCCAGCACTTGATGACGCGACCGAGCGGGAAGCTGGTCGGCTCACCGCGCTTGTAGGAGCTGTCGAACTCGCGCCCATCGGGAAAACGGCCGCGGTAGTGGACCTTGACGGTGTCCAGCGCCGTCGGCGATTTGCCCGCGCCTTCCTTCAGCGTCAGATACACCAGACCGGTGTCGGTGATCACCGCGCCGTTTTCGGCACCGGCGCGGGCCAGTGGATCGGCGGGCGCTTGCGCCGCAGCGGGCAGGGCGGTCAGCGAAGCCAGGGCACAACAGGTTAGGGCAGCGGCGAGGTTCATGCGGGCAGGGCGCCCATCAGGCGCCAGGAGTGGAGAAAATCGGGTTCGCCGCCAGGCGCGGTGGACGGCGTTCAAGACGGCTTCCAGTACTGCGGCTCAGTGCCCGGCCCCGAACGTGTCGCGGGCCCAGCGTTCGAGCATTCGCTTTTCGTAGGGCAGGCTGCCGTCGCGCGTCGACAGGCTGCTGGTCAGCATGTAGGCCATGTCGGTGATCTGTTGCTCGCCCGACTTCAGATCGCGACCGGCGGCTTGCAAGCGGTAGCGCAGCTGCACGCGCGGCCAGTCGGCGCGGCCGCGCAGGATGCGGATGTCGTGCATGCCGCGCGGCCAGATCTCGCCGGCGAGATCGATGTCCACGACTTCGACCTTCAGCGTCTGGCCGTCGGCGAGCTGGCGACCCAAACCCTGGAAGACCTGGGTCATCAGGCGCAGGCTGCGCTGGCGCTCGAAGCTGCCCCAACCGATGTCGGTGAACTGCTCGGGCTTCACGTAGCTCACCTCCACGGTGCCGGCGGCCTGCGCCGGGCCGAGCGCGAAGAGGCCGGCTGCGATGGCAGCCATCACGGCGCGAAGGAAGCGTGAGATGCGCATGGTCGAGTCCTTGCCATCGGCGGGTCGCCGGGTCGGTGACGAACGCGGTGACGACAACCGGTCCGCACTGTGGAGTGAGCAGCGCAGGCTGTCAAAGTTCCTGCACCAGGCGCCTCACGCGCCTCACGCGCCTCACCCGCGTCAAGCGCGTCAAGCGCGTCAAGCACCGCGGCCGTCGCGCAGCCCGGTGATGCGGTTGAAGATCGGCGCGTCCGGGCTGTGCAGCACGCGGTCGGCGACGAAGTAGCCGTGGCGTTCGAACTGGAACCACTGCTCGCGCCCGGCGCCGGCCAGGCCGGGTTCCAGGTAGGCCTGCACGACTCGCTTGCTGTGCGGGTTGAGGACCTCGCGGAAATCACGCCCGCCAGCGTCGGGTTGGGCTTCGTTGAACAGGTGGTCGAAGAGCTGCACGGTGGCCGGCAGCGCGTCGGCCTGCGCCACCCAGCTGATCGTGCCCTTGACCTTGACGGCGTCGGCGCCCGGCGTGCCGCTGCGTGTGTCGGGCAGCACGCGGGCCAGCACCCTGGTCACGCGACCTGCGGCGTCCTTCTCGCAGCCGCTGCATTCGACGACCAGGCCGTACTTCAGGCGTACCTTGTTGCCGGGCGAGACGCTGCCGTCTGGCTGTGTCTTCGGCGGAAAGAGGCGGAAGAAGCCCTTGGGTGGCGATTCGGCGAAATCCTCGCGCTCGATCCACAGCGTGCGGCCGAGCATGAAGGTGCGCTGGCCGAGTGCGGGCTGCTGCGGATGCGCCGGGGCGTGGCAGGGTTCGAGGTGGCTGTCATCGCCATACACCTCGGCCCAGTTGGTCAGCACCAGTTCGAGCGGGTCGAGCACCGCCATCGCGCGCGCCGCCTGGCCTTCGAGGTCGGCGCGCAGGCAGCCGTCGAGCACGCTGTAATCCAGCCAGATGTTGGTCTTGCTGGCGCCCGAGCCATCGGCCATCGCGCGAATGCTGGCCGGCGTGTAGCCGCGCCGGCGCATGCCGAAGAGCGTCGGCATCCGCGGGTCGTCCCAACCGTCGACGATGCCTTCGTCGACCAGAGCGCGCAGCTTGCGCTTGCTGGTCATCACGTAGCTCAGGTTCAGCCGGCCGAACTCGTACTGCCGCGGCAGCGGCCGGGCCAGCAGGCCCAGCGTGGCCAGATGGTCGAGCAGCCAGTCGTAGAACGGGCGCTGGTCTTCGAATTCCAGCGTGCAGATGCTGTGGGTGATGTTCTCCAGCGCGTCCTCGATCGGGTGGGCGTAGGTGTACATCGGGTAGATGCACCAGCGGTCGCCGGTGGCGTGGTGGGTGGCGTGCTTGATGCGGTACAGCGCCGGGTCGCGCAGGTTGATGTTCGGCGACGCCATGTCGATCTTCGCGCGCAGTACTGCCGCGCCGTCGGCCAGTCCGCCGTCGCGCATCGCGCGCAGGCGGACCAGGTTCTCGGCTGGGCTGCGGCTGCGGAACGGGCTGTCGGTGCCTGGGGTGTTGAAGTCGCCGCGGCGGGCGCGCATCGCGTCGGCGCTCTGCTCGTCGACATAGGCCAGGCCGGCGCCGACCAGGGCCTCGGCGGCGCGGTACATGAAGTCGAAATAGCTGCTGGCGAAGTACAGGTGGCTGTGGCCGTGGGCCTGCCAGTCGAAGCCCAGCCACTGCACCGCGTCGATGATGGCGTCGACGTATTCCTGCTCTTCCTTCTCCGGGTTGGTGTCGTCGAAGCGCAGGTGGCACACGCCGCCGTAATCGCGCGCCAGCCCGAAGTTCAGGCAGATGCTCTTGGCATGGCCGATGTGCAGGTAGCCGTTGGGCTCGGGCGGAAAGCGCGTGCGGATGCGCGCCGGATCGGGCGCTCCGGCCAGATGGTGCGCGCCGTCACCCGGGCTGCCGCCGAAACGCCGGCCCTGCCAGGCACCGGATTCCAGATCGCGTTCGATGATGCCGCGCAGGAAGTTGCTGGCTTTCGGTGCCGGGTCGGTCGGGGTCATCCGTG
>JANMAP010000189.1:0-16542 GCA_031359905.1 Burkholderiales bacterium | reverse complement strand
CAGTTCGCAGCCGGCGTACCAGCGTTGCGGCGACGGGCTGCGTTCGATGCGCCGCGCCAGGCCCAGCGCACCCAGCGCCAAGCCGCCGAAGAACGCCGTCACCACCGCCAGCACCGCCGCCGACTCGTGGCCCAGCCAGAGCGCCCCCTGCTGCGTCCAGACGACCTGATCGCCCAGGCCGGCACAGCCCGACGCCAGCATCAGCACAGGCGCCGCCCCGCGCCGCGCGGGCACGGTCGCCGACTGCGGCGGATGGGCAAGGGTCAGTTCGGCGGCCAAGCCCGCGAGCCTAGACAGCGTTGATGACGACTTGAAGACACGGCCGCCGGGGGCGCCCGCGGCGCGGCGATTCAGCGATTCAGCGATTCAGCCAGCGAAGCTGATCCGGTAGCCCCAGGAGTCGAGCCGCGTCGGGATGGCGTTGAAAGCCAGGCTGATGCGCCGCGGGCCGGGGTTGGGCGGCACGGCATGCATCAGGTAGCTCGGGAACAGCACCAGGTCGCCCGGACTGGGCTCGGGGCTGATCCACTTGTCGGCGCTGTAGGGGCCGGTGGCGGCCGCCGGATGGTCGTTGCGGAAGGCAAAGTCGTGGCCGCCGGGCGACTTCATGAACACGGTGCGCGCGTCGGCGTGCGTCGGTGTCAGGTAGATCACACCCGACGCGAAGCTGTTGGCGTGGTTGTGCATCGCCTGGCGCCCGCCGGTGTCGAGCACGTTGACCCACAGCTCCTTGATCGACCAGCCCAGGCGCTCGCCGAACAGCAGGCTGCCGAACTCGACCAGATGCGGTGTGACCAGCGCCGCCACGTCGCCGAGCAGCGGGCTGTCGCCCGGCTGCAGCATCTCGGTGTGCGACAGGTTCGGGCTGGCGTTGTTGTCGGTGCGCGCGCGGGCCGTGAAGTGCGCGACCAGGCCGGCCACCAGCGCCGGGGCCAGGGCGCCGGGCACACGCATGAAAGGGATCGGGAACAGCCCGATGATCTCGGCCATCGTCGAACGCACTCCGTGCAGATTGTCGTGACGATCTTGCGATGACCCGACGACAGCCCGATGACAGCCCTCAGCTGAACAGCCGCCGCGCCGCCGGCGAGCCGGCCGCCAGGTCCAGCGCCTCCAGCCGCCGGTACAGCTGGGCGACCTCGCCCCCGATCGCGGCAAAGGCGTGCAAGGTGATCGGCTGGCCGTGGTCGTCGACAGCGGTGGCGTCGAGCTCGTCGGCCAGCGCAGTGGCGCTGCGGTGCCAGGCCGGGAAGGGCTCGCCGGCCTCGGGCGACTGCGGTACGTCCAGGCTGAGCACGGCCTCGCGCACGGCGCTGTGCTGCGGTTGCTCGGCCAGCGCGGCCTGCGAGTCGACGGCCAGCACCAGCAGTGGCGGCGCGCCGTCCTCGGGCGACGGCAGCACCCAGCGCCCGGGCACCGCGCCGGGCACGAAGCCCAGCCGCGCCGCCATCTGCTGCACGTAGGCCACCGACCAGGCCACGCCGTTGCTGCGCAGGGTCACGGTCAGCTGGGCGTCGAGCGGGCTGGACAGGCCGTCGAGTTCGCGTGCCCGCGCCACCACCTCGAGCATGTCCGGTGGGTCGGCGCCGGCGCCGACGGCTTCGGCAAACGCCTCGACCTTCTGCACGAACTCGGAATACTCGATATCGTTGAGCGGCCCGCTGCGCCCGGCCAGTTGCACCCCGGCCTGCAACTCGCCGTAGTGGCGGCCCGGCGCGGGCGGCTCCCAGGCCGCCGTTTCGGTGTCCAGGCCCTCGATGTAGAACGGCTTGCTGCCAGCGCGGCGGGTGGCAGGCAGGTGCTGCAGCACGGCCTCGCCGCTGACGGGAGACTCCAGCGCCAGCGGCACGATGGCGTCGATCAGCGCGTCCAGCCGCGGCGTCGGCCGCAACAGCCGCGGCGCCGGCACCGCTTCGGCCACCGACGGCAGTTCGGCCCCCATCGCCGGCTCGACCCGTTCGCCGCTGCCCGCATCGGCCAGCGTCGTGCGCGGCGCCGCGCGGCGCAAGGACCACCAGCCGTGCACCGCCAGGGCCAGCAGCACCGCGGCCCCGAGCAGGGCCAGGGCCACCGTCAGCGACATCTGGTCGAGCAGAGCAGCGGCGTGCGCCATCGCGCCCTCAGGCCGCCTCGGCCAGCGAGACCGCGGCTTGCATGTCGACGGCGACGATGCGCGACACGCCCTGCTCCTGCATGGTCACGCCGATCAGTTGTTCGGCCATTTCCATGGCGATCTTGTTGTGGCTGATGAACAGGAACTGGGTGCCCGCGCTCATCTCCGTCACCAGCTTGCGGTAGCGCTCGGTGTTGGCATCGTCCAGCGGCGCGTCGACCTCGTCGAGCAGGCAGAACGGTGCCGGGTTGAGCTGGAAGATGGCGAAGACCAGGGCGATGGCGGTGAGCGCTTTCTCGCCGCCGCTGAGCAGATGGATGGTGCTGTTCTTCTTGCCCGGCGGCTGCGCCATCACCTGCACGCCGGCATCCAGGATCTCGCTGCCCGTCATCACCAGCCGCGCGTTGCCGCCGCCGAACAGGCTGGGGAACATGCGCCCGAAGTGTTCGTTGACCTGGTTGAAGGTGCTGGCCAGCAGGTCGCGTGTTTCCAGGTCGATCTTGTGGATGGCGTCTTCCAGCGTGTGGATGGCTTCCAGCAGGTCGGCGTTCTGCGCGTCGAGAAAGGTCTTGCGTTCGCGCGACGAGGTCAGCTCGTCGAGCGCCGCCAGGTTCACCGCGCCCAGCGCGCTGACGTCCTTCTGGATGCGGTCGATCTCGGTCTGCAGGCCTTTCACGCTCGGCTTCGCGCCGCCGGCGTCGATGCCCTGCGCCAGCACGGCCAGGTCGACCGCGGCCGCCGTGAGTTGCTCGAGGAACTGCGCGCCGCCCAGCTGCGCGGCCTGCAGTTCGAGCTGCAGCCTGGTGATGGCCTCGCGCAGCGGCTCCAGGCTGCGCTCGAAGCCCAGGCGCTGCTCGTCGGCGCGGCGCAGTTGCGCGCTCAGGTCGTCGTAGCGGCTGCGCGCTGCGGCCAGCACGCCCTCGCGCTCGAGTCGGAGCGCCAGCGCCTCCTGCAGGCCGGCCTGCGCCGCTTGATCGTCGAAAGCGCCGAGTTCGAGTTCGAGCTGCTCGCCGGCCTGCAGGTTGGCGGCGATCTGGGCCGCCGCGGTTTCGATGCCGCGCTGCAGTTCGTCGCGCCGCGCGGCCAGCGCGCGGGCCTGGAACTGCGCTTCCTGGACCTGGCGTTCCAGGCTGCGCTGCTGTTCGCGAGCGTCGCTCAGCCGGCGTTCGGCGGCGATGACGGCGTCTTCGAGCTCGGCGTGCCGCTCCTGCGCGCCGGCCAGATGCTGGTCAAGCTCCTCGAAGCGCGCCTCGCCGGTGGCCCGACGCTCTTCAAGACCTTCCAGCTGGGCGTCGATCTCGGCCAGCTCGTCGGCCAGCTGTTCGCGCCGCGAGCCGGCGGCCTCGGCCTGCTGCGACAGGCGCAGCCATTCGACGTGCAGGCCATGGGCGCGGTTCTGCGCCTCGGCCGCATCGCGGCGCGCGGCGGCCAGGCGCAGCGAGGCATCGGTGTAGGCCGCTTCCAGGCGCACCGACTGCGTCTTCGCGTCGTCGGCGATCAGCGCCTGCGCGCGCTGCTGGCGGCCGAGGTTCTCGATCTCCTGCGCACGGGCCAGCAGGCCGGCCTGTTCGCTGTCCGGCGCGTAGAAGCTGACGGCGTGCTGCGATACCGCGTGGCCTTCACGGGTCATGATGACTTCGCCATGCGTCAGCCGGCTGCGCGCGGCCAATGCCTCGTCGATCGACGCCGCGGTGTAGACCCCTTCCAGCCAGTCGCCGAGCAGCGCCTGCAGGCCGGCGTCGGACAGGCGCAGCAGGCCGACGAGCGGCGGCAGCGTGTCGTGCGGGCGTGGGGCGATGCCCGCAGACGATCCGCCAGCAGCGCCATCAGCAGCGCCAGACCGCAGGTCCGGCAATTCAAAGAACGCCAGCTTGGCTGGCGGCGCGTCGGCGGCGAAGGCGCGCACGCTGTCCAGTCGGCCGACCGAGACCGCGTTCAAGCGCTCGCGCAAGGCGGCTTCGAGCGCGGCTTCCCAGCCGGTGTCGATGTGCACCCGCGTCCACAGGCCGTGCAACCCAGCCAGCCCGTGCTTGTCCAGCCAGGGCTTGAGCTTGCCCTCGGTCTGCACCTTGTCCTGCAAGGCGCGCAGGGCGTCGAGCCGCGCGCCGATGTCGGCAGCGCGGGCGGATTCATCGTTCACTGCGCCCTGTGCCGCACGGCGCTGTTCGTCAAGCGCCGCCACGCTGTCCTGCAGATCGTGCAGGCGGGCATCGGCGGCGTCGCGGGTCTCGTTGGCCGCGGCTTCCTGCTGGCGCAGTGCTTCGAGCCGGTTGAGATCGGGCGCCTGCAGCCCCTGCCGTTCGGCGGCCAGCCGTTCACGGCGGACCTTCAGCGCGCGCGCCTGCTCGTCGACGCTGCGGCTTTCGGCGGCCAGCACCTGGATCTGCTGCTGCACCTGCGCCGCCGCGGCGCGCTGCTCGTTGCTGCGGGCCTGCGCCGTGCGCACGGTGTCTTCAACAGCCGGCAATTGCAGCGACTGTTCCTCGCCCTGCGCGGCCAGCGCTTCGGCCTGTTCGCCGGCGGCGGCGATCTGCGCGGCGATCTGCCCGAGCTCGTCGTGCGCGGACTGCTGGCGATCGGCCCATTGCGCGCTCTGCATGTGCAGGTCGGCCAGCCGCGCCTGCGCACGGTGGCGCCCGTCGACGACGTAGCGGATGCGTTCTTCGAACCGGCTGACGGCCAGCGCTGCGTCGCCCAGCTGGCCCTGGTGCGCGTGCAGCGCATCGCCGGCGGCGTAGTGGGCAGTGCGCAAGTTCTCGAGCTCGGCCTCGACGTGGCGCAACTCGGCCAGCCTGGATTCCAGCGCGGTCGCCGCCGCGTCCACCGCGGCCCGCACGCGCTGCTCTTCACCGGCTGCGTCGCGGTGCTTCAGAAACCACAACTGATGCAGCTTGAGGGTGCCTTCGTCCTGCAGGCTGCGGTAGCGGCTGGCCACCTCGGCCTGCTTCTCGAGCTTGTCGAGGTTGCTGTTGAGCTCGCGCAGGATGTCGTCGACGCGGGTCAGGTTCTCGCGCGTGTCCTTCAGGCGACCTTCGGTTTCCCGGCGACGCTCCTTGTACTTGCTGACCCCGGCGGCCTCTTCGAGGAACAGTCGCAACTCTTCGGGCCGGCTTTCGATGATCCGGCTGATCGTGCCCTGGCCGATGATGGCGTAGGCCCGCGGCCCCAACCCGGTGCCGAGGAAGACGTCCTGCACGTCGCGCCGGCGGACCACCTGGCCGTTGATCAGGTAGCTGCTGCTGCCGTCGCGCGTCAGCACGCGCTTGACGGCGATCTCGGCAAAACTGTTCCACTGCCCGCCGGCGCGCGCCAGCGTGTTGTCGAAGACCAGTTCGACGCTGGCCCGGCTGGCCGGCTTGCGCTGGCCCGAGCCGTTGAAGATCACGTCCTGCATCGACTCGCCGCGCAGTTCGCTGGCCTTGCTCTCGCCCAGCACCCAGCGCACCGCGTCCATGATGTTGCTCTTGCCGCAACCGTTGGGGCCGACCACGCCGACGCGCTGGCCGGGCAGCTGGAAGGTGGTCGGCTCGGCAAAGGACTTGAAGCCCGAAAGCTTGATCTGATTCAGACGCATCGGGTTGGTGAACGAGCCCCTGGCGCAGCCGCGATGCCGCGCGCAAGTACTTGATTTGAATAAGAAAAAGCGCTCTCGACCAGAGCGCAACCAGGCCGCGATGATAGCATCGCGACTCTCTGGAATCCCTCGACCCTGGCCCCGGCGGCACCTTGTGACGCACTGTTGCAGCCCGCCGTGAACCGCCCCTGCCCAGCGCCACCGCCACCATGCCCCGCACGCCCCACGCCAACTCGGCCAACATCCCGCGCGACCGCACCAAGGCCGCCGCGGCGCCGACCGAACGGCCCAAGCCGGCGATCCCGCCGAGCGCGCCGAGCAAGGAACTCCAGGCCTTCCCGAACCCGGCCCCCGAACGCGACTACGTGATCCGCTTCGACGTGCCCGAGTTCACCTGCCTGTGCCCGCTGACCGGCCAGCCCGACTTCGCGCACTTCGAGATCGAGATCGTCGCCGACAAGTTCTGCGTCGAAACCAAGAGCCTGAAGCAGTATTTCTGGAGCTACCGCAACGAAGGCGCGTTCCACGAAAAGGTGACCAACACCATCCTCACCGACCTGGTGGCCGCGATCCGTCCGCGCTTCATCCGCATCCACGCCGACTGGTTCGTGCGCGGCGGCATCCGCACCTTCGTCACCGCCGAGCACCGCAAGAAGGGCTGGAAGCCGCAGGCGAAGGTCGATCTGCCGCGGGGTTGATGGCTTGCTGGGCGACCGTGTTTCCAGCCCGAGCCTTTCCGGCTCAAGACAGTGTCCTCTGCCGACAACCGCCACGACGCTCGTCCAGGCCGGCGGTGGTGGCTGCGGGCGCAGGTCGCAGTCGCGGTTGCCCCCACGGGCCGATCACCGAAGAAGGTGTTGAAGCCTCGGCGCCGATCCCGTCAGGCCGTCCCCCGCGAGGTCGGCCGGAGCCTGCAGGCACCGCCGCCGGCCTGTCGCAGCGTCCTTGACGGTCCAGCCCCCACGCAGCGCCGATGCACAGAGGCCTACGCAGCGCCAATGCGCGGCGGCCGACGCAGGACCCACGCAGAGCGACCCGATGACCGTTGAGACCATGACCGCTGAAATCCCCGCCCGCCCGGCGTACCAGAAGTTCGCTGTCGAACCGCGCCCGAGCGCCATCGACGGCACTGGCGTGTTCGCGCTCCAGGCCATTCCGCCGCGGCTGAAGATCGGCGAGATCCGCGGCGAGAGCATCAGCGTGGCCGATGCACGCATCCGCGCCACGCGGGCCGAACGCATCATGATCGTCGAGCTGTCGGCGCGGCGCGCGATCGACTTCAGCAAGTCCAGCGACCCGATGCGCTTCACCAACCACAGCTGCCGACCGAACGCACGTCTGTGCATCCGCCAGGGGCGGGTCGAGTTCTATGCGCTGCGCGCCATCGCTGTCGACGACGAGATCACCGTCGACTACGGCGAGACCCACCACGAAGGCCGGCTGGCCTGCCGCTGTGGCGTGGCCGGCTGCCGCGGGATGCTTTGAGGCGGGCGTGCAGCGCGATTTCGTTTCGACGCGCGCGTGCCTCGCGCCGATTCAGACGAAACCGATGTCGCGCGTCGTGAAGTTGCCGATCCCCGGCATGACCAACGGCAGATCGCTGTCGGCGATGCCGAACCAGCGTGCCAGCGTGGCGCCGAACTGATCGACCGACGTGGTCGGCAACAGGCGGCCCTGCCCGACGTCGTCGGGCCCGCCGACCGCCACCGCCGGCGCCTTGCCGTAGAAGCGCTTGCCACGCACCGCGCCGCCCATCAGCAGGTGGTGGCTGCCCCAGCCGTGGTCCGACCCGTCGCCGTTGGATTGCAGCGTGCGGCCGAAGTCCGACGCCGTGAAGCTGGTGACCTTGTCGGCGACGCCGAGTTCGACCGTCGCGTCGTAGAAGGCCTTCATCGAGCCGGCCACGCTGGTCAACAGGCCGGGGTGGTTGTTGACCAGGAAGTCGTGCAGGTCGAAGCCGCCCAGCGAGACCATGAAGACCTGCCGCCCGGCGCCCAACGAGCCGCGCGCGGCGATCAGGCGCGCCACCATCTTCAGCTGGTTGCCCAGCGAATTCGCCGGGAAGGTCGTCGTCAGCGCCGGCAGCGCGGCCAGCGACGCGGTGACCAGCGCCTCGGCGTCGATCGACCGCCGGGTGACGCGGGCGTACTCGTCTTCGAACAGCTGAGCGCTGCTGCGCGTGATCAGCGTGCGCAGCGCCTGCTGCGCAGTGGCCGACCCGTTCAGCGCGCGGCTGATGCCGTTGATGGCGACCGCCCCGTTGCTGCCGATCTGGTACTGCACGGCGCTGCGCCCGCTCAGGAACACGGCGTTGCCGGTGACGGAAATGCTCGTGAAGGCGCTGTGGGTGTTCGACGACATCAGCAGGTCGCCGATGCGGCCGCCCCAGCCGGACGTCGCCCCCTCGGGCAGGTCGGACTGCCAGATCGATTGCTGATCGTTGTGCGAGAACAGCTTGGGTGGCAAGGGCACCGACCTGGCGTTGTACTGGGCCACCGTGGTCGGCACGACCAGCGGGCCGACGTTGAGCTGCACGGCGAGCCGCTCGGCGTCCCACAACGTCTTCAGTGGGGCCAGTTCGGGCGCCAGCGCGAGCTGCAGGCCGTCGGGCAGCGGCGCGTCGGCCGGTGTCAGCGCGGTGGCCAGCAGGGCCGCCTGATCGGTGGCGATGCCGGTGCGGATGCGGGCGTAGGCCTGGTAGTGCAGGTCATCGACGGGCACGTAGGTGTTGCCGTAATCGTTGCCGCCGTACAGGAAGACGCAGACCAGCGCCTTGTAGTCGCCGGGGGCGGTCGCCGCCGCGGCATCGCCGAGCAGCGACAGGTTCAGCGCCCAGGGACCGGCGACGCCGGCACCGCCGAGCAGCGCGGCGCGGCGCAGGAATTCGCGGCGTTGCGCGGCCTGAATGTGCAATGGGTGGCTCATGCTCAGGTGTCCTACTTTTGCACCAAGTACTCGGGGCTGGCCATGACCAGGAACACGGCCGTGTAGACCCGCGCATTGCGTCCCGCGGCCGTCGTGCTGGCGATGCTGTTCAGCGCGCCGAGGATGGTGCTGCGCGTCGCAGCGCTGAGCTGGGACGCGCTGAGCAGGCGTTCGATGCGGTCGAGCAGCGCCGCCGCGTCGGTGGCCAGTGCCAGCTCGGAGCCGTAGTCGGGCCGGATGTCGCGGTGGGCGGCCGCGGTGGCCGTCTGCAGGGTGTTGAGGTAGCCGGCGACCGTGCTTTCGTTGGTCAGCTGCAGTTCAGGTGCCAGCTGGCCGGCGCTGCCCAGCGCGGTGTTCGGCGGCACGTAGCCGGGGCGGAAGAAGTTGAAGACCGACGGCGAGCGCAACGGGCTCTGGCCGAGCGACGTCGACGCGTCGCTGGTGTTGCCGACGTTCCAGCTGCCGGCCAGCGATGTCGCCTTGAAGCTGCGCGCCCACTGCACGAAGCGCAGCATCGGTTCGCGCAGCTTGCCGTGGCTCGGCGCGCCGAGGTTCGCCTCGCTGCGCGCTTCCTCGTCGAGCAGCACCGCGCGCAGCAGCGCCTTCAGGTCGCCGCGCTCGCCCTGGCCGTTGTTGTTGAAGGCCTGCGCCGCCCGCGCCACGTAGGCCGGGCTGGGGTTGCTGGTGACCAGGCGTTGGATCAGCTGGCGGGCAATGAACGGGCCGACGTTGTGGTGCGCGGCCAGCGTGTCCAGCGCGATGCGCAGCGCCGTCGCGCCATCGGTCCCGGCAGCGACCCGGGCGCCCAGGAAATTCGCCGCCAGTGTCGAATGCAGCGATGCCGTCAGCACCATCGGGCGGCGGGTCAGCTCGGGCGTCGTGTCGTCGCGGCGGGTGTCGAGGTTCCAGCCGGTGAAGACCCGGGCCAGCTGCGTCACCGTGTCCTGGGTGTAGGACTCGATCGGCTTGCCCGCCGCGTCCAGCCGCGGCGTGCCGTCGTCGTTCAGTTCGTGAAGGCCGATGGTGAACAGCTGCATCACCTCGCGGGCGTAGTTCTCGTCGGGCACCCGGCCGGTGGTGGTGTTCTCCTTCTGGTTGCCGGCGGTGTTCAGGTACTTGCCCATCGCCGGGTTCAGCGTCACCGCGCCGAGCAGGCTGCGGAAGTTGCCGAAGGCGTTCTGCGCCAACAGATCCCACCACGCGGCGAGCTGGAACTGGCGGAAGGGGCCGGTCAGGCCGTCGAGTCCGACGACGAAGATTTCGGACCACGCCAGAGCGACGCGCTGGCGCAGGCTGTCGGGGGCGCTGAGCAGGCGCTGCCAGATCGCCGCATCGGCGCCGAGCGTCGAGTTCCGGGCGTTCGGGTCCTTGTCGATGCCTTGGCCGACCAGCCAGTCCCAGTTGCTGGCCGACAGCGGGCGCGCGGATTCCTGATCCAGCCAGGCCGCATAGCCGAGCGACCGCACGGCGGCGATGTCGGCGTCGGTGGTGCCCAGCGTGGCCTGGTTCAGGAAGCGTGCCGCCTGGGCGTCGGTGAAGGCCTGCCGGCGCGCCGCGACGCGGGCCGCGAAATCGCCGAGCGTGCCGACCTTGGTCAGCGTCCCGCCGGAATCGGGCCCCAGCAGATAGATATCGCTGCCGGCCACGCCCAGGTAGTTGGCGCTGCCGGCGTAGTAGCGGTACTGATACGGCTCCAGCAGCTGGTCGGGCGAATGGCCGGGGAAGAACTGCGGGTAGGCCAGCTCGGCCCAGTCGAGCAACTCGCGGGCGCTGGGCAGCGGGACCAGGTCGCCTCCATCCATGGCCGCGCCGGCCGACAGGATGTGCGCGCCGTGGCGCGCGCTGTCGAGCGCCATGAATTCGGCCGGCGGCGGGGCGCCAGCGCCGTTGCCGCCACCGCAGGCAGCGAGCAGCGCGCCGGCCAGTCCCGAGGTGAGCACCAGGCGCGGACGATCGGCAGACGGCGCTGCGGTCAGCGCCGGCGCGCGGGCGGCGTGGCCGGTTTGGCCGGTTTGGCTGTCGAGTCGGGTGTCGTGCATGTCGCGCACATCGCGCACATCGAGCACATCGCCCACATCGCCCACATCGCGCGCGTCGCGTCCATCGCGCACATCGCGCACAGAGGCCCCCCCATCGCCGACATCGCTGAAGCCGCTGCGGCGTCGCTCGCTCATCGGGTGGTCGCTTGCGCCCATCTTCTTACTCCAGTGGCCCAGCGGTGGGGCGATCTGCGCACTATCCCAGAAGGTCACCAAAGGGCACGTGAAACTTGCGCTTCCTCATGGAGCTTTACGTCGCGAAATGCATCAGCAAGTGTCAGCCCATCAGTTTTCACCCGCCCTGCGTTGGTCCAGCGGCCGGGCGCGGTGCGGGGCGCCGGGATAATCCTCCCGATGAACCCGCTGCTGCAGCGTCTGCACCCTTACCCCTTCGAACGCTGGCGCGAGTTGACGCGCGACATCGTGCCGTCGCCGCGCCATGCGCCGATCAGCCTGGGCATCGGCGAGCCCAAGCACCTCACACCGGCATTGATCGAAGAGGCGCTGGTGCGCGCGCTGCCGGGGTTGTCGTCGTATCCCGCCACCGCCGGCGAGCCGGCACTGCGCGAGGCCATCGCCAGCTGGGTGCTGCGCCGCTACGGTGTGGTGCTCGATGTCGCCACGCAGCTGCTGCCGGTCGGCGGTTCGCGGGAAGCCTTGTTCGCCTTCGCGCAGACGGTCATCGATCCGACGCAGCCCGGCGCCACCGTGGTTTGCCCGAATCCGTTCTATCAGATCTACGAAGGCGCGGCGTTGCTCGCCGGGGCACAGGTCACCTTCGTGCCCGGCGACCCGGCGCGCAACTTCGCTTCGCGGTGGGAGACCATCGACGCCGCGACCTGGTCGCGCACACAACTGCTCTATGTCTGCTCGCCGGGCAACCCGACCGGGGCAGTGATGCCGCTGGCCGAATGGCAGCAGCTGTTTGAATTGAGCGACCGGCATGGTTTCGTCATCGCCAGCGACGAGTGTTATTCGGAGATCTATTTTCGCGACGAGCCTCCGCATGGGCCACCGATCGGCAGCCTGCAGGCCGCCAAGGCGCTCGGCCGCGACGACTTCCGCAACCTGGTGGCCTTCACCAGCCTGTCCAAGCGCAGCAACGTGCCCGGGTTGCGCTCGGGTTTCGTCGCCGGCGATGCGCGGCTGCTGAAGGCCTTTCTGCTGTACCGCACCTACCACGGCAGCGCGCTCGGTCCAGTCGTCCAGCGGGCGAGCATCGCGGCCTGGAACGACGAAGCGCATGTCGTCGCCAACCGCGAGCTCTACCGCGCCAAGTTCGCGCAGGTCACGCCGCGGCTGGCCGGTGTGCTCGACGTCGCCTTGCCCGACGCGGCCTTCTATCTGTGGGCCGGCATCCCGTCGCGCGGCGCGAACGGCGGCCACCCGGCTGAGATCGCCTTCGCGCGCGGCCTGCTCGCTCAATACAATGTGAATGTCCTGCCGGGCAGCCTGCTGGCGCGAGCCGTCGACGGCGTCAACCCGGGATCAGGCCGCATCCGCATGGCGCTGGTGGCTCCCGTCGCCGAATGCCTGGAAGCCGCCGAGCGCATCGTCTCCTACACAGAAAGCCTTGCATGAGCATGCATCAGCACGTCATCGAACTCGCCTGGGACGCCCGCGCCGACATCACCGCGCTGAACGCGCCGCAGGTGCGCGAAGCCGTCGACAACACCATCGCCGACCTCAACGCCGGGCGGCTGCGCGTGGCCGAACGCCGCGGCGTCGGCGACTGGCAGGTCAACCAATGGGTCAAGAAGGCGGTGCTGCTGAGCTTCAGGCTCAACGACAACAAGCTGATGCGCGCCGGCGACCTCGGCTTCTTCGACAAGGTGCCGACCAAGTTCGCCCACCTCAGCGAAGAGCAGCTGCGGGCCAGCGGCGTGCGCGTGGTGCCGCCGGCGGTGGCCCGGCGCGGCAGCTACCTGGCCCGCAACGTGATCCTGATGCCCAGCTACGTGAACATCGGCGCCTACGTCGACGAAGGCACGATGGTCGACACCTGGGCCACGGTGGGTAGCTGCGCGCAGATCGGCAAGAACGTGCACTTGAGCGGCGGCGTGGGCATCGGCGGCGTGCTCGAACCACTGCAGGCCAACCCGACGATCATCGAAGACAACTGCTTCATCGGCGCGCGCAGCGAGGTCGTCGAAGGCGTGATCGTCGAAGAGAACTCCGTCATCAGCATGGGCGTGTACATCGGCCAGAGCACGAAGATCTACGACCGTGCCAGCGGCACCGTCAGCTACGGCCGCATTCCGGCCGGCAGCGTGGTCGTCTCCGGCAACCTGCCGAGCGCGGATGGCACGCACAGCCTGTACTGCGCGGTGATCGTGAAAAAGGTCGACGCGCAGACCCGCTCGAAGACCAGCATCAACGATCTGCTGCGCGAATGATGTTGACCACCCCCGAAGCGGCTGCGCCGCTTGCCCCTCAACGGGGCGCCGCCGGCGGCCCGGCAAAGCCGGGTCCGCGGCGGCCGCGTGGTGGCTCGTTGACGATCATCTGACGGGAGCCGGCGAATGTCGAACAACCTGGAACGCGTGCTGCGCCTGATGGCGGAGAAGAACGCCTCCGACGTCTACATGTCGGCCAACACGCCGATCCTGATCAAGATCCACGGCCAGATCCTGCAGCTGTCGGACCAGCTGCTGTCGACATCGCAGACGCGCCAGTTGCTGGCCGAGTTGCTGACGCCGCAGCAGCTCGAAGAACTCGACGACAGCGGCGAACTGAACGTCGGCATCGGCATCCCGCGGGTCGGCAGCTTCCGCCTGTCGGCGTTCAAGCAGCGCGGTTCGGTGGCCGCGGTGTTCCGCTGCATTCCCTTCGTCATCCCGGCCCTCGATTCGCTGGGCGTGCCGGCGATGCTGTCGCAGCTGGTGATGGAAAAGCGCGGGCTGGTGCTGATGGTCGGCGCCACCGGTACCGGCAAAAGCACGACGCTGGCGTCGATGATCGAGCTGCGCAACCAGACGATGACCGGGCACATCCTGACCATCGAAGATCCGATCGAGTTCCTGTTCAGCAACAAGAAGAGCATCGTCAACCAGCGCGAGGTCGGCCGCGACACGCAGAGCCTGCAGATCGCGCTGAAGAACGCGCTGCGCCAGGCGCCGGACTGCATCCTGATCGGCGAGATCCGCGACCGCGAGACGATGACCTCGGCGATCAGCTACGCGCTGTCGGGCCACCTGGTGCTGGCCACGCTGCACGCCAACAACAGCTACCACGCGCTCGGCCGCATCCTGTCGTTCTACACGCCGGAGTCGCGCGCCTCGCTGCTGTCCGATCTGGCATCGGGGCTGCGCGCGATCGTCTCGCAACGCCTGCTGCGCTCGAATGCCGGCGGTCGCGTGCCGGCGGTCGAGGTGCTGCTGAACTCGAAGCTGGTCTCCGAGCTGATCGAGCAGGGCGACCTGCCGGGGGTCAAGGACGCGGTCGAGAAGTCGATGGCTGAAGGCTCGCAGTCGTTCGAGGCCGACATCGCCCGGCTGATCGGCGACGGCGTGATCTCGCGCGACGAGGGCCTGGCCTACGCCGATTCGCCGACCAACCTGTTGTGGCGGCTGCAGAACGAGCAAACGCCTCTCTCGCGCATCGCGCCGAAGAAGGAAGAGCCCGAGGCCGCCAGCTTCACCGACATCACGCTGGATGTGCGCCCCGAAGACACCCTGCGCCCGGGCACCCGGGCGCCCTGGGCGGTGAAGGGCTGAATCCCGATGTCCGCCACCCAGCGCCTGGCCGAATCGCTGATCGCCTGCCGATCGGTGACCCCGGTCGACGGCGGCTGCCAGGCGCTGATCGCCCAACGCCTGCGCACCGCCGGCTTCGGCGTCGAAGCGCTGGATGCCGGTCCACCGGAGGCCCGCGTCAGCAACCTGTGGGCGGTGCACGGCGGTCGCGATACGGCCGGCCCGACGCTGGTGCTCGCCGGCCACACCGACGTGGTGCCCACCGGCCCGCTCGAACATTGGGCCAGCGACCCCTTCGTGCCCAGCCACCGCGACGGCCGGCTGCACGGCCGCGGCGCGGCCGACATGAAGACCGCCATCGCGGCGATGGTCGTGGCCGCCGAGGAATTCGTCACCGCCGAGCCGCAGCACACCGGCCGCCTGGCGCTGCTCATCACCAGCGACGAGGAAGGCCCGGCGCTGCACGGCACGCAGCATGTCGTGGCCGAGCTGCAGCGCCGCGGCGAGCGGCTGGACGGCTGCATCGTCGGCGAGCCGACGTCCGTGCGGCGGCTCGGCGACATGGTCAAGAACGGACGCCGCGGCACGCTGTCGGGGCGGCTGACGGTGCGCGGCGTGCAAGGCCACATCGCCTACCCGCAACTCGCCGCCAACCCGACGCACCTGCTGGCGCCGGCGCTCGCCGCGCTGGTCGCCGAACGCTGGGACGACGGCAACGCGTTCTTCCCGCCGACCAGCTGGCAGGTCAGCAACATCCACGCCGGCACCGGGGCGACCAACGTCATCCCGGGTGAGCTGGTGCTCGACTTCAACTTCCGCTTCAGCACCGAAAGCACGCCGGCCGCGCTGCGCGACCGCGTGCATGCGCTGCTCGAGCGGCATGGCGTGCCGCACGACATCGTCTGGACACTCGGCGGCGAGCCGTTCCTGACGCCGCCCGGCAGCCTGAGCGACGCGCTGGTCGCGGCCATCGACGCGGAATGCGGCATCACGCCCGAGCTCAGCACGACAGGCGGCACGTCCGACGGCCGCTTCATCGCGCGCATCTGCCCGCAGGTGATGGAGTTCGGGGTGATCAACGAGAGCATCCACAAGATCGACGAGTGGGTCGACATCGCGGCGATCGCGCCGCTGCAGCGCGTCTACCGCGGCGCGATCGAACGCTTCCTGCGGCCATGACGCTGATCGAGTTGGTCGAACGCATGGGCGGCAAGCTCGATGCGGCGGGGGTCGCCTTCGGCCACGGCACCACCAACGCCTTCGACGAAGCGGCCTGGCTGGCGCTGTGGAAGCTGGGCCTGCCACTGGACGGCCTGGACGACGCGGCCGACCAGGAGCTGGCCGACGACGACGCCGCTGCGGTCGAAGCGCTGATCGACGCGCGCATCACGACGCGCCGGCCGGCGGCCTACCTGACCGGCGAAGCCTGGCTGCAAGGCGTGCCGTTCTTCGTCGACGAGCGGGTGATCGTGCCGCGTTCGCTGATCGCCGAGGTGATTGCCGACGGTACCGTCGACCCCTGGCTGTCGGAGCGCACCCGGCGCGTGCTCGACCTGTGCACCGGCAACGCCAGCCTGGCCGTGCTGGCGGCGCTGGCCTGGCCCGAGGTCAGCGTGCTGGCCACCGATGTCTCGGCCGACGCGCTGGCGGTGGCCGCGCGCAACGTCGAACGCCATGGCCTGGCCGCGCGCATCGCGCTGGCGCAGGGCGACGGCCTGGCGGCGGTCCAGCGCAGCGCCGGCGCTGTCGATCTGCTGTTCGACCTGGTGTTGTGCAACCCGCCGTACGTCAACCGCCGTTCGATGGCCGCGCTGCCGCCGGAATTCCGTGCCGAGCCGGCGATCGCGCTCGACGGCAACACCGACGGCGGCAGCGACGGCATGGACTTCGTTCGCCGCCTGTTGCGCGATCTGCCCGCCTGCATGCACGACGACGCCGTGCTGGTGCTGGAGATCGGCCACGAGCGCCCCCATTTCGAGGCCGCCTTCCCGCGCCTGCCCGCAGTCTGGCTGCCGACCAGCGCGGGCGACGACCAGGTGCTGCTGCTGACCTGCGGAACGATCCGCGGGCTGACCCACCCGTCCACCCGCGGACCGACCCGAGACCGATTGCCGTGATCACGCTGCGCAACATCACCCTGCGCCGCGGCGTCAAGGTCGTCCTGCAAGGGGCCAGCGTGACGCTGCAGCCGGGCGA
>JANMAP010000167.1:0-1951 GCA_031359905.1 Burkholderiales bacterium | reverse complement strand
GCCGCGTGCGGCTGGAATACCGCATCCCGGCGCGCGGTCTGATCGGCTTTTCCAACGAGTTCATGAACCTGACCCGCGGCACCGGCCTGATCAGCAACATCTTCGACGGCTACGAGGCCTACAAGGGCGAGATCGAAGGGCGCAAGAACGGCGTCCTGATCAGCATGGACGACGGCGAGATCTTCACCTACGCCCTGGGCAAGCTCGACGACCGCGGCAGGATGTTCGTGAAGGCCGGCGACCCGGTCTACGAAGGCATGATCGTCGGCATCCACAGCCGCGACAACGACCTGGTGGTGAATGCGACGCGGACCAAGCAGCTGACCAACTTCCGTGTCAGCGGCAAGGAAGACGCGATCAAGGTGACGCCGCCGATCGACCTGTCGCTGGAGTACGCCGTCGAGTTCATCGACGACGACGAACTGGTCGAGATCACGCCGAAGTCGGTGCGCGTGCGCAAGCGCCACCTGAAGGAACACGATCGCAAGCGGGCGTCGCGCGAGGCGGCCTGACATCGGCGCCTGCTGGTCAGTGCAGCCGCGCCGGCACCACGGCCCCTGTCCGGCAACCCCAGGCATGGGAGCCCCGGCCCACCGGCGCTGACAGCGGCACGCCGCGCCCCGATTGACTTTCGACCATGCAACGATCCATGAGCCATCGCCAGGCCGTCGTGGCGATGCTCGTCGTCACGCTTCTGTGGAGCACCGCCGGCGTGGTCACCCGGCAGCTCGACGCGACGCGCGGTTTCGAGCTGACCTTCTGGCGCAGCGCCTGCAACGCGCTGACCCTGGCGGTGCTGCTCGGCGCCTGGCGCGGCCCGGCAGCCTTGGGGCGCAGCCTGCGACACGGCGGCCGCGCACTGTGGCTGTCGGGGCTGTGCTGGTGCGTGATGTTCACCGCCTTCATGCTGGCGTTGACGCTGACGACGGTGGCCAACGTGTTGATCACGATGTCGTTGGCGCCGCTCTTCACCGCCGGCCTGGCACGCATTGCACTGAGCCAGCGCCTGCCGCCGCGCACCTGGGCCGCCATCGGCCTGGCGGGCGTGGGCATCGTCTGGATGTACGGTGCCGAAGTGCGTGGCGATGCACGCCATGTCTGGGGCACGGCGGTGGCGCTGGCCGTGCCGGTGGCCGCCGCGGTCAACTGGACGCTGCTGCAGCATCTGAAGGGCCGGCCGGGCAACGACATGCTGCCGGCGGTGTTGATCGGCGCGCTGCTGTCGGCGGGGCTGGCGCTGCCGCTGGCCTGGCCGCTGACCGCGTCGCCGCACGACATCGCGCTGCTGGCGTTGCTCGGCGCGCTGCAGCTGGCGGTACCGTGCGTGCTCGCCGTTCTGGTGGCGCGCGTGCTGGCCGCACCCGAAGTCTCGCTGTTGGCGTTGCTGGAAGTCGTCTTCGGCGTCGCCTGGGCCTGGCTGGGCACCGCGGAAACCCCCAGCGTGTCGGTGATCGGCGGCGGTGGCCTGGTGCTGCTGGCTCTGGTCTTCAACGAAGCCGCGGGGCTGCGCGCGATGTCGGCGGCCAGGGTCCGCCCGTAGCCGGGCCCGCAACCCCGTGCCCTAGCATCGCCGCACCTTCGATCTGCGGCACATGAAACAACTCTCCGGACTCGACGCGACCTTCCTGTTCCTGGAAACGGCCGAGATGCCGATGCATGTCGGCGCGCTGCAGGTCTTCGAGCTGCCCGCCGGAAGCCGCGGCAGGTTCGTCACCGCGCTGCGCAAGCACATCGCGCAGCGCCTGCCGGTGGCCCCGGTGCTGCGCCGCAAGCTGTGGTGGATGCCGCTGAACCTGGCCAACCCGGCCTGGGTCGACGCCGACCCCGATCTCGATGCCCACATCGTCGACATCAAGCTGCCCGCCAGCGCCGGGGTCGGCAACGGCCTGCGCGAGCTCGAAGCCGCGGTCTCGCGCCTGCACAGCGTGCTGCTCGACCGCAAGAAGCCGCT
>JANMAP010000144.1:0-17968 GCA_031359905.1 Burkholderiales bacterium | reverse complement strand
CGGCGCGCGATCGAAATGCTGGAGCTGGTGCGCATCCCGTCACCCGCCACGCGCATCGACGACTATCCGCACAATCTCTCCGGCGGCATGCGCCAGCGCGTGATGATCGCCATGGCGCTCGCCTGCAAGCCGCTATTGCTGATCGCCGACGAGCCGACGACGGCGCTGGACGTGACCATCCAGGCGCAGATCCTCGACCTGATGCGCACGCTGCAGCAGGACAGCGGCACCGCCATCATCCTGATCACGCACGACCTGGGCGTGGTCGCCGAGGTCGCCGACGACGTGGTGGTGATGTACGCCGGGCGCATCGTCGAGCAGGCCCCGGTGCAAGCCCTGTTCGACCAGCCGCAGCACCCCTACACCGTCGGCCTGCTCGGTTCGGTGCCGCGGCTGCACGGCGACCAGGCGCGGCTGGCGGCCATCGAAGGCCAGGTGCCGAGCCCACTGCGGCTGCCGCCGGGCTGCCGTTTCGCCGAGCGCTGCCCGTTCGCCGACGCGCAATGCCGCGCCGCGGCGCCGCCCCTGCGTCAGATCGGTGATGTCGGCGGCGGCCATCGGTCGGCGTGCTTCAAGGCGCCGCTGGACGCCGATGTGCTGCTGGCATCGCCCTTGCGAGCCATGGTGTGATGCAGCCCCTGCCGTCCCCAGCCGGATCGATGACCGCCCCGCTGTTGCAGGTCGAGGGGCTGGTCAAGCACTTCCCGGTCAACCGCAACCTGTTCGGCCGCGCCCGCGGTGCGGTGCGCGCGGTCGACGGGGTCGGCTTCACGCTGCAGGCCGGGCAGACGCTGGGCGTGGTCGGCGAATCGGGCTGCGGCAAGAGCACGCTGGGCCGGCTGGTGCTGCGCCTGATCGAACCCAGCGCGGGCCGCGTGGTCTTCGACGGCACCGACCTCGGCACGCTGGCCCCCGCTGCGCTGCGCCGGCGCCGGCGGGCGATGCAGATCATCTTCCAGGATCCGTTCTCGTCGCTCAACCCGCGCATGACGGTGGGCCAGATCCTCGCCGAGCCGTTGCGCCTGCACAGCCTGCATGCGGGTCGGCACGGCGAGCGCGTGGCCGAGCTGCTGCACACCGTCGGCCTGGCGCCCGAACATGCGCAGCGCCATCCCCACGAATTCAGCGGCGGCCAGCGCCAGCGCATCGGCATCGCCCGCGCGCTGGCGGTCGAACCGCGGCTGATCGTCTGCGACGAAGCGGTATCGGCGCTCGACGTGTCGGTCCAGGCGCAGGTCGTCAACCTGCTGCAGGACCTGCAGCAGCGCCTGGGCCTGGCCTACATCTTCATCGCCCACGACCTGGCGGTGGTGCGCCACATCGCCAGCCATGTGGCGGTGATGTACCTCGGCCGGATCGTCGAATGGGCCGACAAACGCACGCTGTTCGCCGCACCGCGCCACCCCTACACCCAGGCCCTGCTGTCGGCCATCCCGGTGCCCGAGCCGGGCCTGCAGCGCCCGCGCATCCTGCTGGCCGGCGACGTGCCCAGCCCGCTGGCACCGCCGCCGGGCTGCCACTTCCACACCCGCTGCGCGCATGCCGTGCCGCTGTGTGCGCAGCAGGCCCCGGCGCTCGAAGCCGACGGCGCCGCGCACGCGGTGGCCTGCCACCGCTGGCGCGAAATCAGCGCCCCGCGCGCGCTGCTGGCGCCGGCCGACCGGTCGGTCAACCAGCGGCTGCAGCGGCTGCAGTCGGCCTTCATCGCCTGAACCCGACCCGCCCTACCCGAATTCCCAGGAGACACCGCATGACTTCGTTTTTCCGCCCTGCACTGGCGCTGGGCATCGCGCTGGGCATCAACCTGGCCGCGGCCAGCGCCACGGCACAGACCCTGCCCAATCTGAGGATCGGCCTGGCCGAGGACGCCGACGTGCTCGACCCGACGCTGGCCCGCAGCTTCGTCGGCCGCGTCGTCTTCGCGTCGCTGTGCGACAAGCTGTTCGACATCGACGAGAAGCTGAACATCGTGCCGCAGCTGGCCGAGAAGCACGAGTGGTCGGCCGACAGCAAGGCGTTGACGATCAAGCTGCGGCCGGGCGTGGTCTTCCACGACGGCGAGAAGTTCGACGCGGCGGCCGTCAAGTTCAACATCGAACGCCACAAGACGCTGCCGGGCAGCAACCGCCGCGGCGAACTGGCGCCCGTCGCCAGCGTCGACGTCGTCGATGCGATGACGGTGCGGCTGAACCTCAGCGCGCCGTTCGCGCCGCTGCTGGCGGCCCTGTCCGACCGCGCCGGCATGATGGTCAGCCCGAAGGCGGCCACCGCGCTGGGCGACAAGTTGGGCATCCGGCCGGTGTGCTCGGGCCCGTTCAAGTTCGTCGAGCGCGTGGCCCAGGACCGCATCACGCTCGAGCGTTTCGACGGCTACTGGAACAAGGCGGCCGTCAACTTCCAGCGCGTGACCTACACGCCGATCCCCGACGCCACCGTGCGCCTGGCCAACCTGAAGTCCGGGCAGCTCGACTTCATCGAACGGGTGGCCTCGTCGGACATCGAGAAGCTGAAGTCCGACAAGCGCCTGAAGACCGCGGCGATCACCGAGATCGGTTACCAGGGCATCACCATCAACATCGCCAAGAGCGAACGCGCGCAGCTCAACCCGCTGGGCAAGGACGCTCGGGTGCGCGAAGCCTTCGAGCTGGCCATCGACCGCGCCGGCCTGGCCCAGGTGGTGATGGACAACGAGGCGCTGGTCGGCAACCAGTGGGTGCCGCCGACGAACCCGTTCTATGCCCGCAACGTGGCCATCCCCAAGCGCGACATTCCGCGCGCCAAGGCGCTGCTCAAGGAAGCCGGCGTTCCCAACCCCAGCTTCACGCTGCTGACGACGACCAATTCCGACGCCCAGCGCCTGGCGCTGGTGGTCCAGGCGATGACGCGCGACGCCGGCTTCGACGTGAAGATCCAGACCGCCGAGTTCGCGACCTCGCTGAACATGAACGACAAGGGCGAGTACGACGCCTACGTGCTGGCCTGGAGCGGCCGGCCCGACCCCGACGGCAACCTGTTCAGCTTCCACGGCTGCAAGCAGCCGCTGAACACGTCCGGCTATTGCGACGCCGAAACCGACAAGCTGCTGGCCGCCTCGCGCAGCGTGCGCGACGCGGCCGAGCGCAAGAAGCTCTTCGAACAGATCGCCGTGCGCATCAACAAGGAACGGCCGATCGTCTACCTGTACCACCGCAACTGGCTGTGGGCCTACAACGCCAAGCTCGCCGGCGTGCGCCAGATCCCCGACGGGCTGCTGCGCGTGACCGGCCTGAAGCTCAATCCCTGACCTCGGGGCCAGCGGGCCGCTGCCATGCTCGACTTCCTGCTCAAGCGCCTGGCGACCATCGTGCCGACCCTGGTCTTCGTCTCGATGCTGATCTTCGGCCTGCAGCAGCTGCTGCCCGGCGACCCGGCGTTGATCCTGGCCGGCGAGGAGCAGGACCCGAGCGTCATCGCCTACTTGCGCGAACGCCTGCACCTGGACAAGCCGCTGCCGGTCCGCTATGCCTACTGGATCGGCGGCGTGCTGCAAGGCGATCTCGGCGACAGCGTGCGCAACCAGCAGCCGGTGCTCGATCTGGTGCGGCAGAAGCTGCCGGTGACGGTGCAGCTGGCGAGCATGGCGATGCTCATCGCCCTGCTCATCGGCATCCCGGCCGGCATCGCGTCGGCCGTCGGCCGCGGCACCGTGTGGGACACGCTGGCGAATGTCTTCGCGCTGTGGGGCATCAGCACGCCGAACTTCTGGCTCGGCATCCTGCTGATCCTGCTGTTCAGCGTGCAGCTCGGCTGGCTGCCGGCGTCGGGCTATGTCAGCCCGTTCGAGGATCTGGGCGCCAACCTGGCCGCCATGATCATGCCGGCCTTCGTGCTCGGCAACGCCATCGCCGCGGTGCTGATGCGCCACACGCGCAGCGCGATGCTGCAGGTGATGAGCGCCGACTACGTGCGCACGGCGCGCGCCAAAGGCCTGCGCGAACCGGCCGTGGTGCTGCACCACGGCCTGCGCAACGCGCTGACGCCGGTGATCACGCTGGGCGCACTGGAACTCGGCACGCTGCTGTCGGGCGCGGTGCTGACCGAGCAGGTCTTCACGATCCCCGGCTTCGGCAAGCTGATCGTCGATTCGGTCTTCAACCGCGACTACGCCGTGGTGCAGGGCGTCGTGCTGGTGACGGCGACGGCCTACATCGTGCTGAACCTGCTGGCCGACCTGGCCTACTTCGCCGCCAACCCGCGGCTGCGGCGCTGAAGGGCGCGACGATGGCTGCCTTGCTGCCCACCCCGCCCGCCGCGCCCACCACGCCCGCCACGCACGGTGCAGCCCGCGCCGCGCCGGCTCCGGCCGGCCCCTGGCGCCGCGCCTGGCGCCGCCTGCAGCGCCGCCGTTCGGCGCTGGTCGGCCTGGCGCTGGTGGGGTTCTTCATCGCCCTGGCGCTGGCCGCGCCGCTGCTCGGCCTGCAGGACCCGGTGGCCACCAGCTGGGGCGCGTTGCGCAAGGCGCCCGACGCCGCGCATTGGTTCGGCACCGACGAGCTCGGCCGCGACGTGCTGGCGCGCGTGGCCTGGGGCACGCGGGCGTCGCTGCTCGCCGGCCTGGTGTCGGTGTCGATCTCGCTGCTGCTCGGCGTGCCGATCGGCCTGGCGGCGGGCTTCCTCGGCGGCTGGGTCGACGGGCTGATCTCGCGCATCACCGACGCCTTCCTGGCCTGCCCGTTCCTGATCCTGGCGATCGCGCTGGCGGCGTTCCTCGGGCCGTCGCTGAGCAACGCGATGATCGCCATCGGCGTGTCGGCGACGCCGATCTTCGTGCGCCTGACACGTGCGCAGGTGCTGAACATCCAGGTCGAGGACTACATCGAAGCCGCGCGCGCGATCGGCAACCCGCCGTGGCGCATCGCCCTGCGCCATGTGCTGCCCAACGTCACCGCGCCGCTGATCGTGCAGGCCACGCTGGCCATCGCCGGGGCGGTGATCGCCGAGGCGTCGCTGAGCTTCCTGGGTCTCGGCCAGCAGCCGCCCGCGCCGAGCTGGGGCAGCATGCTGAACACCGCCAAGAACTACATCGACAACGCGCCGTGGATGGCGATCTGGCCGGGGCTGGCGATCTTCGTGCTCGTGCTCGGCTTCAACCTGCTCGGCGACGGGCTGCGCGACGCGCTCGATCCGCGGCAGCGTTGAACGTCCCGACACGGCTGGCAGGGGGTTGCCGCCGCCGCGGCCTTGCCGCAGCATCAACGCAAATTCCAAGGAGATGTCGATGACTGGTTTGTCCACCCGCAGCGCACTGCAGCGCTGGTTCCCTGGGCTGCTGGCCGCCGCCCTGGCCGCCGGCCTGCTGGCCGCCTGCGGGGGGTCCGACGACGGGCCCGATCTGGCTTGCGTGCAGACCACCTCCAGCGGCAGCGTCGTCGTCGGCTCGGGCCTGCCCGGCGACCCGGCGATCCCCGAACCGGCATCGGGCTACAAGCTCGGCGCCAAGCCGGTGGTCGGCAAGAGCTACATGGTCGTGACGGCCAATCCGCTGGCATCGCAGGCCGGCTGCGACATCCTCAAGCAGGGCGGCAGCGCAGCCGACGCCGCGGTCGCCGTGCAGGCCGTGCTCGGCCTGGTCGAGCCGCAATCGTCGGGCCTGGGCGGGGGCGCCTTCATGCTCCACTACAACGCGAAGACGAAGGCGGTGATGGCCTACGACGGCCGCGAGCAGGCCCCGGCCGCCGCAACGCAGGACTACCTGCGCCACATCAGCGCCAGCAACACCGCCTACCCGCTGCCGACGCCCGCCGGCACGGCCAGCGACGGCGCGGCTTTCAACGGCGTGCGCGCCAGCGGCCGGTCGGTGGGCACGCCGGGTGCCGTGCGGATGCTCGAACTGGCCCACCAGGACCACGGCAGGCTGGCCTGGAAGGACCTCTTCGGTGCCGGCATGAAGCTGGCCAGCGACGGCTTCAAGATCAGCGGCCGGCTGGCCGATGCCATCGTGGTCAACAAGGCCGGCCTGCTGGTCGACGCCGATGCCACGGCGTACTTCTACGGCCCGGGCCCGGACTACGCGCCGAAGGCCCTGGGCACGCTGTTGAAGAACCCGGCCTACGCCGACACCCTGACCGCACTGGCCAGCGGCGGGGCCAACGCGCTGTACAGCGGCCCCATCGCCCAGGCCGTCGTCGACAAGATCAAGGCCACCGTCGGCAGCGGGCCGACAGCCATCGCGCTGACCCCCGGCCTGACCGAGGTCAGCGACCTGGCGGCCTACAAGGCAGTGCGCCGCCAGCCGGTGTGCACCACCTACCGCGTCTGGTGGGTCTGCGGCATGTCGCCGCCGTCGTCGGGCGGCATTGCCGTGGCGCAGATCCTGGGCATCCTGGAGAACTACAACATGGCCGGCTTCGGCCCGACGGCCATGGACGCCGAGGGCGGCAAGCCGTCGGTGCTGGGCGTGCACATGGTCAGCGAAGCCGAGCGGCTGGCCTATGCCGACCGCAACAAGTACGTCGCCGACACCGACTTCGTGCCCCTGCCCGGCGGCAGCCCCGACGCGCTGCTGGCCAAGGACTACCTGCGCGGCCGCGCCAACCTGATCCGCTTCGACAAGAGCCTGGGCACGGCGACGGCGGGTGTCTTCCCCGGGTTCACGCCGCTGGGCAGCAGCGCGGACGAAGGCCGGGGCACGACGCACATGACCATCGTCGACAAGGACGGCAACGTGGTGGTGATGACGACCACCGTCGAAAGCTCGATGGGTTCGTTCCGCATGGCGCGCGGCTTCCTGCTGAACAACGAGCTGACCGACTTCTCGTTCGCGCCGAGCGATGCCAGCGGGCCGATCGCCAACCGCGTCGGCCCGCTGAAGCGGCCACGCAGTTCGATGGCCCCGACGCTGGTCTTCGCCAAGGCCGCCGACGGCACGCGCGGCGAGTTCGTGATGGGCACGGGTTCGCCGGGCGGCGCCACCATCATCCAGTTCGTCGCCAAGACGCTGGTCGGCGTTCTCGACTGGGGCATGGACGCGCAGCAGGCGACGTCGATGATCAACTTCGGCGCCGCCAACAGCCCGACCACCAACGTCGGCGGCGAACACCCCAACGTCAATGCCGCCAACAACGGCGCCAACGACGCGCTCGTCAGCGGGCTGCGCGCGCTCGGCCACACCGTCAACGTGGCCGCGCAGTCCAGCGGCACGGGCACCGTCGTGCGCACGACGATGAAGGGCGTGCCGGTGCTGGTCGGCGGTGCCGACCCGCGGCGCGAAGGTCTGGTGCTGGGTGACGGCGAAACGCCGTGAGCGCAGAGATCACCCCCCGCCCGCCCCGCCCGGCCGGGGCGCTCGCCGGGATGGCCGCATGAGCCAGGGCTTCGGCAGCGAATCGCCGCGGACGCATGTCCAGACCGCGCATCGACCCCCCGCGCGCTACCTCGTGGTCATCGAGTCCGGCGGGTTCGCACTCGCCCGTCTGTTCCTGGACACCTTCGAGCAGGTCGCCGAATTCGACGCCGGGACCGAAGAAGCCGTCCAGATGACCGTCGGCCTGGTGCCGACCGTCGGCGCCGCCGGCTCCGAATGGGACCGCGCGCTGGAAGGGCACAGTGCCGCGGAACGCCGCACCGCCGAGGTCTTCAGGCTGGCGGTGTAGCGCAGCGCTGGCGCCGGGTCCCGAGCGCATCTGCCGGCGGTGGGCACGTCGGCAGCACGTCACGGCCGCGGCGCACGGGGCGCGAGGGTTCAGCCGGTGCAGGGCCGACCGCGAACGCACTATTCTCCCGATGACGCGTCCGCCGCAGTGGGCGATCTGTGCAGGAGACGAGATGCGAATGAATTCCTGGATGCGGGGTGTCGTGGGCCTGAAGTTCGGCCTGAAGTTCGGCCCGAAATTCGGCCTGACGTCCGCTCTGCCGTCCTCTCTGAAACTCGCCCTGACCTGCGTCCTGATGTTTGGCCTGGCGGCCCCCGGGGCATGGGCGCAGGGCTACCCGAACCGGCAGATGCGCCTGGTCGTGACCTTCCCGCCGGGCGGGGCGCCGGACATCCTGGCGCGGCTGTTCGCCGAGAAGGCGCAATTCGGTCAGACCATCATCGTCGACAACAAGCCGGGCGCCGGCGGCAACCTCGGCGCCGACTTCGTCGCCAAGAGTCCGCCCGACGGCTACACCATCGTCATGGGCACCGTCGGCACGCATGCCATCAACGGCGCGCTGTACGCCAGGTTGCCGTACGACATGGTCCGCGACTTCGCGCCGATCGCCCATGTCGCCTCGGCCCCCAACCTGCTGGTCGTCACCAACGACCTGCCAGTGAAGAACGTGGCCGAGCTGATCACCTACATGAAGGCCCACCCGAACAAGCTGAGCTTCGGCTCGCCGGGCATCGGCACCTCGGTGCATGTCTCGGGCGAACTCTTCAAGTCCATGACTGGCACGTCGATGACGCACGTGCCTTACAAGGGCCGGCAGTTCGCGATCCCCGACCTCGTCGGCGGGCAGATCCAGCTGATGTTCGACAACATGCCGTCGGCATTGCCGATGGCCAAGGAAGGCAAGATCCGCGCGCTGGCGCAGACGACGGCCAAGCGCTCGGCCGCCGCGCCTGATGTGCCGACAGTCGCCGAAACCGTGCCCGGCTTCGAGGCCACCACCTGGTTCGCGATGTTCGCGCCCGCCGGCACGCCCAAGGACGTGATCGCCCGGCTCAACGCCGAAATGCGCCGCGTTTACGCGCTGCCCGAAGTCGCCGACCGGCTCAAGGCACTCGGCCTGGAGCCGTGGATCTCGACGCCCGAGGAACTCGGGCAGTACCAGGCCGCCGAGATCAGCAAGTGGGCCAAGGTGGTCAAGGACTCGGGGGCCAAGGCCGAATAGACAGCGCCCGCGGGCTCCGCCAGCGCCCGCCGCGCCCGCGGCGTCTCCAACCAGCGCCGGCACTGCCAGCCCGCCCGGCGCCGATCAGCCTGCAGGCCGCTGCTGCAGCAGGCGCGCCCGGGTGGCCGCCACCAGCGTCGGAATGGCCGCGTCGGGAAACGGCGACACGCTGCTGACGTTGACCTCGCACAGCACATAAGGCTGCGCGTCGTCGGCACGCGGCGCACCGAAGAAGAAGTCGCAGTCCCAGAGCATCGGCAGGGCCCGCGCGGGCAGGCCCACGCGGTCGCACAGCGCGGCGATCCAGCCGCCCTCGAGGCGCCGTCGCAGATCCTGGAACTCGGGCTGCGCGGCGCCGTGGTACAGCCGCGGCGTGATCGCCGGCGTGGGCGCACCGGCGGGTGCAGGGTGCAGCGCGATCACCGCCTGGTGGCCGAAACCGGCGACACGGTCACCGACGAGGTAGGCGCGCACCATGCCCTCGGTCATCCGCGGCTGCCAGGCCTGGTCGATCATGTGGCCACCCTGCGCGGCATCGAAGTACGGCGCCAGGCGCTGCAGCAGATCATCGAAGCCCACCTCTGCGGGCAGGCTGCCGCGTTCGGCGTGCTGCAGCCGCACGCGCGGCGCCGGCCCCGGCGCGCCGGCCAGCTCGACGCGCCAGATGCCGATGCCGCTGTGGCCGCGGTGCTGCTTGAGCACCCGCGGCCCCTGGCGCAGGCGTTGCGGCAGGTCGGCCGCCAGTCGCTGCAGGCTGTCGACGCGGTGCGTGTCGCTGCCGAAGGGCAGGTCGCGCGTGGCGACCAGCAGGTCCTTGGTGCCCAGCTTGAGAATGGTCTCGGGGTGGGCGCTGACGAAGACACCGGCCGCGGCCACACGGGCCAGCAGCGCGTCCAGCCGGTCGCGCCGGTAGGTGTGGCCGGCCGCGCCTTCGATCGGGTTGTGCCAGACCAGCACGCCATCCACCGCGCGCAGCTGGCGTTCGACCTCGACGGCGAACTCGTCGTGGTAGACCGCCGGCTCGGCCTGCACGCCGGCTTGGGCGAAGGCGTCGAACAGCGCAGCGAAACGGCTGGCCCGCGGGTCGGCGCGCTCGCGCGCAGCGCGATCGCCGGGGTACAGCAGGGCCAGGCGCGGGGTGGGCAGTGGGCTCAACGCAGTCCTTCGTTGGTCAGCGCATGCGCGCCGGCACCAGACCGATCGCCGACCGTCGGCGGTGCGCGGTGGGTGCGCGGCGGTGCGCGGTCGGTGCGCGTTCGCATCAAGTAAACGGGCAGGCGATCGGCGCCTGGCAGTATGCATCCCGGTCCGGCACACCGGATCGCCAGGAGATGGGTGCAGCGCCCGGTACCGCGACCGATCGCCGCCGACGACCGCACCCTGCCAACCGGCACCGTCGCGCGGCGGACGATGCCGGAGCCACCGGCCGCGGCTCGACGCCGCGTACCGGGCGCCGCTGCGCTATCGTCGGCCCCTTTCGCTGCGCGCTGATGATCAAAATCAACACGGTCGCAGTCAACATATTCGCGGTCAATCCGCCTGCAGGCGACACGCCGCCCGTCACCACGCCCCACCCAGCCTGTCCATGATCGCCCGGCGCCGTGCTGCCAACGACGAAGGTGCCGCGCGCACCGGGCTGATCTACAACCTCGTCTACTGCAGCCGGGCGGCACCGGAGATCGACGACGCGGCGGTCGACCGCATCATCGAATCGTCGCGCCGCGCCAATCCGGCACGCGGCATCACCGGGTTGCTGGTTTTCGGGGGCGGCGTCTTCTTCCAGTGGCTGGAAGGTCCGCACGACAGCATCATCGAACTGATGCAGCGGCTGCAAGCCGACCCGCGCCACCAGAGCATCGTGGTCCTCAGCGAAAGCGAAGAGCAGCGCGAACGCCTGTTCCCCGACTGGGACATGGAACGCGTGTCGAGCAGCGACATCGGCGAGGTGCTGCGCGATGCGCTGGACAACGCCATCGACGCGCGCAGCGCCCAGGCGCTGCAGCAGCTGCTGGAACAGCTCGACGCCGGGCATCCGGGCGGCGCGGGCTGAGGCTGCACTGCACAGCGAGGCGAGGCGTTGACGTGCGGGGCGCCGGCGCGCTGCTGGCGAGATGCTCGGCTTGTGCTTGACTGGTGTTGAGCTGGTGTTGAGCTGGTGCTGGGCTAGTGCGTGCGGCGGACGGCGACCCGCGGCGGGGTGGCAGCCTCGGCCGGCACCGCCGATGTCGCTGGAGCACCGTCGACCGCCGGTTCGCCCCACGCATCGCCCTGCGTCCCACGCCCCGCTTCGGGCATCGCGACCAGCCCGGCCAGCCGGTCACGCCAGCCGGGCAGCGTCTTGCCCGCCACCGCGATTGCTGGCCCAACGGCGAGCATCCCGGCCAGCGCCTGGCGCACCTGCTCGGCGCTGACCGCCTGCAAGCGGTCGAGCCAGCGGCTGCTGGCGCGCAGGTGGCCATGCACGAACAGGTCCTGCGCCGCGCTTTCCAGGCGCCGCGCCGCATGGTGACGGTCGCGCAGGCCGCGCACCGCCAGCTGGTTGCGCGCCCGCTGCAGCGCCGTCGGGTCGAGCCGGTCGGCCTGCGCAGCCAGCAGGCGCAGCACCGCGCGGATCAGTTCCTCGGCCTGGGCCGGCGCGGTTGAGGCCTCGACGACGAACTGCCCGGCCCCCGCCGACAGGTCGGCCGAGCAAGCCGCGTAATAGGCCAGGCCGCGGCGTTCGCGGATCTCGTCCATCAGCGGCGAACTCATGCCCTCGCCGAACAGCGCCGCGGCGACGGCATGCGGCGCCGGGTCGCCGGCCAGCGACGGGATCGGGAAGCCGAGCACGACGTGGGTCTGCGCACTGCCGGCCAGCCGGCGCAGCCGCAGCCCGCCCTGGTAGGCCGGCGGCGGCACCAGGTTGTCGCTGCCGCTGCGCATGCCGCCGAAAGCCGCCTGCACCGCGCCGAGCACCATCTGGGGATCGACCCCGCCGGCGACCCCGACGACCACGTTGCCGGCGGTGTACTGGCGCTGCACGTAGGCCAGCAGGTCGTCGCGCGTGAAGCCTTCGATGTTGCGCCGCCGGCCGATCACCGGCTGGGCGAAGGCATGCGTGCCGTAGCAGGCCTGGTCGAAGAGCTTGAGGGCGGTCGACAGCGCGTCGTCCTCGTCCTCGACCAGCTCGTGCAGCAACACCTGGCGTTCGCGTTCGAGTTCGTCTGCCGGGAAGGTGCTGCGCAGCACGATGTCGGCCAGCATCTCGATGAACGCCGGCACATCGCGCGCCAGGCCATCGATGTGGAACGCGGTGTGGTCCTTGTCGGTGTGGGCGTTGACCTCGGCGCCGAGCACCTCGGCGTCGAGGTTGATGCGTTGGTTGTCGCGCGTGGTCGTGCCCTTGAAGGCCATGTGCTCGACGACATGGCTGATGCCGTTCAGCCGCGGGCTTTCGTTCTGGCTGCCGGTGCGGATGAAGACGCTGACGCTGGCAGTGTCGCGCTGCGGCAGCACGACGCTGACGACGCGCAGGCCGTTGGCCAGCGTGCTGAGATGGGTGTCGGTGTCGGGGGCGATGGTCGGCGGCCGGTTGTGAACGCGGGTGCCGATTGTCGGTGTGTCAGCGTGTCGGCGTTCTCGGTGAATCGGGCGTGTCCGCGCGCGGCCGGTCGAACTCAGCCGTGAAGGCCGTCCGGCCTCGGGCCTCGACGGCTTGGCCCACCGGCGCAGCGACACCTAGGTCGAAGCGACTCAGATCGACCAACTCAGGGTTTTTCCGAGTCCATGCCTTGTCAAGGCTCCCTCAACGTCAGTGGGATGCTGCGCCGTGCGGCGCGCAGCACATTCCGCCGCACGGCTCACCATCGCCGCACCTGCCGACACCACGAGGACTTTATGGCCAACCGCACCTACCGCATCGGGCAGATCGTTCCCAGCTCGAACACCACGATGGAGACCGAGATCCCGGCCGTGCTGCGCGCCCGCGAACTCGTCGAGCCGGAACGCTTCACCTTCCATTCCAGCCGCATGCGCATGATGCATGTGACCAAGGACGCGCTGGCCAAGATGGACGGCGACAGCGACCGCTGCGCGCTGGAACTGGCCGATGCGCGCGTCGACGTGCTCGGCTACGCCTGCCTGGTGGCCATCATGAGCATGGGCCGCGGCTACCACCGCATGTCGGAACAGCGCCTGCACGGCCGCACGGTCGAAGCCGGCGGCCCGGCGCCGGTGGTGACGAGTGCCGGCGCGCTGGTCGACGGGCTGAAGGCCATCGGCGCGAAGAAGGTGTCGCTGCTGGCGCCGTACATGAAGCCGCTGACCGCGCTGGTCATCGACTACATCGAGCACGAGGGCATCGAAGTCGTCGACAGCATCTCGCTGGAGATTCCCGACAACCTCGACGTCGGCCGCCAGGACCCGCTGGCGCCGGCCGAGATCACCAAGAAACTGAAGACCAGCGGCGTCGACGCCATCGTGGCGTCGGCCTGCGTGCAGATGCCGTCGCTGCCCTCGGTGCAATTGATCGAGAACCGCACCGGGCTGCCGGTGGTCTCGTCATCGGTCTCGACGACGTTCATGATGCTGAAGACGCTGGGCCTGAAGACGTCTGCGCCCGGCTTCGGCTCGCTGCTGTCGGGCCGCTACTGATCCATTGATTCCCAAAAACTCACCGGAGACATCGCCCATGCACACCAACCGCCGCCATTTCATCGCCGGCCTGGCCGCCGCCCCGTCACTGCTGCTGCCCGCGCAGTACGCGCTGGGCGCCGAGCCGCTGAAGATTTCGCACCAGTTCCCCGGCGGGTCGGACAAGGAAGGCGACTTCCGCCACCGCCTGTGCGCCAAATTCGCGCAGGAAATCGACAAGCGCAGCAACGGCGCACTGAAGGCCAATGTCTATCCTGGCTCGTCGCTGATGAAGGTCAACGCCCAGTTCAGCGCGGTGCGCAAGGGCGCGCTGGACATGACGCTGATCCCGCTGCCGTATGCCGGCGGCGAAATCCCGGAGCTGAACATCGCGCTGATGCCCGGCCTCGTCACCAGCTACGAGCAGGGGTACAAGTGGAAGACGTCCGAGATCGGCAAGGCCCTGACGGATCTGCTGGCCGACAAGGGCGTGCTCATCGTCACCTGGATCTGGCAGGCTGGCGGCGCCGCCAGCCGCAACGCGCCGATCATCAACCCGGAAGACGTCAAGGGCCTGAAGTTCCGCGGCGGCAGCCGCGAAATGGACCTGGTGGCGAAGGCCGCCGGTGCCGCCACGCTGTCGCTGCCGTCGAGCGAAACCTACGCCGCGATGCAGACCGGCGCGGTCGACGTGGTGACCACCTCGGCGACCAGCTTCATCAGCTTCCGCCTGCAGGAGGTGAGCAAGCACCTGACGATCAACAAGGCCGGCAAGTCGTACTGGTTCATGCTTGAGCCGCTGCTGATGAGCAAGGCCATCTTCGACAAGCTGCCCAAGGACCAGCAAGGGCTGATCACGACCGTCGGCGCCGAGATGGAGAAGTTCGCGCTCGAAGGCGCGCGCGCCGACGACGCCGCGGTCGCCGACCTGTACCGCAAGGCCGGCTCGACGGTGCATGACCTGACCGACGTCGCGCTGGCCAAGTGGGTGGCGCTGGCGCGCACCTCGGCCTGGAAGGACTACGCCGAGAAGAACGAAGCCAGCGCCAGGCTGTTGAAGCTGGCCGAGAAAGTGACGGCGTGAAGTCGACGCCGCGGCGGGCCGAACGCCGGGTCGCCATCGGCCCCAGGCCGATGGCCTCCGGCGGGCGCAGACAGTCCGCAGGGACTGTCTGTGTCCGGCCTCAGCTCACCAAGCCGGACCGCGCCCCATCGACGGGCCGGCCGGCGTACTCACCGGACGGAGGGTAGTCATGTCTCATGGATTCGATGTCGGGGAGGCCGGGCTCGAACTGCACGACCCCGAGCAGCTGGGCGGCGCGGGTCACCCCGTCGTCGCCGCACTCGACCGCGCGCTGAAGCTCGTCAACCGCGTGGTCATGGTGCCGTGCATGCTGGCGGTGTTCCTCGCCGCGGCGATCCTGACCTACAGCGTGGCGGCGCGCTACTTCTTCAAGATCCCCACCGAGTGGCAGGACGAGACGGCGATCTTCCTGCTGATGGGCGCCACCTTCTTCTCGGCCGCTTACGTGCAGAGCTTCCGCGGCCATGTCGGTGTGGAAGCGGTGGCCGGGCTGCTCGGGCCGACCGCGAACCGCTTCCGGATGATGTTCGTGGAAGCCATCAGCTTCGCCTTCTGTACGTTCTTCGCCTGGAAGTCGTGGACGCTGTTCAGGGAAGCCCTGCACGAAGGCCACAGCAGCAACAGCACGTGGGGCCCGCCGCTGTGGATCCCGTATTCGCTGATGGCCGTGGGCATGAGCCTGCTCGCGCTGCAGCTCGCACTCGAATTGCTCAGCCGCATCGTGAACAAGGAGGCCCCGAAATGATGCCCCCAAGCCCACTTCGTTCGCGGCCCGTTGAGGCGGCGGTCAGCCTCCTTGCGGCGGCCCTGCGGAGGCCGACATGAGCGGCTCCGCCATCGGTATCAGCTACGGCGTCATCACCCTGCTGGTGATGTTCAGCGGCATGCCCATCGCCTTCGGGCTGGGTGCGGTCGCCGTCGGCTTCATGTACTTCTTCATGCCCGGCTCGGCGCTGGACACGGTGACGCAGAACGTCTACGAGGAAATGGCCAGCATCACGCTGCTGTCGATCCCCCTCTTCATCCTGAAGGGCGCGGCGATCGGCAAGAGCCCGGCCGGCAAGGACCTGTATTCGGCGATGCACGCCTGGATGAGCAAGGTGCCGGGCGGCCTGGGCATCGCCAACGTCTTTGCCTGCGCGCTGTTCGCGGCGATGTCGGGGTCGAGCCCGGCCACCTGCTCGGCCATCGGCAGCGCGGGCATTCCGGAAATGCGCATGCGCGGCTACTCGCCGGGCTTTGCCGCGGGGATCATCGCCGCCGGCGGAACGCTGGGCATCCTGCTGCCGCCGTCGATCACGATGATTTTGTACGCGGTGGCGGCGGAACAAAGCCTGGGCCGGCTGTTCCTCGCCGGGATCGGCCCGGGCATGCTGCTGGTGGCGCTGTTCGCCGGCTATGCGGTCTACCGCTATCGCAAGGAGTACGCCGTTGCCAAGGCGGCGTTCGAATCGGGGGCGACCGCCGGGCAGGCGAAGAACGCGATGCTCGACGACCGTGTCTACACGATGGCCGAGAAGGTCGAGATGCTGCCGCGCGTGGTGCCCTTCGTCGTGCTGCTGATCGGTGTGATGGTGGCGCTGTACGGCGGCTACGCCACGCCGTCGGAAACGGCGGGTCTGGGCGGCATCCTGGCGCTGGTGCTGATCGCCGTGGTCTACGGCATCCGCAAGCCCAAGCAGCTGCAGCCGATCCTCAGCAGCACGATCAAGGAAAGCACGATGCTGATGTTCATCATCGGCATGTCGCTGCTGTACTCCTATGTGATGAGCTCGCTGCACATCTCGCAGGACGCGGCCAACGCCGTGGTGGCGATGCACCTGCCGAAGTGGATGCTGCTGGCGACGATCCTGGTGATGGTGGTCGTGCTGGGCTTCTTCCTGCCGCCGGTGTCGATCATCCTGATGACCGCGCCGATCATCCTGCCGCCGCTGAAGGACGCCGGCTTCGACCTGATCTGGTTCGGCGTGGTGATGACCATCGTGATGGAGATGGGTCTGATCCACCCGCCGGTCGGCTTGAACATCTTCGTGATCAAGAACATCGCCCCCGACATCCCGTTGAAGGACGTGATCTGGGGCGTGATGCCGTTCCTCGGGCTGATGTTCGTCGCCATCCTGCTGATGTGCTTCGTGCCGGGCATCGCCACCGCCCTGCCCAACCTGGTGATGGGCGCGCCGAAGTGAACGCGCCCGCGGCGGTGTGGGACACGCAGCGCCGCTCGCGCGCGGCGCGGCTGGCCCGCGCGGCTGCGCTGGCGCCCACCAAGATCGCCGACGCCGGGCGCATCCACGACCTGCTGCACGCGCTGATCGAACCCGGCGACCGCGTCTGCCTGGAAGGCAACAACCAGAAGCAGGCCGACTTCCTGGCCCAGGCGCTGACCGCGCTCGACCCGGCGCGGGTTCACGACCTGCACATCGTGCAGTCGGTGCTGGCCCTGCCCGAGCACCTGGACGTGTTCGAGAACGGCATCGCCAGCAAGCTCGACTTCAGCTTCAGCGGCCCGCAGGGCGCGCGGCTGGCCCGGCTGGCCAGCGGCGGCCAGATCGCCATCGGCGCGATCCACACCTACCTGGAACTGTTCGCGCGCTACTTCGTCGACCTGACGCCCAACGTCAGCCTGATCTGCGCGCAGGCCGCCGACCGCGAAGGCAACCTCTACACCGGCCCGAACACCGAGGACACGCCGGCCATCGTCGAAGCCACGGCGTTCAAGAGCGGCATCGTCGTGGCCCAGGTCAACGAGATCGTCGACGTGCTGCCCCGCGTCGACATCCCCGCGGGCTGGGTCGACTTCGTGGTGCAAAGCCCGAAACCGCACTTCATCGAGCCGCTGTTCACCCGCGACCCGGCGCAGATCAGCGAGATCCAGGTGCTGATGGCGATGATGGCCATCAAGGGCATCTACGCCGCGTACGGCGTGCAGCGCCTGAACCACGGCATCGGCTTCGACACCGCGGCGATCGAACTGCTGCTGCCGACGTATGGCGAGTCGCTCGGCCTGAAGGGCCGGATCTGCCAGCACTGGGCGCTGAACCCGCACCCGGCATTGATCCCGGCGATCGAGGCCGGCTGGGTGAAATCGGTGCATTCCTTCGGCAGCGAGCTGGGCATGCAGGACTACATCGCCGCCCGGCCGGATGTCTTCTTCACCGGCGCCGACGGCAGCATGCGCAGCAACCGCGCCTTCTGCCAGGCCGCCGGCCACTACGCCTGCGACCTGTTCATCGGCAGCACCTTGCAGATGGACCTGGACGCCAACAGTAGCACGGCCACGCTGGGCCGCATCGCCGGCTTCGGCGGCGCGCCGAACATGGGCGCCGACGCACGCGGCCGGCGGCACGCCTGCCCGACCTGGCTGCAGGCCGGCCGCGAGGCGCGGGAAGGCCTGAGCGGCGCACGCGGCACGCCACGCGG
>JANMAP010000133.1:0-5091 GCA_031359905.1 Burkholderiales bacterium | reverse complement strand
GTGATCGAAGCCCCGGCGCTGGTCTTCGACAGCCAGGACGCGCTGCAGCAGGCCTTCAAGGCCGGCGTGCTGGAACGCGACTTCGTCGCCGTCGTGCGCTTTCAGGGCCCGCACGCCAACGGCATGCCCGAACTGCACAATCTGACGCCGCCGCTGGCGGTGCTGCAGGGCAAGGGCTTCCAGGTCGCGCTGGTCACCGACGGTCGCATGAGCGGGGCCAGCGGCAAGGTGCCGGCTGCCATCCACGTCAGCCCCGAAGCGCTGGCCGGCGGCCCGCTGGCCAAGGTGCGCGACGGCGACGTCATCCGCGTGGATGCCGACGCCGGCACGCTGCAGGCGCTGGTCGACGCGCCCACCTGGGCGGCGCGTGCCACGGCAACGATGCCGCCCGAGCAGGCCGAGGCCAACGGACATGATCTCGGCCGCGAGCTGTTCGCCGGCATGCGCCGCAACGTGCTCGGTGCCGAGCAGGGCGCGATCACCTGGCTTTGATGTCCCGCGCGCTGCAGGGACGCGCCTTTTCGGAGTTGCCGATGCCGATGAATCCGCTTGAACTCGCCGACCATGGGCCAGTGATTCCGGTCATCGTGCTGCAACGCGTGGCCGATGCCGTGCCGCTGGCCCGCGCGCTGGTGGCCGGCGGCGTGCGCGTGCTCGAAGTCACCCTGCGCACGCCGGTGGCGCTGCAATGCATGGCGGCCATCGCTGCGGCCGTGCCCGACGCCATCCTCGGCGCGGGCACGCTGCGCAGCGTGGCCGATGCCGAAGCCGCTAAGGACGCCGGCTGCCGCTTCGGCGTGAGCCCCGGCTACCGCTCGGACGTCGGCCACGCCTGCCGCAACCTGGGCCTGCCACTGCTTCCCGGTGTGGCCACCGCCAGCGAGGTGATGGCCGCCAACGCCGACGGCTACGACTTCCTGAAGTTCTTTCCGGCCACCGCGGCCGGCGGCATTCCGATGCTCAAGGCGCTCGGCGGGCCGTTCGCCGACGTGATGTTCTGCCCCACCGGCGGCATCACGCCGGAGACCGCACCGCAGTTCCTGGCGCTGCCCAACGTGAAGGTCTGCGGCGGGTCGTGGCTGACGCCGCAGGACGCCATCGACGCCCAGGACTGGGGCCGCATCACGCGGCTGGCGGCGGCGGCCAGCGCACTGGGCCTCGGCTGATCTGCAGGCGCGCAGGGCGCGCGATCTGCGGCCAGCGTGCCCGGTGGTCTATTTGCCCGGCGTGACGCGCGGCTTGACGCTGCCGCAGTCGGCCGCAACCCAGCGGCCGTTCTGCTGCATCTCCATCTTGCGCGGCTGCTCGCTCGCGCGGCTGGCGCCGCGTTCCATCACCATCTTGCCGTGGTAGGCCTTGTCGCTGTCGAAGATCCATTCGCCTTCGCCGCTGCTCGGCGGGGTGCCCTCGCAATGGAACTTGAAGCGCAGCGTGTTGCCAGTGCGCTGCATCATGTCGCGCTTGCAATGCGCGTCCTTGTCCTGCGGCAGTTCCTGCTGCGCGGCCTGCTCCGGCGTCAGGCAGAAGCGGATGCTGCCCGGCGCACCCCCCGTGGCGACGCCGCGCTTGGCCATCATGTCCTCGATCATCTTGCGCTGTTCAGGCGGCATCTTGGACATCTCGGACTGCATGCGGGCCATCGCGGCATCGGCCTTGCCGTCGTCCGACGTCATGGTCATCGTCGTTTCCCACAGCCCGGGCGCAAGCTTCTGCGCTCCGGCCGAGACGGCGACCAGGCTCAGCAGCAGGGGACAGACAAGGCGGACGGCAGTCTTCATGACGGTCCTCGGCAACGGAATGGACGTCAGTTTCGCATGAGGCGGACCAGCGATTGCGCCACGCTGTCGCCAGCCTGCAGGGCATCGATCACGCCCTGGCGGTCGGCGGCGCTGCGGTTCTGACTGAGCTTGAACTTGCCGACCAGGCGATCGACCGGGATCTCGATGCCGACGATGGCGCGCAGCATCTGCTGGACGTAATCGTCGGGCGCATCGGTCACCGCCCAGGGCCGCGGCTGCGGGCTTTCGTGGTGGTCGGTCAGCCGCGTGACCAGCGCGTGCAGCCAGGGCGCGTCCTCGACCGCGCGCAGCCGGCCGTGGGCGTGCACCACCGCGTAGTTCCAGGTCGGCACGACCTTGTGGGTCAGCGCCTTGCTCGGGTAGCTGTTTGGCGAGACGTAGGCCTGCGGGCCATTGAACACTGCCAGCACCGCCTGCCCGGCAGCGTGCCGCCACAGCGGGTTGGCGCGAGCGACGTGGCCGCGCAGGGTCTGCGCCGCCGCGTCGTATTCCAGCGGAACGAGGTCGGCGGTGACGCCATCGGCAGTGCTGGTCACCAGCGTGGCCAGCGGATGCTCGCGCATCAGCGACTGCAGGGCCTGCGGGTCCCGCTGCTCGAAGTGCGACGGCAGGTACACGCCGAGCTGCCGTTCACCAGGCGCCGACGTTGGGCATCGAGGCCCACGGCTCGGCCGGTGGCAACGCGGCGCCGGCCTGCAGCAGTTCGACCGAGATGCTGTCCGGCGAGCGCACGAAGGCCATGCGGCCGTCGCGCGGCGGGCGGCTGATCGTCACGCCGTGGTCCACCAGGCGCTGGCAGGCGGCATAGATGTCGTCGACGGCATACGCCAGATGGCCGAAGTTGCGGCCGCCGGTGTAGGTCTCGCTGCGGCCGTCGGGCGCCGGCCAGTTGTAGGTCAGCTCGACCTGCGCCGTGCCGTCGCCGGGCGCGGCCAGGAAGACGAGCGTGAAACGCCCGCCTTCGTTGTCGCGGCGGGACAGCACGTCCAGCCCCAGCGCATCGCGATAGAACTTCAGCGAGGCGTCGATGTCGGTCACGCGGACCATGGTGTGCAGATATTTCATGCCCACGATTGTCGCGCGAGTCGCGCGAGTGGCGTTCTTCAGGCTGCGTCGGCCGCCGGGGGCAGGTGCCTGCGCAAGTCGAAGACCAGGCAGGTGGTGCTGCCGTGGGCGTAGAGCTTGCCGTCGGCGCCGATCAGCCGCGCTTCGGCGGTGGCCGTCTGTCCCCCGAGGTGGATGATGCGGCCTTCGGCGCGCACCCGCGGCACCTGCGGCGTGATGGCGCGGATCATGTTCACCTTCAGCTCCAGCGTGGTGTAGGCCTTGCCCTGCGGCAGCGCACTGTGCACCGCGCAGCCCAGCGCCGAGTCGAGCAGCGTGGCGAACCAGCCGCCGTGCACCACGCCCATCGGATTCAGGTGCGCCAACCCCGGCGTGCCCTGGAACACGGCGCGGCCGCGCGCGATCTCGACGAGCAGGAAATCGAGCGTGCGGCCGATGTGCGTGCTCGGCATCTCGCCGCGCAGCATGGCCTGGAACTGGCCCAGGCCGTCGAGCGTCGCGACCTGCTCGGGCCGCGCGATGCCCGGGCCGGCCATGCGCTGGCGCTGTTCGGCTTCGGCGGCCAACCATTGCGCCAGGCGTGCGGCGGCGTCGACTCCCTTGTTCTCTTCCCAGTTCATCGCTTCTCCGATAAGATTGCATATGCAAGTAGTTTAAGGGCACTCCAACGCCATGGCAACCAAGTCTTCGACCCTGCCGCCGCCAGCCCTGCAGGCGCCGCGCGGCTGCACCAATCTCAAACTCAAGCAGGCCAGCCGGCTGGTGGCGCGCCACTACGAAGGCTTCGTCGGCCCGACCGGGCTGAAGGCGACGCAGTACTCGCTGCTGTCGCATGTCGTCAAGCTGGGGCCGCTGCGCGCTGGCGCGCTGGCCGCCACGATGCACCTGGACGCGTCGACGCTGTCGCGCAACCTGCAGCCCTTGATCGACAAGGGCTACGTTCGCGTGGACATCGGCAACGACGACGCGCGCAGCCGCGTGGTCGAGGCCACGCCCGTGGGCCAGGCTCTGCGCAGCGATGCGCAGCGGGCCTGGAAGCGCGCGCAGCTGGCGCTCAACGAGCGTCTGGGTGTGGCGCGCGTGGCGGCCCTGCACGCCCTGCTCGACGACTGCCTGGCGGTGCTGGCCGACGACGACGCGATCGTCAGCCGAACGGGCTGACGCCGGCCGCCCGCCCGCTGCCCACCGTCGGCCCGCCGCATTCGGCTCATTCCGCTCATTCCCTTCACTCCGCGTCCCCGCGCGCATCGCCCAGGAGCCCGACCATGAACGACCGTTCCCTGCCGCTACGCCCGCTGGCGCTCGTTCTGCTGGCCGCCGCCGGCACCTTCGCACTGACGATGGGCGCGCGCCAGTCGATGGGCCTGTTCCTCAGTGCGATCAACACACAGACCGGCCTGGGCCTGGCCAGCATCAGCCTGGCCTTCGCCTTCGGCCAGCTGTGGTGGGGGCTGACGCAGCCGCTGGCCGGCATCGTCGCCGACCGCGCCGGGCCCGGCCGGGTGCTGGTCGTCGGGGTCCTGCTGGTTGCCGTCGGCACGCTGCTGATCCCGTACATGACGACCACCTGGGGCCTGATCCTGGCGATCGGCGTGCTGTCGGCGGGCGGGGCCGGCATGGCCGGGCCGTCGGTGCTGATGGCCGCGACGACGCGGCTGGTGGCGCCCGACAAGCGCGGCTTCGCCACCGGCATCGTCAACGCCGGCGGCTCGTTCGGCCAGTTCGTGTTCGCACCGCTGGCCCAAGCGGTGACCGCTGCCGCCGGCTGGGTCGCGGCGCTGCAGACCCTGGGCCTGCTGACCCTGCTGGCGCTGCCCGCAGCCTGGGTCCTGCGCGCGCCGCCGCGGGTGCCGCCGGCGGCCGATGCGGCGCCGCCGGAGACCACGCGCCAGGCGGTGTCGCGGGCGCTGGCCGATCCGAGCTTCCGGTTGCTCGCCGCCGGCTTCTTCGTCTGCGGCTTCCACGTCGCCTTCCTGGCCACGCACCTGCCCGGGGTGGTTGCGTCGTGCGGCCTGCCACCGGCGGTGGGGGCCTGGTCGCTGGCCGTGCTGGGGCTGTTCAACATCGTCGGCAGCCTGGGCATGGGCGCATTGATCAGCCGCGGGCCGTGGCGCTTGAAGACCCTGCTGTCGGTGCTGTACCTGTCGCGGATTGGCCACCATCGCACGCGCCACTGCCTGGCCGACCAGGAAGCTGCCCTTGAGGTTGACCGCGATCACCGCGTCCC
>JANMAP010000114.1:0-5178 GCA_031359905.1 Burkholderiales bacterium | reverse complement strand
CTCGGATCGTAGGAGATGCAATTCGGGATCGTGCCGGCCAGGATGTGGCTGTGGCCGTCCTCGTGCTGCAGGCCCTCGCCGTTCAGCGTCGTGCGGCCGCTGGTGCCGCCGAGCAGGAAGCCGCGGGCCTGCATGTCGCCGGCAGCCCAGGCCAGGTCACCGATGCGCTGGAAGCCGAACATCGAGTAGTAGACATAGAACGGCACCATGATGCGGTTGTTGGTGCTGTAGCTCGTCGCCGCGGCGATCCAGCTGGCCATGCCGCCGGGCTCGTTGATGCCCTCCTGCAGGATCTGCCCGGCCTTGTCCTCGCGGTAGTACATCACCTGGTCCTTGTCGACCGGGGTGTACTTCTGCCCTTCCGGGTTGTAGATGCCGATCTGGCGGAACAGGCCCTCCATGCCGAAGGTGCGCGCCTCGTCGACAAGGATCGGCACGACGCGCGGGCCCAGTGCCGCGTCGCGCAGCAGCGTGTTCAGGAAGCGCACGTAGGCCTGCGTGGTGCTGATTTCGCGGCCCGCAGCGGTCGGCTCGAGCACGGCCTTGAAGGTCTCCAGCGCGGGAACGGTGAACTGCTCTTCGGCGCGGGCACGGCGCTTGGGCAGGTAGCCGCCGAGCGCTTTGCGGCGCTCGTGCAGGTACCTCATTTCGGGCGTGTCGTCGGCCGGCTTGTAGAACGGGATCTTCGCCAGGTCGGCGTCCGGGATCGGAATGTTGAAGCGGTCGCGGAAACGGCGGATGTCGTCGTCGGTGAGCTTCTTCGTCTGGTGCGCGGTGTTCTTCCCCTCCCCCGCCTCGCCCATGCCCCAGCCCTTCACCGTCTTCACCAGCAGCACGGTCGGCTGGCCCTGGTGCGAATTGGCGGCGTGGAATGCGGCGTAGACCTTGCCTGCATCGTGCCCACCACGGCGCAGATTCCAGATGTCGTCGTCGGACATCTTGGCCACCATCTCGAGCGTGCGCGGGTCGCGGCCGAAGAAGTTCTTGCGCACGAAGGCGCCGTCGTTGGCCTTGAAGGCCTGGTAATCGCCGTCCAGGGTCTCTTGCATGATCTTGCGCAAGGCGCCGTCCTTGTCGCGGGCCAGCAGGCCGTCCCACTCCTTGCCCCAGATCAGCTTGATGACGTTCCAGCCCGAGCCGCGGAACTCGCCTTCCAGCTCCTGAATGATCTTGCCGTTGCCGCGCACCGGGCCGTCCAGTCGCTGCAGGTTGCAGTTGATGACGAACACCAGGTTGTCCAACTTCTCGCGCGCCGCCAGGCCGATGGCACCCAGGCTTTCGGGTTCGTCCATCTCACCGTCGCCGCAGAAGACCCAGACCTTGCGCTTCGCGGTGTCGGCGATGCCGCGCGCGTGCAGGTACTTCAGGAAGCGCGCCTGGTAGATCGCCATCAACGGGCCGAGGCCCATGCTGACGGTCGGAAACTGCCAGAAATCGGGCATCAGCTTCGGGTGCGGATAGCTCGACAACCCCTTGCCGGACCCTTCCTGGCGGAAGTTGAGCAACTGCTCTTCGGTCAGCCGCCCTTCCAGATAGGCCCGCGCGTAAATGCCCGGCGCGCTGTGGCCCTGGATGTACAGCAGGTCGCCGCCATGCTCGGCGCTGTCGGCACGCCAGAAATGGTTGAAGCCGGCAGCGAACATGTGCGCCAGGCTGGCGAAGCTGCTGATGTGGCCGCCGAGGTCACCGCCGTCGGCCGGATCCAGGCGGTTGGCCTTGACCACCAGGGCCATCGCGTTCCAGCGCATGTAGGCGCGCAAACGACCTTCCAGTTCGAGGTTGCCGGGGCTGCGCGCCTCCTGCTCCGGCTCGATCGTGTTGACATAGCCGGTCTTGGCGGAAAACGGCATGTCGATACTGCTCTGGCGCGCGTGTTCGAGCAGCTGCTCCAGCAGATAGTGCGCGCGCTCGGGGCCTTCGGCGCCGATCACCGCCGTCAGCGCATCGAGCCATTCGCGGGTCTCCTGACTGTCGCTGTCGGCGGGCTCGTTGGCGGCCACGCGCGAAGGGTCGGGCAGAGCGGACATGGTTGGTCTCCTGTTGGTTGTGTTCTGCGAAATTCGGCGGGCAGTGTGTCACACACGCGTTGAATTTCAAATAGTGCCGATTGATCTCACCATACGAAAACGGTCCTCCAGCGCCGTCCCCGTCGGACGCGCGCCCGGATAATCCACGGATGTCGCCGACCACGCCACCCCGACCGACAACCCCCGCCCCGCTACCCGCGCTGCAGCGTCTGTTCGGCCGCTGGTGGCGCCGCCAGCCACTCTCGCGCCAGGACCGCTACGCCACGCTGGGGCCGTTGCTGTCGGTCCTGCTCTTTCTGGCGGCCATCATTTCGGCCTTCTGGTACCTGCGCAACGAGGAAATCGAGCGGGAGACCGAATCGGTCAAGCGTGATACAGAGATCACCCAGCAGCAGATCGGACTGCGCCTGGTGCAGAACCAGGAAGCCATGATCCGCATGGCGCGCGAACTGGTGTCACGCGAGATCGATGGCGAGGAATTTCTTGCGCAGGCCATCGGCTTTGCTCGCGACCGGCCCGAAATCACCCAGATCACCTGGCTGAACGCGCGCCGCCAGACGCGCGCCAGCCATTGGGCCAACCTGCCCGCGGCACCTGGCGACGCCACGTCGGAACCTTCGCTGCCGTTCGAAGGCCGCAAGAGCGAACCCGAATTGGCCTTCCTGGCGGCCCGCGACAGCCGCGCGGCCGCCTACTCGCATGCCTTCGCCGACCGCAGCGGCAGCCAAGTGTTCCAGCTGCATGTGCCGCTGATCGAGCGAAGCGCCTTTGCCGGCACGCTGATCGTCGAGTATTCGGTGGGTGCGCTGCTGCGCTACTTCGTGCCGCCCGATGTGTCGCGGCGGCACCTGATCTCCATCGTCGACGAGGCGCAGACGCCGCTGGCCGCCACCGTCACGGCGCTGCCCGGCGCGCGCGCCGAGCGCAGCACCCGGGCACCGATCCTCAGCGACGCGCCGCTGACCCCGGCGCTCAACGGGCTGCTGCTGCGTGGCCAGGGTTACCGCACGTCGATCGGCCTGATCAGCAACACGCTGTTCTGGATGGTCGTCGCGCTGTCGGTGCTGACGGTGTGGATGCTGCTGGGCACCTGGCGACACATGCGCCGGCGCAGCCAGATCCAGGGCGCGCTGGTGCAGGAAACCAACTTTCGCCGGGCAATGGAGAACTCGATGCCCACCGGCATGCGGGCGATGGACCTGGAAGGCCGCATCAGCTACGTCAACGCGGCCTTCTGCCAGATGACGGGCTACGCCAGCAGCGAACTCGTCGGCCGCCTGCCACCCTACCCGCACTGGCCGCCCGACCGGCTGGACGAGAACACGCGGCTGCTGAAGCAGGAACTGCAGGGCCGCAGCCCGGCCGGCGGCATCGAGGTCAAGGTGATGCGCAAGGACGGCTCGGTGTTCGATGCGCGGATGTACGTCAGCCCGCTGATCGACCCCAAGGGCCAGCAGACCGGCTGGATGACCAGCATGACCAACATCACCGAAGCCAAGCGCATCCGCGACCAGCTGTCGGCCAGCCACGAGCGCTTCACCACCGTGCTCGAAGGGCTTGACGCGTCGGTCTCGGTGCTGTCGGTGCAGCAAGGCGAGCTGCTGTTCGCCAACCGCAGCTACCGGCTGTGGTTCGGCGGCGACGCGCGCGGCCACCTGCAGATGGCCGGTGGCGTGCCGGGCGAGCCCTTCGACGCCGAGAACGATGAAGACGTGGACCCGTTGTCCGGCCTGCCGACGCAGGAGCTGACCGAGACCGGCGCCAGCCCGCGCGAGGTCTTTGTCGAAGCGCTGCAGAAGTGGTTCGACGTGCGCGCGCGCTACCTGCAGTGGACCGACGGCCGGCTGGCGCAGATGCTGATCGCCACCGACATCACCGCCCGGCTGCGCGCCAACGAGCAGGTCGCCGCCCAGGCCGAGAAGGCCCAGGTGACGAGCCGGCTGGTGACGATGGGCGAGATGGCCTCGTCGGTGGCCCACGAACTGAACCAGCCGCTGACAGCCATCACCAACTACTGCAACGGCATGGTCTCGCGCGTGAAGGCCGATTCGATCAGCCAGAAGGATCTGGTGGCCGCGCTGCAGAAGACCGCACGCCAGGCCGAGCGCGCCGGGGAGATCATCCGCCGCATCCGCGCCTTCGTGAAACGCAGCGAGCCGCAGCGGCAGTCAGCACAGGCGCGGCAGATCATCGACGACGCGGTCGAACTTGCCGGCATCGAACTGCGCCGCCGCAACGTGGCCATCCACACCTACGTGGCGCAGCGCCTGCCGACGCTGATGGTCGACCCGATCCTGATCGAACAGGTGGTGCTGAACCTGCTGAAGAACGCCGCCGAGGCGATCGACAACGCGCAGCTGCCGACGCCGCGCCGGCATATCGAACTGCGTGTCGTTCCGCGCCACTCGGCCGAAGAAGGCGGGGTCATCGAGTTCAGCGTAACCGACATGGGCCCGGGCATCGACGACGATGTCGTCGACCGCCTGTACGAGGCCTTCTTCTCGACCAAGGCCGAGGGCCTGGGCATCGGTCTGAGCCTGTGCCGGACGATTGTCGAGAGCCACCGCGGCCGGATGCGGGCGCAGAACCTCTACAATGGAACGCAGGTGGTGGGCTGCCGTTTTTCGTTCACCCTGCCGGTCGAAACGCCCACCCGCAGTGAACCCGGGCCCCCTCCGCCCGAGGCCGATTCCACCGCTAACCCTGCTGCCCGCAGCGTCCCCACCGAATGAGCCTGATCCCCAAGAAGGGCACCGTCTATGTCGTCGACGACGACGAGGCCGTGCGCGATTCGCTGCAATGGTTGCTCGAAGGCAAGGACTACCGCGTGAAGTGTTTCGATTCATCGGAATCGTTCCTCTCGCGCTTCGATCCGCGTGAAGTCGCCTGCCTGATCGCCGACATCCGCATGGACGGCATGAGCGGCCTGGAGCTGCAGGACCGCCTGATGGAGCGCAAGAGTCCGCTGCCCATCGTCTTCATCACCGGCCACGGCGACGTGCCGATGGCCGTGACGACGATGAAAAAAGGCGCGATGGACTTCATCGAAAAGCCGTTCAAGGAAGAAGAACTGCTCGGTCTCGTCGAACGCATGCTCGACCAGGCGCGAAGTGCCTTCAGCCAGCACCAGGAACAAGCCAGCCGCGACGCC
>JANMAP010000054.1:0-1625 GCA_031359905.1 Burkholderiales bacterium | reverse complement strand
CTTCCTGGCCTCGGTGATGCCCGGCGCCAATGCCGAGTGGGAGAAGCTGTCGATCCTGCTGAACCTGCTGGTGTCCAAGCTGCCGGCGCCGAAGGAAGAAGACCTGGCCTTGGGGCTCTTGGAGGCCATCGACATGGACAGCTATCGCGTCGAGAAGAAGGCGCTGATGAATATCGCGCTGGCCGATGCCGATGCCGAGATCGCACCGGTGCCCACCGATGGCGGCGGGCGCAAGGCCGAGGCCGATCTGGATCGACTGAGCAACATCCTCAAGACCTTCAACGACAACTTCGGCACGCTGTTCGCCGACACCGACCGGGTGGCCAAGCGCATCCGCGACGACATCGTGCCGAAGGTGGCTGCCGACAAGGCCTTCCAGAACGCTCGGGACAACACGCCCCACACCGCGCGCATGGCCCACGACCAGGCGCTGGGCAAGGTGATGCAGATCCTGCTGAAGGACGACACGCAGGTCTACAAGCAGTTCGTCGAGAACGAGTCGTTCAGGCGGTTCGTAGGGGACATGGTCTACCAGCTGACGAGTCAGCCAGATGCCGATCGGCACGCCTAATTCCAATCTGCCGGGAGATGTGTCGAGGCCCTTGTTTCAAGAGCCGCCTGATGACCTTGGCGATCGCGAATGGACACCCGGTGCGTTGTTGGTCGCGCTGGGGTCGTACAGCGGGTATGAACGAATAGAGGTTGCACGGGCGTTTCGGACGGCAGCCGAGCGACTGATGGACTCAGCGGTCTCTGCCCGCGAGGGGTGGGAGGCCGTCTACCCGATTCTGTTCAGCTACCGGCATACCACTGAGCTGTACCTAAAGGCCATCTTGACTGACGCGCCATTTCGGCATGGCCTGGATGAACTGGCGACAGAGCTTCAGAAGAAGATCCTGGGCAAGTACCGTCAGGATCACGTCGACCGACTGATCGGTCGCATTCGCGAGCTGCATCGAATCGATCCGTCGTCGACAGTGTTTCGCTATGCGGACGGTGCCGAGCGTGCCTACAAGAATAGCGGCGTTTCGCTCCCGTACCCGGAATTGTGGGTCGACTTTCCGCACCTGCGGCGGTCACTGGGCGATGTCTTCAACGCGCTGGACATGATCTGGCTTCGCGGGCTTGAGCAAGAACGCAAGTAGGTCGCCCTGACGCTCTCGATTGCGAGACCGGGCGACTCGCTCGCTTGCGTCAGATCCATGTTGTGTCAGCGTCTATGGCGAAAGCCTCAACCATTGAGGGCACGCCCCGCGCGTTGCGCTGGGCTTCTGGCCTGCGCTGCGCTGGTTGAAGTGCGCCGCGGTGCGGCGATAGATCGCTCAGCTGGGAAGCTTCGCGCGCGATCGTTGATCGGGTGGAAAGCCGGCCTGTGCGTTCGGTTGCTCGGGGTGGTTGATCCGCCTGTCGTTCCGCCTCTGTCCGACGCATAGCGGCATCCAGTCAGGCCCCAAGGGTGAAGGCTGGCGCCCACGTCCTCACCCGGTCTCTGCACTGCACTTCGAGCTGCGGCTTGCGGTCGTGCCCTTGTGTCCTGCCTGGCTGTCGCTGTTCATGCGTCGAGGCGAAACCGACGGGCAGATTTCTTCCACCACACGAGGCCACCAGCATGAACGCACAGTCCA
>JANMAP010000035.1:0-10347 GCA_031359905.1 Burkholderiales bacterium | reverse complement strand
CTGGGTGAAGGCTTCGGGTGCGCCCATGGTCGTGTCTCCGGCAGATGGAAGGATTCGAGTCTAGTCAAACGCCGGGGCCACGACGCTGTGGCGCCGGCAAAGCAGTCCTGACCGTGCTGCGTCGATACGGGACAATCCAGGTGCTCGACTGGCCTGGACCTTGCGCCGGCGCTGTCGGGTCTGGTGCCGGCTTTAGTGAACGGCCGTCCTTCCCGCTCTCCGGCCTTGATCGGCCCGCCGCCCATGACCCCCGTTCCCTTGGCCGACGCCGACCTCGACCGCCTGCAGGCCTTGCTCGACGCCGTGCCGGCCCCGCTGGAGCCGCTGGATGCGACCGCGCTGGACGGCTTCCTGTGTGGCGTGTTGCTGCAACCGCAGCCGGTCGGCGCCGATCGCTGGCTGAAGTTCGTCACCGATGTCGACGGCCGGCCGGCGCCGCCCGGGCCGGCCATGCAGGAGTTGCTGGGACTGGTGATGCGCCGGCATGCCGAACTGGAACAGGCGATCGCGCGCCGCGAGTGGTTCGACCCCTGGATCTACCAGATCGATCCGGCCGATGCGCAGGCCGTTGCGAAGGTCGATGCCGATGCCGATAGCGGCAACAGCGGCAACGACAACGACAACGACCGCGATCGCGATGGCGACGACGACTCGCCCTCGGCCAGCGTGCTGCCCTGGGTCGCCGGCTTCGCCGCGGCAATGGACGCCTTCCCGGCGCTGATGGCCATCGACAACCCCGAACTGGTCGAGCCGCTGGCCCTGCTGTACCTGCACTTCGACCCCGACGACCTGGAAGACGCCGACGCCCTGCTGGCAGTCATCGAGACGCTGGAGCCGCCGACCGATCTGGCCGAAGCCGTGCAGGATCTGGTGCGCGCGCTGATGCTGATCGCCGACGTCACCCGCCCGCGCCCCGCTGCGACCGTGCCGCGCCGCCGCCATGCCAGCGGCGCCCGCCGCCCTGCCGGTGCGGCCAAACGGCCGCGGCGCAGAAGCGCAAAGGCGCCCGCACGCTCGTCGACCTGAGAAGCGGTGGACCGGCACCGGGCCGGCGGCAAGTCCAGAGGCCCCGAATCCGGCTGCGTTCAGGGCTTTTCGGCCAGGACCTTCAGGTTCGCCAGCCCGGGGCGCTGACGCCCTTCAGCCGCCGAACACCGCCCGGGCGTGCAGCCCCAGGCCCTGGGCGACGCTGGCGAAGCGGTCGCCGCGCACCCGCTCGGCGCGGGGGAAGCACGCGCCGATGCGCTCGACCAGCGGGGTCAGGCCGGTCGACCCGCCGGTGAAATACAGCACGTCGATCTGCGTCGGCGCCAGGCCGGCCTGCCGCGCGGTGTCGCGCGCGGCGTCGACGATGCGCGCCAGGTCGGCCTCGATCGCGTCGGCCGCGGTGGCCTCGACCAGGCTCGCCGCGAGGCCGCGCTCGACGATCGACAGGTCGATCAGCGCGCCGCCGTGCAGGGCGACATCGATCTTCGCCTGCTCCGCCGCGGCGGCCAGCGCATGCCCCAGCCGCTGCTCGAGCACATCGAGCAGCCGGGCATGGTGACGCGGATCGGCGTACCAGCCCTTCATGGCGCGCAGTTCGGCCAGCCGGGCCGGCGCATAGACGGTGTTGATCAGGTGCCAGGTGGCCAGGTCGAAGTAGATGCCGCTGGGTACCTCGGCGGTCTGCCCGGCGGCGTCCGCGGGCCGCGGCGGGCGCCGCGTGCGGTAGCCGAGCAGCGGCAGGATGCTGGCCAGTTCGACATGCCGGTCGAAGTCGGTGCCGGCCAGGTGCACGCCATGGTTGGCCAGGATGTCGTCGCGGCGCTCGGCGCGCCCGCGGCGTCGCGGGCCGACGCGCACGACCGAGAAGTCCGAGGTGCCGCCGCCGATGTCGGCGACCAGCACCACCTGCTCGCGGTCGATCTGGCTTTCGTGGTCCAACGCGGCGGCGATCGGCTCGTACTGGAACAGCACCTCGGTGAAACCGACCGCCTGCGCCGCGGCTTGCAGCGCGGCCTGTGCCTGGGCGTCGCGCGCCGGATCGTCGTCGACGAAGAAGACCGGCCGTCCGAGCACCACGCGGTGCAGCGCGCTGCCGAGTTCGACCTCGGCGCTCTTCTTCAGTTGACGCAGGAAGCCGACGACGACGTCGCGGTAGCGCACCGCGCGGCCGCCGCCGATATCGGTGCGCTGGTCGAGCAGGGTCGACCCGAGGATGCTCTTCATCGAACGCATCAGCCGGCCGTCGATGCCTTCGACATAGGCAGCAATGGCCGCGCGGCCGTACAGGCGTTCGGCCTCGACCTGGCTCGTCGGGGTGTCGGCGCGGTAGAAGACGGCGGTCGGCATGGTCGGCTGGCCGCCCTCCAGCGCCACCAGGCGCACCCCGCCGGCGACACCCGCGGCCCCGGCCCGCGGCAGTGCGATGGCCGAATTCGACGTGCCGAAGTCGATGGCTGCGAACGCGGCGGTGGGCGTGGTTGCGGTCATGGGCTTCGGTCATGGCGGCCCCGCCCGGCGCGGGCCGGCGCAGATCGCGCCCGCGGGCGGGGTGGGTGGCGTTGTGGGGGGCGTTTGGGGGCGCTGAGTCTATCGGCGCGCAGCGGCCGCCGCGCACGCCCGCCGCGGTCACGTGAATTGCCGCACGCCGGCCGTGCTGTTCGGCGCTTGGCCGCGCAGACGACGCGGGACACTGCACGCCACCGCCCTCCGCCTAGCCCCCGCTGCCGAAAGCCCGCCATGCCGCACCAGGCCAACACGACGCCCCGCTGGTACGCCCGCTGGCGCAGCCGCGCGGCCGGCCGGCACGACGACGCGGCGGACTTCGGCACCGCCTTCGGCCTGGACCTGAGCCTGAGCGAGATGGGCGACGACGCGACGACAGCGCGTCCGGCCGCGACCGCCCGCTCGCCGGGCTGGATCCGGCGCTGGGCGCGGCGCCGCAACCCGGCGCCTTGAGAATTGAGCCCTCGGCCCTCGGCCTGGGCCTGGGCCCTGGGCCGCACGGGGCGGCGATTAACATTGCGCCATGCCCCGCCTGCCATTCCGCGAGCAAGTCCTGCGCGTTCGCGAAGAGGCGATCGTCGCCGTCGTTAACCGGCTGCTGGCCGACAAGGGTTTCGACCGCATGACGGTCGACGAGGTGGCCGCCGATGTCGGCATCGCCAAGGCCAGCCTGTACAAGCACTTTCCGAGCAAGGAAGCACTGGCCGCCGCGGCCATGGTGCAGGTGCTGCGCGATGCCCTGTCGATGATCGACGAGCAGGCCGCGCGCACCGCGGCAACTGCCACCGACCGCCTGCAGGCTGTCGTGCGCTGGGCGCTGGAACGCCAGCTCGCCGGGCAGATGCCATCGCTGCCGGCGCAGCATTCGTCGCTGCGCGACGAGTTGCTGGGCAACAAGGAATACCTAGACCTGCTGATGCAGGCCAGCGAACCCCTCGGCGCCTGGATCCTGCAGGCGCAGGCCGCCGGCACGATTGCCGCCGACCTGCCGGCCGAGGTGGTGTTGTACCGGATCTACGCCAGCGCCTGCGACCCGGTGCCCGCGGCGCTGAAGGCCGGTGCCCAGTACAGCAATGCGCAGATCGTCGACTGGATGCTGGCGTTGTTCTGGAACGGGCTGCGCGGACGCTGAGCGCGACGGCCGACGTGGCACCGGCGGGCGTGCCTCAGCGAATCAGCAGCACCGGCACCTTGCACTGCGCCACCACCTTGGTGGCCACCGAACCCATGACCGCGCTCATGATCGAGCCATGGCCGTGCGAGCCAAGCACGACGAGGTCGAACTTGCCCTTGTCGGCCAGACTGGCGACGACCTCCGCCGCCGGCCCGACCTTGGCCACGTACGCGGCCTTGACGCCCTGCTTGTCGAAGAAGCTGCGGATCGGCTTGAAGACCTTGGCCGATTCGTCGTCGTAGTAGTCCTTCAGCAACGTCTTGTCGAGCACTGCGGCAGCGCGCGGCGGCACGGCGGCCACGGCGTGGACCAGGGTGTACTCGTGCTGCGGGCCCAACCATTCGTCGTGCGCGGCCAGGTAGGCGAGCATGCGCTTGCTGAACAGGCTGCCGTCGACGGCGGCGAGAATCTTCATGTGCGCTCCTGTGCGGCGGCCACCGGCGAGCCGCTGTGCGTGAGTGTCGCACCGGCACCATCGCTGCGGCTGCGATCTCAAGGAATTGTGGTCTTGCCACTGTCCTTGATCCCCCGCGGGGCAAGGCCGCTCCGCCCGACCTGGGCACTCAGACTTCGATCAGCTTCCAGGCGTCGAAACCCTCGTCCTCGCCCTTGCTGGCCAGGCCGCGCGCCTGGCAGATGACGCGGGTCGCCCGCCGCGCAGGCCGCGGCACCAGGTAGTCGTGACGACAGTGCAGGTGGCCGTGCAGCCACAGGTCGGCGCGCGGGATCAGATCGTCGTCGGCGTTGCAGAAGCTGGCGGTGCCGGGCTGGCGGCCGTAGCGCGGGTCGGCGCTTTTCAGGCTGGGCGCGAAGTGGGTGATGACCACCGTCTGGTCCCAGCGGCGGGCAGTGGCCGGGCCGCCGGGGGTGGCCTGCAGCGCGCGCTCCAGCCAGCCGCGGCAGGCCAGGCCTTCTTCACGCACCGCCGCCACGTCGAAGGGCCGGCCGCCGCGGGTCGCCGCCATCAGCCGCATGAAGTAGGCCGCGGCGCGTTCGGCGCGCGGCCGCTGGGCGGCGCCGAACAGGTCGAAGTCGCTCCAGCGGGTGGCACCGAGCAGGCGGATCCGCCGGCCGTCGGAGGCGTCGACGATCAGCTGGTCGCGCTGCAGCAGCGTCAGGCCCAGGCGCGCGCAGTGCGCGCGCAGCGCCGGCAGCGCGTCGTCGAGTTCGCGGCCGTCGTATTCGTGGTTGCCGGCGACCACCACCACCGGCACCGGCCAGCCGGCAAAGCGCTCGTAGGCGGCCCAGGTGGCATCGATGTCGCCGGCCAGCACCAGCAGGTCGGCGCCGGGGGTCGGCTCGGGGTCGAAGGTCTCGGTCTCGAAGTGCAGGTCGGACAGCAGCTGCAGTTTCACGCGGCGGCTCCGTCGGCGCACCACTCGATGCGCGCCCCGTGCGGATGGGCGCGGGCCAGCAGGCGGTCGACGCCGCCCGGCCACAGCGTGCAGCGCAACTCGGTGGCGGCATCGGGCTGCGGCGGCTCGAAGCGAAGCCAGGCCAGCGGCGCCGCCACACTGGCTCGCTCGGCAGCGCGGGCCAGCGCTGCAGCAATGGCCTGCTGCTCATCGCTGGCGATGTACTGCCAGACCACCGAGTGCATCAACACCGTGGCCCGCCCCGGCCGTGCCGCCGCGAGCTCGCGGGCCACGAAGCGCGCCGCCGGCAGCGCTTCGACAGTCACACCCTCGGCTGCGCTCCAGGGCTGGCTGGCCGCAATGGCGCGGCGCAGCCGCTGCCGGCGTTCATGCTGCTCGGGCCAGACGAACGAAGCCAGGCGCAGTCCTTCGTCGGGATCGGCCAGGCACAGCGGCGCGGCATCGCAGGCGGCGCGGTGCTGCACCTGCAGTGCGGTGGCCGGCGGCGGCGGGCCGGACCAGTCGGCGCGCAGCGTCAGCGCTGCGGCCGGGTCGCCCCAGGTCCAGCCGCCGTGATCGTGACGGTAACGGTCGCACCACAGGTTGAGGCCGGCCGACGCGCCGATCTCCAGCAGGCCCAGAGGCAATCCACCGCTGACCGCAGCGACATGCAGCAGGCCGGGCAGCAGCACGGCGCTGCGCTGGACCTCGTTGGTTTGCGGCGGCCGCGCCAGGGCGCGCAGCACCTGCGCCCGCTGGTCCTGCCAGGCGCACTGGACGGCCTCGGCCAGGGCCGCGTCGCTGACCGGCGCGCCCGGGTCGTCGGCGGTCGACGGCCAGCAGGCGGACCAGGGTTGCAGGCCCCGCAGCGCCAGGTGGTGCAGGGCGCTGGCCCAGCGCAGCGCCAGCGCGGCGGCCAGCGGGTCGTCGCTGAGGCCGGCGAACACGGCATGCGCCTCGCCGTCCCCAGCCAGCCAGTCGCGGCCGTGCTGCAGCAGCCGGGCGGTGAAAGGAGCCGGCTCGCGGCACCAGCCGATCTGGCGGTCGAAAGCGGCGAGCAGCGGGGACGTCGAAGGCACGCGGGCAGTGTGCCCGAGAGCCCGCCGACCGGCCCGCCGCGCGGCTGCGGCGGCCGCCAGCGGGATCAGGCCGCCAGCCGCTGTTCGATGCGTGCCTTGGTCGCCGGCAGCGCCGCCGGCAGGTGGTATTCCAGGGTCTTGAACAGCTCGGCGTGCAGCGTCAGTTCCTGCTGCCAGGCGGCGCGGTCGATGCTGATGACGCTGTCGAACTGCGCCGGCGTGAAGGCCAGGCCTTCCCAGCGCAGGTCGGCGTAACGCGGGCTGACGCCGAAGACGTTCTCGGCGCCGCCGGCGGTGCCTTCGGCGCGGCCGATCATCCATTCCAGCACGCGCATGTTCTCGCCATAGCCGGGCCAGACGAACTTGCCGTCGGCGCCCTTGCGGAACCAGTTGACGCAGTAGAACTTGGGCAGCTTCGCGCCGCTCTGGGCGAGCCGTTCGCCGAGTGCCAGCCAGTGCTGGAAGTAGTCGGCCATGTTGTAGCCGGTGAAGGGCAGCATCGCGAACGGGTCGCGGCGCACCACACCCTGCGCGCCGGCGGCGGCAGCGGTGGTCTCGCTGCCCATCGTGGCGGCCATGTACACGCCTTCGGTCCAGTTGCGCGCCTCGGTCACCAGCGGCACGGTGGTCGAGCGCCGGCCGCCGAAGATGAAGGCGTCGATGGCCACGCCCTGCGGGTTGTCCCACTCGGGGTCGAGCACCGGGTTGTTGGCCGCCGCCACCGTGAAGCGGCTGTTCGGATGCGCGGCGGGCCGCGGCTTTCCGTTCTCTCCGGCCTCTTTGGCGATGGCCGGCGTCCAGTCGCGGCCCTGCCAGTCGATCAGGTGCGCCGGCGGGGTCTCGGTCATGCCTTCCCACCAGACGTCGCCGTCGTCGGTCAACGCGACGTTGGTGAAGATCACGTCGCGCCGCAGCGACTGCATGCAGTTCGGATTGGTGTGGTCGTTGGTGCCCGGGGCGACACCGAAGTAGCCGGCTTCGGGGTTGATCGCGTACAGGCGGCCGTCGGCGTTGGGCTTGATCCAGGCGATGTCGTCGCCGATGGTCGTGACCTTCCAGCCCGCGAAGCCCGCCGGCGGCACGAGCATCGAGAAGTTGGTCTTGCCGCAGGCGCTGGGGAAGGCGGCGGCGACGTGGTATTTGCGCCCGGCCGGGTTGGTGACACCAAGGATCAGCATGTGTTCGGCCAGCCAGCCTTGATCACGCCCCATCGTGCTGGCGATGCGCAGCGCGAAGCATTTCTTGCCGAGCAGCGCGTTGCCGCCGTAGCCCGAACCGTAGCTCCAGATTTCGCGGGTCTCGGGATAGTGAACGATGTACTTGGTCGGGTTGCACGGCCAGGCCACGTCCTTGACCTGACCATCGGGCCCGGGCAGCAGCGGTGCGCCGACGGTGTGCACGCAGGGCACGAAGGCACCGTCGGCGCCGAGCACGTCGAGCGCGCCGCGGCCCATGCGCGTCATCACCCGCATGCTGACGACCACGTACGGGCTGTCGGTGAGTTCGACGCCGATGTGCGAGATGTGCGAGCCCAGCGGGCCCATCGAGAACGGCACGACATACAGCGTGCGGCCCTTCATCGCGCCACGGAACAACGCCGGGGTGCCATCGGGCAGGCCGGTCTGCAGGCGCTGGCGCATCTCGGCCGGGGCGACCCAGTGGTTGGTCGGGCCGGCGTCTTCGGCGCGCTGGCTGCAGATGAAGGTCCGGTCTTCGACGCGGGCGACGTCGCTCGGGTCGCTGCGCGCCAGGAAGCTGTTCGGGCGCAGTTCGGGGTTGAGCTTCATCAGCGTTCCCGCGGCGATCAACTGCGCGCACAGGCGGTCCGACTCCTCCTGGGAGCCGTCGCACCAATGGACGCTGGCGGCTTCGGTCAATGCCGCGATCTCGGCGACCCAGGCGATCAGCCGCTGGTGTTGCACATGGGCAGGCACGTTCAAGTTCAGACCTTCCATCACGGGACAGTTCATGGACACTCCGATTGAGATTGACGAGGCAAAAGATGAAGGAACGAGGAAAGCGGGATTGGGCGAGACCCGGGGCCGCCTGCGTCACCGGTGCCGCGTGGGCTGGTGGGGCGGCGGAGCTCGCCGAATGCCGCGTGGTGCGTGTCCTGGCCGGCGTCCTTGTTTTGGGGGGGTGCCGATTGTCGGACGAATGTCGCTGGCGCGTCACCACCGGTCCCGGAGGGGTCATGCAAGATCGGAATACCGTGATGCACGCCATGGAAAGGCGGCCGGGATGAAGGTCCTTGCCGTCCATCGCGCGGCTGCCAGCGAAGTGACTGCCCACGGCCGGACATACCTCAGCGCGATCCACAAGCGGCCCGTCGACGGCCGGGTGGCAGTCGGCCCACTGGGGCTGGACGGTGACGAGCAGGCCGATCCATCGGTGCACGGCGGGCGCAGCAAGGCCGTCTACGCCTATCCCCAGGAGCACCGTGCCTTCTGGCAGACCGTGCGGGCGCAGGCCCGGGTCGCAGGCTGGGACCAGCCGCTGCCCGACGGCGCGTTCGGCGAAAACCTCAGCGTGCAAGGGCTGCTCGAGGACCGGCTGTGGATCGGCGACCGCCTGCTGATCGGTGGCAGCGACGAGGCGCCGGGCTGCGTGCTGGCGGTCAGCGAGCCGCGGTTTCCCTGCTTCAAGTTCAACGACGCGATGGGGTTTGCGCAGGCCGCCAAGCTGATGGTGCAGTCGGGCTACTGCGGCGCCTATCTGGCGGTGCTGATCCCCGGCCACCTGGCGGCGGGTGACGCCATCACGCTGCAGCCGGGGCCGCGCGAGGTGAATCTTCGCGACCTCTTCAGGAGCCGGGCCCGCGCCTGACGAGCCCGTCGCCGCGGTCACCGCTCGCCGCCGCCGCGATCGATGCGGCGATCGACGGGCGCAGCCCGGCGCAGCCGCGCGGGGCAGCCGATGCCCCGTGGCACCATCGCTGCATGCTCGCCTACCGCCATGCCTTCCACGCCGGCAACCACGCCGATGTGCTCAAGCACACCGTGCTGGCCGCGGTGCTGCGCTACATGAACCTGAAGGGCAAGGGCTGGCGGCTGATCGACACCCATGCCGGTGCCGGCGGCTATTCGCTGCGCGGCGACTACGCCAACAAGCGCGGCGAATACCTGCAGGGGATCGCTTCGCTGTGGGATCTGCACGATCTGCCGGCGCCGCTGGCCGATTACGTCGAGCTGGTGCGTGCTTTCAACGACGGCGCCGCGTTGATCCAGTACCCCGGCTCGCCGGCCATCAGCCATCTGCTGATGCGCCCGCAGGACCAGTTGCGGCTCTACGAAATCCACCCCACCGAGCACAAGATCCTGGCCAGCTACCTCGGCGACACGCCGGGCGTCGAGGTGGCGATGACCGACGGCTTTGCGGCATTGAAATCGCAGCTGCCGCCGACCACGCGCCGCGGTGTGCTGCTGATCGACCCGAGCTATGAGATCAAGACCGATTACGCCCGCACCCTGGCCGCCTTGCGCGAGGCGCTGACGCGTTTCCCGGAATGCGTGGTGGTGATCTGGCTGCCGCAGCTGCAGCTGCTCGAAGCCGCGCAGCTGCCGCAGCGTCTGAAGGCCGCGGCCGACAGCGCGGCCAAGAAGGGCTGGCTGCACGCCCGGCTGACCGTCGCGCAGGCCGACGAGCGCGGCTTCGGCATGCTGGGCAGCAGCGTCTTCGTCGCCAACCCGCCGCACACCCTGTTCGACACGCTGCAGCCGGTGCTGCCGTTCCTGGCCCATGCGCTGGCCCAGTTCGACGGCGCGAAGAGCGCGCTCGACAAGTCGTCCGGCGGCTGAGGCGCGCGACTCAACGCAGGCGCCACAGGCGCGGGACTTAGCGCGCGCGCCACAGGCGCGTGAGCGCCGCGCGGGCGCGGCGTGCCGCAGCCCACACGACAGTGCCACGCACGCGCGCCAGCATGTCGTCCTTCCAGGCTGTCCAGCGCACGTACAGCCGGGCAAACCAGGGCAGCGTCATCAGCGCTGGCTTGGTCAGCACGAACAGGTGCGCCAGCACGGCCGTGCCGGCGAGCTTGGAGACGAGCATCAGCAGCAGGCTCCACAGCACCCAGCCGCGCGACAACAGCCACAGGCCGACCAGCTTCAACGGCAGCAGCGCCAGCGCCGGCAGCAGCAGCACGGTCAGCGCGGCGTAGGGCGACATCGCGGCGATGCGCCGGTCGACAGCCACCAGCGGGCCCCAGCGGGCGAGCCGATCGGCCAGCGCCTGCAGCGGCACCCAGCCCCAT